>JAKAQP010000010.1 GCA_021822485.1 bacterium
TTAATATGGCTGAGAAAATATTTTTTATAACTGGAATCGATACAAATATAGGGAAAACATTTTGCAGTTCCCTTTTATTGTCTGCTATTAAGGAGAAAGGTATTGATGCCGGATATATGAAGCCCGTAGAAACGGGCGTTGAAATCGGCAAAGACGGCTCAAGAAAATATATAGACGGTCTTTACGTTAAAACATACTGCGATTTAAAAGAAAATCTCGACGTTATAACTCCGTTTACTTTCCGGCTGCCTTTGTCGCCGTATGCGGCGATTAAAAAAGAAGGCGGAGAATTATGTATTAAGGAAATCCTTTTTAAATTTTACGAACTTAATAAAATTCACGATTATATGCTGGTGGAAGGGGCAGGCGGAATGCTTGTTCCGTTAAAACGCGGTCATTTTATGATAGATATAGCAAAATACTTAGACGCAGGGGTTGTTTTAGTTACTAAAGCAGGTTTAGGCATGATAAATCAAACTCTTTTGAGCATAGAATATGCATTAAATAAAGGCATTAAAATGTCCGGTATAATTATAAACAATGTTTTAGGCGAAAATGATGAAAGCGTATCTTCCAACAAAGAAATTTTATGCGAATTTACCGACGTTCCTATTATCGGCGAAATCCCTTATATTCCTAAAGAAAAACGATACGGAGAAATAAAAGTGCACAAAGACTTTGCTTTAAAATATATAGACTTAGAAAAAATTTTATTATAAAATATTAATAAAAATAATTATCTTTCATGGAGGATTCCTACCAATGCACATTAATCAGTCGGATAGACTTAAACAATTGCCCGTGTATCTTTTTGCGGAAATAGATAAACTGAAGTCTCAAGTAAAAGCAAGAGGAGTCGATATAATAAGTTTTGGAATAGGAGATCCTGACCTGCCGACGCCGAAAGCAATAGTCGATGTTTTAAAGAAAGAAAGCGAAATAGACGCAAATCAAAAATATCCTTCATACGAAGGTCTTTTAAAATTCAGGGAATCGGTTTCGAACTGGTATAAAAAAAGATTTAACGTAATGCTTGACCCCGAAACGGAAGTTCTGTCTTTAATAGGCTCAAAAGAAGGAATAGGACATTTACCTCTTGCTTTTATTAATCCGGGTGACGTAGTTTTGATACCGGATCCAGGATATCCCGTTTACAGAGCAGGCACTATTTTTGCAGGAGGCATCCCTTATATTATGCCGCTCAAAGAGGAAAACGATTTTTTGCCCGATTTTTCAATTATACCCAACGATATTTTAAAAAAAGCAAAACTTATGTTTCTTAATTATCCGAACAATCCCACTTCCGCATCAGCGGACAGGCATTTTTTCAACGAGGTAGTAAAATTTGCAAAGACTAATGAAATTATAGTCGCTCACGATTTTGCGTATTCCGAAGTTTATGCCGGCGAAAAAGGAAACGATTCTTTTCTGGAAGCAAACGGCGCAAAAGCAACAGGTATAGAGTTTCATTCGCTTTCTAAAACGTTTAATATGACGGGTTTCAGGATAGGGTTTGCGGCAGGAAACGAAGAAATAATAAAAGGACTTGGAGCAGTTAAAACAAATCTAGACTCCGGTGTATTTCAAGCCATCCAGCTTGCCGGAGCTTACGGATTAGACAATGAACTTAAAACCGTAGAGGATAATAATAAAATATATAAAAAAAGGCGTGAACTTTTAGTGTCCGGTCTGGAAAAATTGGGTTATAAAGTATTTAAATCCGATGCAACGTTTTACGTCTGGGCGCATGTTCCTAAAACAGGCATAACTTCTAAGGATTTTGCCGTATCGCTCTTAAACGAAACCGGAATCATAATTACGCCAGGTTCAGGCTTCGGCGAATATGGCGAAGGTTTTGTGCGGTTTTCATTAACCATAAGCGAAAATCGCATAAAAGAAGCTTTAGTAAGAATGGGAGCATGAATTTAGCAAGCTCTAAGTTTGACGAGGAAGATTTTATCGTATGTTTAGGATTAGGCAGTAATGTCGGCAATAAAGAGTCTAACTTATTAAAAGCATTGGATTTTATTAAAAACGGAACAAAAATTATAAGCGGACTTAGCCATAAACATAGAAGTCTGCTGTCCGAAGCAAAGATTTTAGGCGTTTCGTCCATATATCTAACTTCACCGGTTGGAAACGAAAATCAGCCCTTTTTTTTAAACTGCGCGGTTATTCTTAGTATTCCGTCGAAATCACATAATAATATCGATGACTTATCAAGTTTTTTTCATGAACTTCTGTCGTTTCTTAAAAATATCGAAAAAATTATGGGCAGAAAAGAATATTCGGTAAGATATATGCCCCGTGTTATAGATATAGATATTCTTTTTGCTTATAATGTCAGTTCAAAAAAATATATTCATATAGATTCACCGGATTTAAAAATTCCACACAAAGAGATTTTTAAACGCCTGTTCGTCATGCTTCCCTTATTAGACCTTATAAATATTTCAAACGGCTTTATTTTAAAAAAGCCGTTCGTTGAAGAAAGCATAAAAAAAGCCCTTGCAAATTTAAAAAAAACAGATGCAGGGGCTTCTCAGAAAATATCTTATTACGCCAAATTCGACGAAAATTTAAGAGGAATTGCACGCTAACGGGCGACGAGCTTCTCTTCGCATAGTACTTTATGAGGAAGCTCTTCGTTGTAAATAGATATAAGACCTCTTTTTATTTCCATAATTTGCGGCTCTAACGAACCGAATCTTTCCACTAAGAATTCGGCGGCTTCTTGAGGTTTAATTATGTCGCCGCAAGTAAAAATATCTACGGCCGCATAGTCGTATTCCGGCCATGTATGAATAGAAAGATGAGATTCGGCAATAATAACCATTCCGCTTATTCCAAACGGATTAAACTCATGAAATTTATGCTCGACTATCGTAGCTTTTGCTTCCGATGCCGCATCCAGCATTGCAGTTTCTACAAATTCTAGATCGTCTAAGATATTTTTTCTGCATTTTTTTAATTCTAAAAGCAAATGCGTTCCTAATGAATTCATTTTACATACCTCCTTCGGAGAACTAAAATCTCCAGATAAATTTTAATTAGTATAAATAAAATTTTTGCACGATTTTTTATTATATGTTATTTGCCGAAAAATGCAAGAAAAAAATATATAAAAAAGATAAAAAAAGATAAAAATCTTGACTTAATTTTTTTTTTAGTATAATATTATGTAGATAAAGAAATAATGCATTAATAATTTATTAATTTTAAGTTTAAGGGGGTTGAATTATTATGGAAATGAAAAAAGTAATTTCGTCTTTATTAATCGCTTCTGCTTTAATTTTTAGCGCTACTACGGTTTTTGCTTCAACCGGCTCTTCACTTTTTAGTTCCGAAGGATGCATTGCATGCCACACGATTAACGGACAGGGCGGTTCGGTAGGACCAGACCTTTCTCATGTCGGCAGCAAAAGAAGCCTTTCTTGGATTAAAACTCAGATTACAAATCCTTCCGCTCATTTTGCGTCTGGCAGTTCCGTAACTATCAACGGACAATCTTATATTGCGATTATGCCATCGCATAAGCATATGTCCGCTTCAAAAGTCGACGCTCTTGCAAATTATCTTGAATCTTTGAAATAATTTATCTATTGTTTTGTTTGTCCGAAACCGCTGTTATCTTGCGGCTCTTCGGACAAACAAAACTTTATTGCTAAAAAATACCTGATATACCCTACATAAAATAATTATAATTTTTAACCTATTTAATTTTTTAAATTTTAGTATTTTTGTGCTTTAACTTTTTATTGATTGCTGTTATTGTTAAAATATTATTGAGATATAATAATATTTATTAAAAAAAGGGGGTGAATTACAATGTTTTCAAAAATGGGTAAATTAATTGCTGCCGCTTTAGTATTTGCAGGAGTTTCGTCGTTTGCGGTTTCGGCTTTTGCCGCTTCTGGACCGGCATTATTCAAGTCGGAAGGATGCATAGCCTGCCACACTATAGACGGACATGGCGGGCAAGTAGGTCCGAATCTTTCTCATATAGGTTCCCAGAGGAGCCTTTCATGGATTAAAACGCAGATAGTAACCCCTGGAGCGCATTTTGCTTCGGGAAGTACGGTTACTCTTAACGGAAAGTCCTATATGGCTATTATGCCGAATCACAAAGGCATGCCGGCTTCAGATGTTAATACTATTGCAAAATATCTTGAGTCTTTAAAGTAATCGTCCGAGGATAATTTAAAACTAAAAGATAACGCAAAAAATTGTTTGAAAACCCCCCAATCGTTAAAATTTAATACGATTGGGGGTTTTCTTTTTTCTTGACGGTCATTCGGCTAAACTGTTATAATCTATATAAATAAAATTATTAATTATATTTTGCCGAATTTAAAATCTATGGAACTTGAACTTACAGACAGAAAAATATTAAATATTCTTCAGACCGATTTTCCTATCGCCAAACACCCTTTCTTAGAAATTGCTAATATTACGGGCATTAAAGAAAATGAAGTAATAGACAGAATACTGCGCATGAAGAACGGTAAAATTATCAGACAGATAAGCGCAATATTCGATTCGCACAATATCGGCTATAAAAGCACTCTTGCTGCTTTTAAAGTAGCCGATAAATCGGCGGATTCGGCTGCCGTAATAATAAATTCACATAGCGGAGTGAGTCATAATTATCTAAGAAACCACAAATATAATATATGGTTTACAATAACTCTTCCTTGCGAATACTCGCTTGAAGAAGAAATAAAAAAGCTCTCGGAAAAATCGGGCGCGGAAGACTATCTTATTCTCCCTACCCTGAAACTTTATAAAATCGGCGTTAATTTTGATATGACTGGAGCTGACGATGCTTCTTCTTTTAAGTTCTTTTCCCATGAAGATTTTAAAAAAGATTTGGAAATAAAAATTTCCGAATTTGAAAAAGCCTGCATAAGAGAACTTCAAAAAGATATAGAAATTACTCATGAACCTTTTAAGAATATGTCTGAGGTTTTAGGTATTTCTCAGGAAAAATTACTTGAAACCGTAAAAAATTTTATAAGCGAAAGAAAAATGAGAAGATTTGCCTGCGTTTTATATCATCAAAAAGCTGGGTTTAGCTGCAATCTTATGGGAATATGGAAAACAAACAGTGAAGAAGCCGATAAAAACGGCGAAATTATGTCTTCCATGAAAGAAGTTTCACACTGTTATCTTAGGCCGGTTTATCCCGGAAGATGGGAATACAATATATTTACTATGATACATGCAAAATCAAAAGACGAAGCATGGAGCATTATGAATAAAATTTCTTCTCTAACAGGGCTTAATGATTTCGACGCTCTCGAAAGCACTAAAGAATTTAAAAAGGTGAGGGTGAAGTATTATGTTTAATCAAAGCGAACTGCTTACGGAATTTTTTTTATATCCTTTAATACTATGTTCGGTTATTGCACTTGCAATAATAATTGAACGTTTTTACAGCCTTAGGAAATCCAAAATTTTTCCGGAAGATTTTCTCGCCAATGTAGAGAAATCTCTAAAAAACGGGGACATAGAAAAGGCTAAAGGTATGTGCATGACGGCAAAAACGCCTATAGCTAAAATTTATCTTTCTATCATAGACAACTATAAAAATCCTATAGATACCGTTAAATTAGAGGTTGAGGAATCCGGCAAAAGGGCATACTTAGATCTTGAAAAAAATTTAGAAGGACTCAGCGCTATTACCACTATATCTCCGTTATTGGGTCTGCTTGGAACCGTAGTAGGCATGATAAAGGCTCTCAGCGCCGTATCATACAGAAACGGCATAGCGAATCCGCATCTTCTTGCGCTCGGCATTTCAGAGGCATTGTATTCAACGGCTATCGGACTTATAATAGCCATAGTATCTTTTTTGTTTTTTAAATATTTTGCTTCTAAAGCGTTTAACTTTGGAGCGGTTATGGAAGATACCGCGTCAAGGGTTATATCTTTTATTAAAGCCGAGTGAAAATAATTTTATTATAATCATAATTAGCGCCGATTATATAAAACAAGTAAAATGAAATTTACGTCTAAAAGAAAGCCCGATCCTATAATTAATGTTATTAACATGGTTGACGTATTTTTAACCCTGTTAATATTTTTTATGATGACAACGACTTTTACTTCAAATTACGGTATAAAAATTCATCTGCCGAAATCAGGAGTAAAATCTTTTGCTTCTTCAAAAAAACCGGTTACGCTTTATATTACCAAGGCAGGTAAGATATATTACAGAAATAAAGAGCTTTCGCTGAAAGAATTGTCTTTATTTTTAAAAGACGTTAAAAAGTCTCAGGGAAACGCCACTATAATTATAAAAGCGGATAAAAAATCTACTGCCGCAAGCATAGTAAACGTAATGGGATTAAGCATAGAGCATGGATTGTATAAAATAGCTATCGCTACAAAAAAATAAAAGATCGGACGAAATCCGGCGCAGTTGACTGATATCTAAATAAGATAAACGATAAAAGTAATCAGGAGGTCTAAATTTGATAGAAAGATATTCTCTTCCGGAAATAGCCAAAGTATGGTCGCTTGAAAATAAATACATGACCTGGCTGAAGGTCGAACTTGCCGTATGTACGGCTTATAATAAAATAGGAAAAATCCCCGATACTTCTTATGAAAATATAATTCGGAAAGCAAAGTTTAACGTTAACGAGATACAGGAAATAGAAAACGTTACAAAGCACGACGTCATAGCTTTTTTAACAAACGTCGCAAAATATGTCGGCGAAGATTCTAGATTTATTCATCTTGGACTTACTTCTTCGGATGTGGGAGATACATCTTTTTCTTTACTGCTAAAGGAATCTCTCGAATTAATACTTAAAAAAACCGAAAGTTTAAGAGAATCTTTAAGAAATCAGGCCGTAAGGTATAAACATACGCCGGTAATGGGAAGAACCCACGGAATACATGCGGAACCGGTAACATTCGGATTTAAGCTTCTTATATTTTATGAAGACATTAAAAGAGCCGAGGAGAGAATAAAAACAGCGATAAAATCGGTATCTTTCGGCAAGCTGTCAGGAGCCGTAGGGAATTATGCCAATATTTCGCCCGAAGTAGAACAAACGGCTCTCGATATTCTCGGGCTTAAACATATTTTGTCTAATCAGGTTATACAGAGAGACGTTTATGCGGATGCTTTTTATTCCCTTGCTTCTCTTGCAGCGTCATGCGAAAAAATAGCTTTAGAAATCAGGCATCTAATGAGGACGGAAGTTGCCGAAGCCGAAGAGCCTTTTGCGCCCGGACAGAAAGGTTCTTCCGCGATGCCGCACAAAAAAAATCCTATAGTATCCGAAAACATTTGCGGGCTTTCCCGCGTAGTCCGTTCTAATCTTATAGCATCGCTTGAAAATATACCGCTCTGGCATGAAAGGGATATTTCCCATTCGTCCGTCGAGAGAATAATTGCGCCGGATTCTACGATTTTAGTATATTATATAGTTCATCAGTTAACATATTTGATCGAAAATTTAATAGTCAAAGAAGAAAATATGTTAAAGAATATAAATTTGACTAAAGGCGTTATTTTTTCTCAAAAAGTTTTGCTGGCTCTTATCGATAAAGGAATATTAAGAGAAGATGCTTATAAAATAGTACAGGGTCTTGCCCACGAAAGCATCCGTTCGCAGATAGATTTCAGCGAACTGTTAAAAAAAGATGCATACGTTTCTAAGCATTTTACGGCTCAAGAAATAGACGAATTATTCGATATTAATTATTACTTTAAACATATTAACTATATTTTCGACAGATACAATGCGGAATAAAATATTAACGGTAACAACGGTAAACGAGGAAAAAATGAATAAAAAAGCTTTTATAAAAATTATGTTGAAGGATGAAGTATTAGACCCTCAGGGCAAAGCCGTTTTGTCGGTTCTTAAATCCTCCGGTTACGATAACGTAAAAGACGTAAGGGTAGGCAAGTATATCGAAGTCGATTTTGCCGGAGAAGTAAAAGACGGGCATGCCTCTCTAAAAGAAGAGGCAGAAGAAATTTCCGAAAAGATTTTGTCAAATCCCCTGATAGAAGAATTTACTATAGAAATTAAATAAAATTAAATATTACTTATGAACAATAAAAAAATAAAAGCCGGCATAACGGTTTTTCCGGGTTCAAACTGCGATGCCGACGTATATAGGGTTTTGAACGAAGTATTTGGGCTTAGCGCTTCGTTTATATGGCATAAAAATAAAATTAAAGATCTTGGCGGATATGATTTCATAGTAATTCCCGGCGGATTTTCCTACGGCGATTATTTAAGGTCGGGTGCTCTCGCCGCCAGAAGTCCCGTAATGGAATACGTTAAAGATTATGCCTATAAAGGCGGTATAGTGTTAGGAATCTGCAACGGTTTTCAAATACTTCTTGAGGCAGGTCTTTTAAGCGGCGTTATGCTTACAAACGATTCTTTAAAATTTGAATGTAAAGACGTTTATTTAAAAACCTTAAATACGGAAACGCCTTTTACATGCGCTTTAAAAAAAGACTCTTTGCTAAAAATGCCTATTGCCCATCACGACGGGAACTATTTTGCCGAAAAGAAAATAATAGAAAGCTTAAACCATAAAAATACCGTAATTTTTAAATATTGCGACGAAAACGGCGCTATAACCGAAATTTCAAACCCCAACGGTTCTATGTATAATATTGCCGGCATTTCAAACGAAAACGGCAATATTATGGGATTAATGCCCCACCCCGAAAGGTCTTCCGAAAAGATTCTCGGAAGCGAAGACGGAGGATATATTTTTCAATCTATTATTAAATATATAAAAGAAAGATAAAGATAAAAATTAAAATAAATAATTTAAAAAACGTGAAATAAAATAAAATAAAGCAAACAAAATTCAAATGGATAACGTTAGCGCTAAAAAAAACGATACAAAAAAAACCGAAAAACTTTTCGGTTTGTCTGCGGAAGAATATAGCAAGATTTCGGAACTGCTCGGACATGAACCGGATGCTTTCGAACTCGGTATATTTTCGGCTATGTGGTCGGAACACTGTTCTTATAAAAGTTCCAAAGTCTATTTAAAAACTCTGCCGACGGAAGGGAGCAAAGTTCTTATAGGACCAGGCGAAAATGCCGGAGTAGTGGATTTTGGAGACGGCGACGTGCTTGTGTTCAAGATGGAAAGTCATAATCATCCTTCTTTTATAGAGCCTTTTCAGGGTTCGGCCACCGGAGTAGGCGGCATTATGCGCGATATCTTTACTATGGGAGCAAGGCCAGTAGCAAATCTAAATTCTTTAAGATTCGGAAGTTTTTCCCATCCAAGAACGCCTTATTATCTGTCCGAAGTCGTTAAAGGAATAGGTTTTTACGGAAACTGTATGGGCGTTCCGACCGTAGGCGGAGAAGTCGTATTCGACGAATGTTATAACGACAATATCCTGGTAAACGCTTTCACTATAGGCATAGCTAAAAAAGACGGCATATTTCTTTCATCTAAATGCGAAGAGGGCAATATCGTTGTTTACGTCGGTTCTTCGACGGGAATGGACGGTATGCACGGAGCCACTATGGCATCCGAAGAATTCGATTTAAAAAAGAACAAAAAAAGAAGCACAGTTCAAGTAGGAGATCCTTTTACCGAAAAACTCCTTCTCGAAGCATGTCTTGAGGCTATGGAAAAAAAACTTATAGTTTCTATACAGGATATGGGTGCCGCCGGTTTAACCAGTTCATCGTTTGAAATGGCGGATAGCAGCGGAAAAGGGATGATTATAAATTTAGACGCAGTTCCGTTAAGGACGTCCGAAATTACTCCGGCAGAAATGATGTTATCGGAATCTCAGGAGAGAATGTTATTGGTATGCGGCAGGGATAAATTTGACGAATTAAAAGCGGTTTTCGACAAATGGGGATTGAATTGCGTCGAGGTAGGCGAGGTTATTAAGGAAAAAGAAATCAGATTTTTTTATAAATCAAAACCATATAAAACGTTAGGCGTAAATACCGTAGTAAAAGGACCCGAATATAAAAGGCCGGTTAAAAAACCTAAGTACTTAAACAGCGTAAAACCGTTAAATATAGACAATTATAAAATACCGGAAAATATTAACGATGCAGCCTTTAAAATAATAACGCATCCTAATATAGCGTCTAAAAAAAGTGTTTTTACCCAGTACGATTATACGATAGGGACGGCTACCATTGTTCCGCCGGGTTTTTCCGCCGCAGTTTTAAGAGTTAACGGCAGCGGAGCCGGTAAAAAAGGCTTTTTGTTAAACGTAAGCGGAAACTCAAAATATACCTATTTAGATCCGTTTACGGGAGGAGCGCTTGCCGTAACCGAGTGCGCGCGCAATATAACCGCGTGCGGCGGGTATCCGGCAGCTATTACCGACTGCCTTAATTTTGCAAGTCCCGAAGATCCCGAAGTTATGTGGCAGTTCGTAAATGCTTTAGAAGGTATAAAATCTGCCGCATTAAAATTAAATACTCCTGTAATAAGCGGAAACGTTAGTTTTTATAACGAAACTGCAAAAAAAGACGGCGATAAAACGACGGTTCATAAAATTTATCCTACGCCGGTTATAGGCATGCTAGGGTTTATAGACGACGTCGAAAAAGCGGTAACTCCATATTTTAAAAGCGAAGGCGATGAAATTTATATTCTGGGCAGATTATCCGGCAATCTTGGAGGTAGCCTGTATATGGACTTAGAATACGGAAATTTTATGCAAAAACCTTCGGAGATAGATTTAGATTATGAAATCCGTCTTCAAAACTGCCTGAGGTCTTTAATCAATAAGGGATTTTTAAAAAGCGCGTCCGATATTAGCGAAGGTGGAATTTTTGTTTCGCTGGCGGAGAGTGCGATAACCTGTCCAAATCAAACTCTCGGTTTTGCAGTAAATTGCGATACCTCAAAAAGCGGAGTAAGAATCGAATCTTTCTTATTTTCGGAATTCGAACAGGCGTTTATAATAAGCGTAGATAAAAAATTAAGCGGACCGCAAAAGACGGCTGTTTCGGAAATTTGCGCCGAATACGGAATAAAATTGGAAAAAATCGGCGATGTTAAAAAAGGCATAATGAAAATTAACGACAAAATAGACTTAAAAAGTGATAAAATAAAAGAAGGGTATTTTTCTGTTATTTAAATTATTTATTTAATAATTATGGAAGAGATAAAAGACGAATGCGGCGTATTCGGTATATACAATAACGAAGAAGCCGCTAAAATAACTTATTTGGGACTTTACGCGCTTCAGCACAGGGGGCAGGAGTCTTGCGGAATAGCATCGTCGGATATGAACAGCTTATATTTTCACAAGAGCCTTGGTCTTGTTAGCGACGTATTTAAAGAGAATACCCTTTTACAGCTCAAAGGAAAAAACGCCATAGGACATGTAAGGTATTCAACGGCAGGAGAAACGCTTCTTAAAAACGCGCAGCCGCTTGTTGCAGATTACTATTCCGGCTCGATAGCCGTGGCTCACAACGGCAATATTACTAACGCCCACATAATAAAAGACGAAATTGAAGAAAACGGCTCTATTTTTTCATCTACTTCCGATACCGAAGTCGTTATTCACCTGACGGCTTTATCTAAAGAAAACCTTCTCATAGACAGGATAGTAAGTTCATTAAAAAAACTTAAAGGCGCATACTCTTTCCTATTTCTTTCTGAAAAAGAGATGATAGCCGCAAGAGATCCTTTCGGTTTCAGACCTCTCGTTATGGGAAGGCTCAACAGCTCTATAGTTTTTGCTTCGGAAACATGCGCCTTAGATCTTATAAATGCCGAATATATAAGAGACGTAAGGCCGGGCGAAGTTATACTCGTCAACGGCGAGGGCATCAGAAGCATATTTCCGTTCAGGATAGAAAGAAATTCAGCCTGCGTATTTGAACTTATTTATTTTTCACGACCCGACAGTATTTTTAACGGCAAATCCATTTACAGCCTGCGTATTCAAATGGGCAAAGAACTTGCAAAGGAGTCTGCTCCCGATGCAGATATAGTAATACCGGTTCCGGATTCGGGAGTACCGGCGGCTTTAGGTTTTTCAAAAGGCTCCGGCATAGATTTTGAAATGGGCTTTACAAGAAACCACTATGTCGGAAGAACGTTTATAGAGCCTAAAAAATCCATAAGGCATTTTGGCGTTAAAGTAAAACTAAATCCCGTTCCCGACGTCATAAAAGGCAAAAGAGTCGTTGTCGTCGACGACTCTGTAGTAAGGGGAACGACTTCTAAGAAAATCGTCGATATGTTGAAACTTGCCGGCGCAAAAGAGATTCATCTTCGTTTAAGTTCGCCTATGGTTATTGCTCCATGTTTTTACGGAATAGACACTCCGGTAAAGGAAGACCTTATGGCGGCCAAATACAGCGAAAAAGAGATAAACGCCAAACTTGGCGCTACTACTACAAAATTTCTTTCGATAGACGGCTTAAGCAGGGCTGTAGGAAACGGCATTAATTTTTGCGAAGCTTGTTTTTCAAACGTTTATCCTCAGGAAACATTCGACGAATCCGAATATGAAAATCAAGTGCAGTTAAAACTGTTCAGTAAAGAAGTTTTTTGAAGAAATTTATAAAATGGCGCAATATAATTAATATGCAATTAATATAATAATATATAATATAATAATATATAAATAGTCCTTATACGGTAAAAATAATGATAGATAACGATTTAAACTATGCCGGCGAAAAACTTAAAATGTCCGTATTGAATGCCGTAAAAACTTTATGTTACGAAAAAAAAGAATTCGTTCTGGCCTCTGGTAAAACAAGCGATTTTTATATAGATTTACGCAGAATTTCTTTCGACGGAGAGTATTTATATCTTGTCGGCAGACTGCTTTACGATGAAATTAAAAAAATGAAAGATTTAAAATTTTCGGTAATTGCCGGCGTTCCGGTGGGAGGCATTCCTTTAATTTCGTCAATTCTGACCGCGAGTTTTTTGGATAAAAATCCTTTAAAATCCGTCGTTATCAGAAAAGAAAAAAAAGAATACGGCAAAGGCAATCTTATCGAACCTGTACAGTTTTTATCCAAAGGAGCAAATATTTTAATAATAGAAGACGTAGTTACGACCGGCGGTTCAATTTTAAAAGCCGTAAAAAACGCGCGTGAAGAAGGTTATGAGATAACGGATGCAGTCTGCATCGTCGACAGGCAGGAAGGCGGGGCCGAATTTCTTAAAGAGAATGGCATTGAGCTTCATTCCTTATTTTCTAAAAACGATATAACACAATAATATTTTATTTATGAAAAAAACAGTTTTTTTAATAATTTTACTTTTTGCATTTATCATACCTATTTTTCTGCTATCCGGTTGTTCCGTTTTTAGTTCTCTCGGTTTAAAACATCCGTTTCCGTCAAATGGCGGATATAGTTCGTCTTTGCGTAAAGCGACCCGCAAAGCTGATATATATAATAATCTTAATACCGTTATGTATATAAGAGCTACTTATTTTAACAAGCCTTTTATGCGTTCATATGAAGATAAATATTACGGTTATTATATGAAACGCCCCAAAAAATTAATAAAAAAAATCGGAAAAAGTACCGTATTTTTAGTTTCGGTTTACACTCCCCGCAAATCTTATAACAACTTAGATTCAAAAAGATCGATATGGATGGTGTATTTAACGAATAACGAGGGCGAAAGCCTTATGCCGCTCAGCATTAAGCTATCGCAGCAAAAAAAAGTTTTTTTAAAGAAATTTTTTCCTTACGTTACGGATTGGTCAAGGCAGTATATTATAAAATTTCCAAAATATTACGACAAAAAAGAACATAAATTATTTTTAAACCCCGGCGTTAAATGGATTAAACTTTTGATTACCGGAGTAAACGGAAAAGCGGTTTTAAAATGGAATTTAAACAGCGGCACAAATTAAATATTAAGTTATTTTATGCATTTTAACGTTCTCGTTATAGGTTCGGGCATAGCCGGTCTTTCGCTTGCCAATAGATTTGACGACTCTGTTTCAGTAGGAATTTTTACTAAAAAAGAAGAAGCAGAGTCTAACACCAACTACGCTCAGGGCGGGCTTGCCGCCGTTATGAATCTCGATAAGGATTCATACGAAAAACATATTCGCGACACGCTGACTGCAGGCGACGGACTCTGCGACGAAAAAATAGTGAGAATGGTAGTAGAGGAAGGACCAGGAGTAGTGCAAGATCTTTTAGACTGGGGCGTTAAATTCGCAAAACAATCGGAAAATAATAAGGAGTTTGATCTTGGCAGGGAAGGCGGGCATTCCGAAAGAAGGGTTTTGCATGCGGGGGATATAACAGGAAGAGAAATAGAAAGAGCCTTAGTCGATACTTCAAGAGAAAAATCCAATATAAAAATATTTGAAAATCACATAGGCATAGATTTAATTACCGCCCGCAAGCTAAAAATAGAAAAAGAAAAGGAAAACAGGGTTTTAGGCGCATACTTCCTGAATAAAAATACCGGCGAAGTGATGACCGTGAGTGCTGATATAGTAGTCCTTGCTACGGGCGGAGCAGGAAAAGTCTTCTTATACACTTCAAATCCTGATATTTCTACCGGCGACGGAATAGCTATGGCGCACAGGGCAGGGGCTAAAATAGCGAATATGGAATTTTATCAGTTTCACCCTACTATACTTTACCATCCTGAAGCGAAGTCTTTTTTAATATCCGAAGCTCTCAGGGGAGAGGGCGGTACTTTAAGATTGAAAGACGGAACGCCTTTTATGGATAGCGTTCATCCGTTGAAGAGTCTTGCCCCCCGCGATATAGTAGCAAGAACTATCGACTTTGAACTTAAAAGAACCGGAGACGAATGCGTATATCTCGATATGACGCACAAAAGCAGAGAGTTTTTGGAAAAGAGATTTCCGGATATTTTTAAAACTACGTTGAGTTTCGGTATAGATATGTCTAAAAAATGGATACCGGTCGTTCCTGCCGCGCATTATTTATGCGGAGGGATACTGACAGACGAAAACGGCTTAACCTCGGTAGGCGGTCTTTACGCCATCGGTGAAGTAGCCTGCACCGGACTTCATGGAGCGAACAGGCTTGCAAGCAATTCTCTGCTTGAAGGATGCGTTTTTGCTAAAAAGTCTTATGAAGCGGCGCAGCGATTTTTGAAAGAATCGCGTAAAATTTCCGAATCCAAAGTTTTAATTAAATCTAATTTTGATGCCGCAGAAAACGAAAAACCGGCTCTGCCGGAATGGAAAGATTTCGGTTTAACGGGCGGCGACGAAATGATAGTCGTTTCTCATAACTGGGACGAACTCAGGCGGACAATGTGGAATTATGTCGGCATCGTCAGGTCGGATAAGCGCTTAGAAAGGGCAAAAAGGCGAATAGACAATCTGCTTTACGAAATAAAAGAATACTACTGGAATTTTAAAATAACCACCGACCTCCTTGAATTAAGAAATATAGCCGAAGTAGCCAATCTTATAATAACTTCCGCAATATTAAGAAAAGAATCCCGAGGCACGCATTACAATATAGATTATCCCGAAAAAGACGATAAGAACTTCAAACATCCTACGGTGTTATAATTAAAATAATCTAAAGCATCTTCCAAACTTGGTTCTATAATGTCGTCATACCTTACGACGAAGGATGAAATAATAAAATTTTGGATAGAATCTTCCGATGATAATTATAAAGATATGATAGCCCTATATAGTTCGGAAAGATATTCTTTTGCATTGTTTAGGGGCATCTTGTTATTGAAAAATTATTAAAGGCATTATATGTAAAAAATGTTGCCATAGATGTTCCAAAAATTCATAATCTCCTTATACTTGCCGATAAAATAGGCTTAAAATTAACAAAAAAACAGGTGAATGTATTAAAAGATATTAATGCTTTTAATATTGCGGCAAGATATAACGATGCAAAGTTAAATTTTTATATAAAATGCACTAAAGAATATACCGGAAAAAATATAGAAATAATAGAGGAATTTAGAAAATGGCTAAAAGAAAAAATAATGCAATAATAGCAGGGCAGAACGATAAAACGGCTTATGAAATAATAAATAAATATATAAATGAATTAAAAAAACACAACATCGATTTAGTTTCCGTTTATTTATTCGGTTCTTATGCTAAAGGTACGGCCAGCGACTGGAGCGATATTGATTTGGCTATAATTGGAAAAAAATTGCCTTTGAAGAACTTTTGGGGAAAATAGATAATGCAAAGTTAATGTGTTTGTCCCCGAAGGAGCTAATTGATGAGTTATTATTAGAGCCTATCGATATATATGGACGTAAATTAGATATTATTAATAGATTGCGTGACATAGGGATAGAACAAGAAGCCGACATTATAATCCAGCTAATTAACTATATCATTAAAAATAGCGAAGATATTCCTTCGAATGACAAATCTAAAACTGATAGTTATCTAAATAAGTTAATTTATTTACTTCCTCCTCGCCAAGGTGCAAAATATGCATTAATCTTTTTGGACCATAAAAGAAAAAACCGAAGAAATATAGGCTTTAAATACTTAAAGTATCTTGATTATGATGAAGAAGAGGCAAATTTAATGATAAAAAGGTATACGAAAAGTAAAAATCAGACTTTTCTTGAATACCTTGCTAGAAATTTTAATGGGCTTACATTAAGCGATGATAAAATAACCTTTGTTTTGCAAGAACTTAATGGAGAATACTGGAGATGTAGAATTTAAGAGTTTTCCGCTTGAAACGTTTCACGCAATTTTTTCAATACCTGTTAAAAGTTCTTTTATAGAATTTCCGCCGGCTTGATTATCTTTCCGTATAGTGCTATATTTATTTTATAGAGTTATAAATTTTTAAACAGAGGTTTACGATGTCGGGCAGAGATTTAATAATCGACGAAATTGACAGATTACCGGAAGAACTTCTTCCTGAAATATTGGATTTTATTAAATTTTTAGAAGTTAAAGAAGAAAATACGATTCATTCTTCACAGGTTCTTTCCGAAAGAATTTTTGAAAAGATATGGGATAACGCCGAGGATGCCGCATATGACGCCTTATAAAAAGGGCGATATAATTCTCGTTCCCTTTCCTTTTAGCGATCAAACATTTTCTAAAAAAAGACCCGCGGTTGTAATAAGTTCCGATGTTTACAATAGCCGTTATTTGGATATAATTATAATGGCAGTTACAAGCAATACCCAAAATCCTCTTAGAATCGGAGAGTGTCTTATCGGGGATTACGCTTCTGCCGGACTCCTAAAGCCTTCGGTTATTAAATCCGCTATATCTTCATAGATAAATCCTTGATTTTGAAAAAATTAGGGGCATTGTCATCCGGCGATTTAGATTTGCTAGATAAAACGCTAAAAGAATTACTATCCTTATAATAATCATTTTTATAAAAAATCCTTTCATATTTGTGTTTTAAGGGCTTTAATTTTTCGTTTAGGTATAAAATCCACTAACCTTTTTTATCGTCCTTATTCTATACGTCGTTAATTTGTGATAAATTTGTGACAAAAATCATATAAAAATTATAAAATTTATGCAAATTATAATCAATACAAAATTTAGTAAGGTAGTCTGAAAAGGCTTATTTACTGCGGTTTTTAATGGTGGAGCTGATCGGGGTCGAACCGACGACCTCTTGCATGCCATGCAAGGTATAATATATTACAACTAATTGATTTTATTAATTAATTTATACTCTAAAAAATTACCTGTATGCGTTTTTGTATTTTTCGGTTATTTTTGCCCGGCGGGATGTATAAGGTTAAACAGTCTTTCATTAAACTTATTCATTAAATCTATCTTTTCGTCAAGACGGTTAATATCGGCTTTAAGCTCATTTCTGAAAGAGTCTATCTTGTCGTCAAGAGCTGTAATTTTAATATCTATCTTTTCGTCAAGACGGTTAATATTGGCTTTAAGCTCGTTATTAACGGAACTTATCCTTTCTTCGAGAATGCCTATTTTATTCTTAATTTCTTTTAGGTCAGGAACGATAAGCTCCTGAATAACCTTTCTTACAGCATTTTCTTTAATACTTTCTGCGGACATTTTAAACCCCTAAATAAAATAAATTAACTAATAGTATTATTATACCAAAGTTTTTAAAAAATAATAAAGATTTTTCTTTTGGCGGCCAAGAAAAAATATTTAAAAATATTTTAAAAAAAACAATTTTAAAAAAAACACTTGACAAAACTTTAAAATACAGGTATCCTAAAATTATATTATGACTTATCTCGTTCTGTTATGTCGGCTCTGCCAAAACGAACGACTTCCGGCGATGCCATTTTCATTCTGAGTTATGAAAATGTTATCTTTATGATAATTAGCTTTATGCCGGACAATTCTTAACTCAGCGTAGTATCGGAGCAACGAAGGCAAGTTGGAGTATGGGCTTAATTTCGTCTCTCATATATTTATAAATTAGATTTTAAAATTTATAAATATACTTTTTTTATTCTACGGATACCCCTGCAAAACCTCTAATCACCAATACACAAAGAGACAGCTATTTTATTATAAAATAGGTAAAAAGCCCTGTCTATCCTTGCCGTCCGCACACGTTACGAAAAACAAATTTTACTAAATTAAAGCTCGGATTTTTTGATTCTTAAAAGAAAAATAAAAAATCCGTTCTAATGTTTTTGCTTTTTGCACTTAAAATTAAAAAGATTTAGTTCGTCGCCGTCGCAAGATTTTTAAGGTTTATCAACAAAATTCAATAACGGTTTCATGCTGTTGAATTTTGCGAAGCAGGCAAAATTAGATTTTTAAATAACAGTTTTATCGTTGTTTAAAAATCGTCAAATTTTGACTGTTGATTAACCGTCAGGCTTTAGCCTGTAAAAATCTTGCCCACTTACCTAAAATGTTTTTGCCGCCGTAAGGCTTGCGCTCTTTTGTTTTACCCGAAGGGCTTGGGCTTTTAACCGTTTACGGTTAAAAGACTAAAACAAAACAGCAAGACTGAAGCAAGGCAAAAACCACCCCACTTAAAAACTTCGGAACTAACGAGATATTCGTCGCCGATTTTCTTTTTTTTACGAAATTTTTCGCAGAAAAATAAGAAAAAAAAGAGAAGCGGCGGGAAACGCAGGCTACGCCTGATATATTTTCGTTAAATCCGTTGTCAAATATCAAAACGCCCGTATTCACGGGAAATCAGAGAATTAAAACCATATAGGGAATCCTAACCCATAAAATTATCTAATGTAAGTCGCCCCGACGTCTTATTAGCCGTAAGATGTTTTTAAAGATTCGAAAATGGGCGCTGACAGATAATATTAGGATAAAATTTTGGCTTATAGAGAGCCAATCAAAATAAATCTCTTTCATGCATTTACAATTTTTGTTTTACCCGGAACGCTCAGCGTATCCGGCTGCACTAAAATAGGCTATAAGGCAGGCGCAACCTTTAAATTGCGTATTATTGCAAAATTGAGTTTTGCAATAATTAAAGGATATAGTCTTGTCTAAAAACAGACACACCCCCCTGCCTACGGCGGGGAAAAAGGAGAATTTATGAAAGAAAAAGAAAGAGTATTTGAACATTCACGCTTTAACAGCTCTATTAACGCCGGCTATATTGCTCGCGATATTATTACAAACACAGAGCGCGGAACTGCAACGGAGGAAAAAATAGTCACGGTTCTTAATGCAATTCACGCGACTGAACACATTTCGAGTTTAAACCGTATTAATACAGATGTTATTAAAAATTACGAAAATTATCTAAAAGATAGATATGATAATAAATCCACCAAACCCCTTAAAGCCCACAGCGTTCAAGGCTACGCCGCCGCCATGAACGCTATCACAAATTATATAAACTTAAGAACCGATAAAAATTTACCCGAAGTCTCCGCTTTCAAAGATTTGGGCATTAAAAATGTTATTAAGTATGGCGGAAAATCTACGCCTACGGAGCTTTTTAAAAGAGTTTACGAAAAATTAAGCGAAGCGAACCAAATAAAGCAGGAACTTCAACGAAACTTAGGTTTACGGGTTCGGGAATCGCACTGGATTAAAATAGACACGATTAAAGAAGCTCTGCAAACCGGCATTTTAAGACTCAACGCAATAAATAACGACGGCACCAAAAATTCAAGGATGCGCGAAATGAAAATCTGGACTGATAAGCAAAGAAACACGCTGATTAAAACTTTAAACTATATGGAAAAAACAGGGCAAAAGTCTATGATTGAAAACGATAAAACTTGGGCGCAGGCTCAGGATAAATTCTATAGGGATATGGAAAAAGCCGGCGGAACCAGAGCCGCAAATAATGGAAATAATTTTTGCCACGGAAACAGGCATTATAACACGAATGACAAAGCAGATAATATTCTGCCCGCCTTCAAAATTAAAAATGAAAAAGAAATCGATAAAATATGCAGTCAAGAAAATGGACACGGCGAACTGCGGACGACGGACATATATCGGGGTAAACATTAATGGGACAATTAATAAACGAATACTATCAAACTAAAGAATTTAAGAAACGAAACCGGAAACGTTCTAAAGAATGGCAAACCCGCCGGACTAATATCGTTCTGGAATTTCTACGGTATGCCGAATTTAAAAAAATCCTGCGGCTAAAAGATATTGACGAAGCGATTTATTCGGCTTATATTAATCAACTGCACAGGTCAACCCATTCAGAAAATACAATACGACAATATAAAAATATCCTTAAGCAAGACCTGTTAAGCCACTTTCAACCTTTAAAATAAAAAAACCCTTTCTAAAATGCGTTTTAAGCACTGCTAAATATCGATTAGGTATAAAACCATTAACCTTTTTTGCCCCGCCTTCGCTTCTGCGTCTTTCACGAAAGCCGCCCGCTTCGGCGGTATTGCTTTTTTGTTTATCCTGAGGCTCGTCATAATGGACGGCGAAAGCCACCCTCATAGTCGTAAGGACGAACATAATCTCACCTTTATCATTAGTTACTTTTTTATACCGGTAAGTATGTTCATACCTATCTACCATTTTTTTTAAAATTTCTAAAGAAAGTGCTTGGTATGAACATAATATCGCTATTATCATTATGAGTTACTTTTTATAATAAATCTTCAAGCGAAAATCCTTTATCCTTTTTTTATTTTTTTTCCGCTAACGGAACAAAAAAACATGGCGGGTGTTTTACCCGCCATGAACGTTCAAATCCGTTATTTTATTTCTTTATCAGCCTTATACTAATTTACGGATGCTGCGGACCGGAATAAGGGAAATATTGCGGACCCTTTGCTACGGATACAAGTTTCGTAACACTGTTGCTGCCGGAATTTGCCACCCATACGTTACCCGAAGCGTCGATTGCTATGGCGTCAGGCTCAGTCCCGGCAACGTAAGTGCCTATAGTAGCGCCGGACGGACTTAATTCCGTAACATTAGAGTCTTCGGGGGCCGTTCCTACGGTGCCGTTGCCCACATTTGCCACCCATACGTTACCCGAAGCGTCGATTGCTATGGCGTCAGGCCAAGACCCGGCAGCATAAGTGCCGATAGTAGCGCCGGAAGGACTCAGTTCCGTAACGTTGTTGCTGAACTTATTTGTCACCCATACGTTGCCCGAAGCGTCGATTGCTATGGCGAGAGGATTAGACCCGGCAACGTAAGTGCCTATAGTAGCGCCGGACGGACTCAGTTTCGTAACATTAGAGTCTCCGTGAGCCGTTCCTACGATGCCGCCGTTGCCAAAATTTGCCACCCATACGTTACCCGAAGCGTCGATTGCTATGGCTTGAGGATTAATCCCGGCAGCATAAGTGTGTAAAAGCGCGCCGGACGGACTTAATTCCGTAACATTAGAGTCTTCGGTGGCCGCTCCTACGGTGCCGTTGCCGTAATTTGTCACCCATACGTTACCCGAAGCGTCGATTGCTATGGCGAGAGGATTAGTCCCGGCAGCATAAGTGTGTAAAAGCGCGCCGGACGGACTCAGTTCCGTAACGTTGTTGCTGAACTGATTTGTCACCCATACGTTACCCGAAGCGTCGATTGCTATGGCGTCAGGCCAAGACCCGGCAGCATAAGTGCCGATAGTAGCGCCGGAAGGACTCAGTTCCGTAACGTTGTTGCTGAACTTATTTGCCACCCATACGTTACCCGAAGCGTCGATTGCTATGGCGGAAGGAGCAAACCCGACAGCATAAGTAGGACCACTGCTTGGACTGCCGCTTGAACTGCTTGAACTGCTGTTAGAACTGCTTCCTCCGTTTCTGAAGCCGGACAAGGCAAACGGTATAACGGCAAAGATAAACAATAGCGCAATTAATACGGAAAACTTGCGGGCATTGTTTTTTAGCGGCCGGTTTTTTAGAGCGCTCGTTTTAAAGATAGATTTAAACATAAATACTCCTTAAGATTAAAATTATTAATTTAACTTTCGGTATAACTTTATTATAAATTATGCCCACCCCCAGAGAATAGTCAAGGCAGTTTTTATAATTAAAGTTTATGGCGTAAGTATAATGTTCCCATCAATTAATACAACTCCTATAGGTGGATTTAAAGATATGCAAATATCCCAAAATTATAGTAAAATTATAATAAGGTCTTCCCGGCATATTTAAGACATTCTTTTACGACTCTTTTGTTCATACTTCACACCGTATTTAAGTGCGTAATTAAGCGATATTACCGACGTTAACCCTTAAAACGCATACCTTAACCTTCGCCGACATTAGAGGCCATTTTCTTAACCAGATAGGATCCTTGACTGATTCCGAAGCCTGAAAGTAAAGTAGTGTCAACATCGGGAAGCGTAATATGACTTGCAAGGGAAAGCGCACCGAGAAAATGAAATGCCGTAACGAAGTAAACAACTATAGCAAGCAGAGTGATGAACAGCATCTGAAAATCCCCTATATCAGGTTTGTCTTTGTCGTTCTGAACAAGATTGTAAAAAGATGCGGGCTTCAGGTTCTCACGCTGCGGGTCTTTAATATCCCCGTTACTTTTGCCATTCTTTAATTTCTGGGTCGTAACCGCCCTTGCCCCTCCGTAGGTTAGGGCGCTTAACCCGGACAGAACTAATAGATTTTGCGGAATTTCAACGTATCCCATAAAACCAAGCCCTCCCTCGTAGACGCGAAGTATAATCGTCGAGATGTAAACGGTGAATAACGTAAAAACCACAGCGATACCTGAAATTGGGAATTGCTATACCGCATGTTTTTATAAATTAATTAAGACGATATTCATTTATCTCGCTTCAAACCATTGCAAATCTTTTCGAATGCCGCATTTGCCCTGTCAAAATAGACGGCAATATAAAAACCGGCATTCATTGTTTTTTTATCTAAAATTTAGCCGGCTTAAATTAAATATCCGATATGTTCCCTTTAAAAAACATGGCGGATGTTTTACCCGCCATGAACGTTCAAATCCGTTATTTTATTTCTTTATCAGCCTTATACTAATTTACGGATGCTGCGGACCGGAATAAGGGAAATATTGCGGACCCTTTGCTACGGATGCAAGTTTCGTAACGCCGCCGCTTTCGCCGATGCTGGCCTCATTTGCCACCCATACGTTGCCCGAAGCGTCGATTGCTATGGCGTGAGGATAAGACCCTGCAGCATAAGTGCCTATAGTAGCGCCGGACGGACTTAATTCCGTAACGTTAGAGTCTTCGGGGGCCGTTCCTGCGGTGCCGTTGCCGTAATTTGTCACCCATACGTTACCCGAAGCGTCGATTGCTATGGCGAGAGGATTAGACCCGGCAACGTAAGTGCCTATAGTAGCGCCGGACGGACTCAGTTTCGTAACATTAGAGTCTCCGGGAGCCGTTCCTGCGGTGCCGTTGCCCTCATTTGCCACCCATACGTTACCCGAAGCGTCGATTGCTATGGCTTGAGGCCTAACTCCGGCAACGTAAGTGCCTATAGTAGCGCCGGACGGACTTAATTCCGTAACGTTAGAGTCTTCGGGGGCCGTTCCTGCGGTGCCGTTGCCGTAATTTGTCACCCATACGTTACCCGAAGCGTCGATTGCTATGGCGAGAGGATTAGACCCGGCAACGTAAGTGCCTATAGTAGCGCCGGACGGACTCAGTTTCGTAACATTAGAGTCTCCGTGAGCCGTTCCTACGATGCCGCCGTTGCCAAAATTTGCCACCCATACGTTACCCGAAGCGTCGATTGCTATGGCGTCAGGCTCAGTCCCGGCAACGTAAGTGCCTATAGTAGCGCCGGACGGACTCAGTTCCGTAACATTAGAGTCTCCGGGAGCCGTTCCTACGATGCCACCGCCGCCGTTGCCCACATTTACCACCCATACGTTGCCCACATTTACCACCCATACGTTGCCCGAAGCGTCGATTGCTATGGCGTGAGGATCAGACCCGGCAACGTAAGTGCCGATAGTAGCGCCGGACGGACTCAGTTCCGTAACGTTAGAGTCTCCAAAGGCCTTTGCTTCGATGCCGGTGCCGTAGCCCTCGTTTGCCACCCATACGTTACCCGAAGCGTCGATTGCTACGGCGAAAGGAGCAAGCCCGGTGGCGTAAGTAGGACCACTGCTTGGACTGCCGCTTGAACTGCTTGAACTGCTGTTAGAACTGCTTCCGCCGCTTGTGTTTCTGAAGCCGGACAAGGCAAACGGTATAACGGCAAAGATAAACAATAGCGCAATTAATACGGAAAACTTGCGGGCATTGTTTTTTAGCGGCCGGTTTTTTAGAGCGCTCGTTTTAAAGATAGATTTAAACATAAATACTCCTTAAGATTAAAATTATTAATTTAACTTTCGGTATAACTTTATTATAAATTATGCCCACCCCCAGAGAATAGTCAAGGCAGTTTTTATAATTAAAGTTTATGGCGTAAGTTATTGATTTTTACTTATAATATCGACACGGATACGGATAAACAGCCTTAAAATAAACAAAATTATTTTATGTAATAATATTATTATACCAGATGTTTTTAAAAAGTAATAAAGGCTTTTCTTTTTGGCTGCCAAAAAGAAAGGTCCAATCAAATATTTCAAAATGCTTTACGCTTCGGCGGCTTGCCGCCTTCGCATATTCTTTCGCTGAAAAAGACATATCGTTTAGTATAAAGCCTTTGGCTTTATAAACGCTAAACTCCATATTTTTTCAAAACATGCGAAAGAATATATGTAAACCATTTTTATTCGTCCTTTTCGTCTTGTCCTATGTAACCCCGTGTATTCCGACTCACTTGCTTTTTCCTTCAGGAGCACTTAACAGCTTGACTAGACTATATAGAAGGTACAGTACTATAAGGACTACAAACGAGCCGGCGGCGGCAAGAATAATGCGCCATAACACAGCCCACCAATAACCTGTCCAAAATGGAAACATCCATTCCCTGAACATAACCGCAGCTAATAAAAAGCCGGCTATGCCAAGCGGTAATCCAAGAGGCAGCCCATTACAAATCCATGAATCAATATTAAACATAAGGGCTAAAGCAGCGGTTCCAATAATACTTATTACGATGAGCATTAGAATTGCAATAAGAATGGAATGGACCTGCCCATGAAAAAAAGATGTTAGTGTATAACCGATAATAGCAACAAAGAAGGCTATAACTATTCTTTCCCAAAACATTAATCACCTCTTCCCTATAAATATTTTATATATATTTTATCTTTAATAAACTTTTTATGCTCCCGCCTTTAATCTTAAACTCTTAATATTTTAAAGTTTATTATATTTAGAATTAACCATACATATAGTAAAAATGGTATTGCGCCGGCAAAACAAGCTTCAATAAACTCAGATAAATAGGAATGCCGCTGATACACAATGTAATCATAAATTTACAAAAATCACGCTCTACGCTAATAGAATTAACCACAATTGATTTACCTGCTTCATATAAAGCTTTATCATACGTCGAAAAGCGGCGAACCTTCTTTGCAATAGGTTGCAACGATTTTTTTATCTCCAATTTTTGAAATTTCTGTCTGATTTAAAAAAACAGCAGCTTTAAAAATATCTCCGGTTTTTGGGCATGTAAAAAACATTATATAAGGTATTTGTTATGAATCTGTATTAAAAGATTAAGGCAAACACAGGTATTTCATTTTCTCCTTCCACATTCAAATTATAGGTATTTGCGTCAGAACATATTGGATATTTTATTTTTAAATTGTCGTAGTTATCCATAGTTTTATCCCCATTAACCGCTGAAATCTTAAACCTTTATCATTTCTGCTTCTGGATTACGCTTAAATTATGCTGGGCCGTGGCATTTCCCTGTGCGGCGGCTAATTTAAGCCAGTAGACGGCCGTATAATAGTTTTGCGGCACTCCGTGACCTAAATAATAAGCATAGCCTAAATTATTTTCCTCCTTTGGAGTGAGGGTTTGACCATAGCTTAAGGAGGGTGCTTCAACCATTGCCGATAGTAAAACAAATAATAAAACAATTATGAGTCGTTTAATTTTCATCATTCCACTCCTTTAACAGTTAAATTGAGTTTTAAATTAATTAATATGTAAGATGATAATATTAAATAAATATTATTTAAAAAAATCAATAATTTTTTTATGCCCAAATCCAGAATTTATGATTTTATTATTGCTATATTATCTTATATAATTATTACAATATTATGAAGTTTATATTAAATTTTTGTTACGGTTTTTAAATAATATAATATTTTTATTTTAATTATTGCCGCCGCCAAAAACAAAAACGGCACGGACGCTATATGAAACATCTTTACTCTGTTATAATAAGCCTAATATTGCGCTCAAATAATTGACTACCTTTACTAATATTATAGCGCATATTGAACAATATAATGACGGAAGATTAAAATGTTTATCGCAGAATTAATTTTAGCGGCGGCGGAAATTTTGCTTTTGGTTTATTTGGTCGGGAAACAAAAAGAAATGGCAAGGGGAAAGCGCAGAATAGAGTTTGAGAAAAAATCTGTTAAAAATCTTAAAGAAATACTCTAAGAAGATTTTATCCCTGAACTTGAGGCAAGGAAAAATAAAATATTAGACGAGTTTGCGGAGAAATTATATAACTGCCATATGCGATAATCAGCTTTATTTTTTACTCCAAACATCGTCAACCGCTTTCTTAAGCGTCTCAGGGACTAAATGGCTATACCGCTTCGTCATTTGCGTCGTCCTATGTCCTAACAGTTCGCCTGTAATAAATAAAGACGTCCCGTTTTTAACCATTTTTGACGCAAAAACATGCCTTAAATCATGTATCCTTAAGTCTTTTAATCCCGCATTTTTACAGGCGGTTTTAAAAGAACGCTTAAAATCGTTTAATTTAGCCCCGTTTTTATTGAATACATATTCAGATTTTTCTTTTTTGGTAGGGGACAAATTGTCCCCTACCACTTTTTCTTTCTCAATACCGCCTAAAAGTTCTTTCAGCGGCTTACTTATAGGAACATAGCGGTCGTATTTCGTTTTAGTCCCTTTTATCGCTATTATATCGTTCTGCAAGTCCACGTCGTCCCATTTAAGATTTAAAGCCTCGCCTTTACGACAGCCGGTATAAATAAGAAAGGTTATCAGGTCTTTAGTAAGTTTATTCGTAGCCCCGGCGATAAGTTTATTTATATCTTGGTCGGATAAGGTTTTTAGGCGGGATAGTTCGTTGAGTTTCTTAATGCCGACGCAGGGGTTCTTATCGAGATAGCCTTTTTTAATGCAAAAAACAAAAAAATTATATAATGTAGCAATTTCGATATTAATTAATCTGAAACTTATATCCTGCTCTCTTTTGCCTGTATTTTTTGGCATAGATAATACTTCAAGTTTTCTTATAAGCTGATATTTCTCTAAATCGGCGACGGAAATATTTTTAATATCCGAATTATTAAATACCGGCAAGAAATGTTTTGACATATGCGTCCTTAATTCTTTAGTCGCGAATGAAACTGTTTGGCTCCCGATATATTCTGTAAAAACTTCTTTAAATGTATATTTGCCCGCATTTTTAATCGGTATATTAAACCTATCCCGTATCGTATCCGCATAAATTGCCGAAGCTATCTCTTGGGCGGTTTCTTTATCTTTCGTCTTGCAGGAATATTGATAATGCTTGTTATCAAGCCTAAATTCGCACCAAAAAACCTGTCCGCGCTTATAAATTCTCATATTAATTTACCCTAAAAACTGTATGCGTTTTTGTATGTAAATTTCGTTAAATTTACGTAAATTCTATCAAAATTTAGAAATTATGTCAAGATAGGATATTGCTTGAAAGGCTTAAATACTGCGGTTTTTAATGGTGGAGCTGATCGGGGTCGAACCGACGACCTCTTGCATGCCATGCAAGCGCTCTGCCAACTGAGCTACAGCCCCATTATATACATTTCGGTTTAATTAATTTTATAATACTATAATATAAGGTTTTAAGTCAATAAAAAACATAAACTTAATCCTGCGTTAGAAATTTTTAATCCTATCGTATCCCTAAGGGGGGTATTTTTTAAATTGAATAAATTAAACAATTTTTTAGGCGGTTTTTTTCGTCTAAATTCTATAATGCTATATTATAATGCATTATATTATTATTTATCTAAATTTACATTTATATTTATCTTAACATAAGATTATGTGTAGAATATTACATAATTATATAGTCCATATATTTAATTCCATATGTTTTTATAGCTTTTAATCAAATAAAGGCATAAAAAAATAACCGTACAAAAATAACCGTACAAAAATAATTGGACAAAATTAACCGGACGAATTAACCGGACGACTTGAAATTTCAAAAATATGCGTTATAATTAAATTAAAGAAAGAAAATAAATTTGAGGCAAAGGAATTTAAGAATATATATTTATCAAAGGAATTTAAGAATATATATTTATTATGCAGCATGCCGCCGTCAGTCAGTTTAATGCTTAACTTTAAGCACATTGGACGTTAAAAACCAGTGACTGCAACGGCGGTATTTTTATTTCAAAATAAGATTTTGCTTTCATGTATTAATCTCAATCCTACCGAATACCAAAAATAACAAATATAATTTATCGCCGTCCCGCTTTTAAATTCTTTTCGTAAAATTTTATTGTTTAAATTTCATAAATTATTTATAATAAAAAATTATGAAATTTAAAGACGACTGCATTTTTTGTAAAATAGCGAATAAACGGATACCTGCCGAAATAATCGAGGAAACCGACGGTTTTATCGTAATAAAAGATATGAATCCGGTAGCTCCGATACATCTTTTAATAATCTCTAAGTCGCACTACGACAGCGTTTTGGATGTAGGATGCAAAGGCGGCGCCGATAAAAGCGGCGGCAGAGAACTTTTTGGAATATTAGGCTCGCTTGCCGACAAATTTAACGTTGCGGATAAAGGTTTCAGGACTGTTATCAATACTAAAGAAGACGGCGGACAGACCGTCAACCATCTTCATATTCATTTTATGGCGGGCAGGGGATTCGGCTGGCCTCCCGGTTAATCCAAGTGTTATAGCTTTATATTGAACTGCTGCGTTTTAGAACAATAAATAAAAAATTTAAACTGGAAAAATTAAAACTGGAAAAATTAATGGAAACTTGGTTTTTTGAGAATCAGACGGGCAATTTTGGAATAAAAATTAGGGTTGAATCTATATTGTTTCACGAACATTCTGATTATCAGGAGATAGCGGTTTATGATACTTTGGAATTCGGCAAAGTGCTTGTTTTAGATAAAGCGGTTATGTTTTCGGATAAAAACGAGTTTGTTTACCATGAAATGCTTGGTCTAGTCCCTTTATTTTCGCATAAAAAACCTGAAAGAATTCTCATAATCGGCGGCGGCGACGGCGGCGTAGTTAGGGAATGCCTCAAAAATCCTTTCGTTAAACACATAGACCTTGTCGAAATAGATAAAAAAGTAATCGACGTTTCCAAAAAATTTTTTCCGGAAATCGCCTGCAAACTTGACGACAAAAGGGTAAGGATATTGGCAGAAGACGGAATAGCATTTGTAAAAAGAGTTAATTCTGGCAACAGGGAAGACGAAAAGTACGATGTTATACTTATAGATTCTACCGATCCCATAGGTCCGGCTGAAGGGTTGTTCAGGCGCGATTTTTACGAAGCTGCCTCCGGTTCTCTGAAAGGCGACGGAATATTTGCGGCGCAGACTGAATCTCCATTTTTTAATAAAAATTTAATTAAAGACGTAGGAAAAATTATAAGGGAAATTTATGAAAAATCATCGCTTTATCTGGCTTCTATACCGGTTTATCCCAGCGGTTTATGGAGTTTTACGGCAGGCTCCAAAAAATATGATACTAAAGTTATAAACGAAAGTTACGATAATTTTGATTTTGCGGGTCTTGAGCCTGATTTAAAATACTATTCCCGCGAAATACATTCCGCCTCTTTCATTTTACCTAACTTTATAAAGGAGATATTAAAATAAAAAAATTATATGATAGAAACCAACTTATCGAAAACCTCTTCATTTTTTAGTTCGACGGATTCTTATGATAAATCCGATTTAATTCTTCTCGGTATTCCTATGGATTATACCGCAAGCAATATCCCGGGTTCTCGGTTTGCGCCCAAAAGAGTCAGAGAGTTGTCATATACGCTCGAAAATTACAGCCCTTTTTTTGACGATTTTATCGACGAAAAGTTTTACGATGCAGGGGATATAGTTCTGCCTTGGGGAAATACCGGCAAAAGCATTAAATTTATAGAAGAAACAGCAAAAGGAATCCTCGCCGACGGCAAAAAAATAGTCAGTATCGGCGGCGACCATTTAATCACGTATCCCATAGTAAAAGAGTATGCTGACAAATATAAAGATTTAGTCGTCTTGCAGTTTGATGCCCATACCGATTTAAGGGATGAGTGGAATGACGAAAAATATTCTCACGCTACGGTTCTAAAGCTTGTTTACGATATTATAAAAAAAGGCAATCTTTATCAGTTTGGAATTCGTTCAGGTTCTAAAGAAGAGTTCGATTTTGCTAAAAAAAATTGCCATATATATATAAACGATGTTTACGAACCTTTAAAAAAAGTTTTGGGCAATTTGTCGAATAAAGACGTTTATGTTACTATAGACATAGACGTTCTGGACCCGGCTTTTGCGCCCGGAACCGGATATATAGAAGCAGGCGGAATATCCTCGAAAGAGCTTTTGGATTCGGTATCGCTTCTGTTGTCTGAATCTAACATAAATATAGTTGGAGCCGACATTGTGGAAGTTTGTCCTCCTACCGATAATTCTGACAGGACTTCCGCTATTGCGGCAAAACTGCTTAGGGAAATAATTATCGGAATGGCTAAAACTAATAAATAAAATAAAATAAAAGATAAAATGAAAGATGAAGTAAAAAGACAGGTAAAATATTAAGCAAGACAAATTCAATCGTTAAATTATTAAATAAACGAACAGATTAAAACGGAGGAAATAACAGTGTTTGAAACACCCGATATATATACTCTGGCGGCGGGTACGTCGGAGGGAACTTCAAAATTGGGGGCATTCGATAATGCCATTTTAATAGCGGGAGTAGGTAATACTAATTTAATAAAACTTAGCTCCATTCTTCCGCCGAAAGCGGTTTATAAAGAAAAAATAGTTTATCCGAGAGGAGTTTTGGTTCCTATAGCATACGGCGCTATTACCGGCGATAAAAAAGGAGAAAAAATTGCTGCCGCCGTAGCAATCGCCGTTTCCGTAGAAGACGGCTTCGGAGTCATAATGGAATTTTCCGGCGTAACTTCCGCTCAAAATGCTGAGAAAACCGTTAGGAAGATGGCGGAAGACGCAATGAAACACAGAAATATAGGAATTAAAGAGATAATTTCTAAAAGCGCGGAACATACCGTAGAAAATTTCGGGTGCGCGTTTGCGTCTGTTCCTATGTGGTATTCCAATCTTATATGATATAATAAGTTCGCGTACGTAATGCTTTGTTCTTTCGTCGATTAATTATATTCGATTAAGCATCTTAAGATAATTTAAACAATGGGGGATTAAGGCGCGGCAAAATCGGTGCTTCGTGTTTCTTAAAACGCCTTGCCGGTTTATATCCGCGCCTTAAAAAACAGTGAATAAAACCTTTATAATATCGACGTCTCTCGGTTTAATATTTGTCGTCGTTTTAGTAGTTTTGCTAGGTCCTAAAAATATAATTCAGATGGTTGACCGCTTGAATTATATCGATTTTTTTATTTTATTTTTTATTTCTTATCTCGCGCTTTCTTTGTCGGCTCTTTCATTTAACAACGCTTTAAACGTATATGATTCAAAAATAGGTTTAATAGATCTTTTAAATATAAAGCTTATAGGGTACAGCGCTAATTATATAGCTCCTTCTGGTATTTTTGCAGGTTTTATAGGGGGAGACGCCATAATGGCGCTGATGATTAAAAAAAGGACGTCGCTGGATTTCAAGCGAGGATTCTCTGCCGGTCTTGCAGCAAAGGTTATAGAATTTGCAATATTTCTTTTATTTATTTATCTTGGACTTATATTGGGGTTTAAGTACTTTTATCTGCCGCCTGAAATATGGTATTTGCTGCTAATAGCGGCGATTTTCGTAGGAGTCGTAACCCTTATTTTTTTAATAAATCCAATAATCGACAACAGGTTTTTTACAAAATTCTTAAAATATTTGACGAGATATAAAGTATTAAACAAAGCAATTTTTAAAATACTAAAACATATAAATAATTTTGAAAAAGAGCTGCATCTTTTTTACGTTAAAGGTAAAAAATATCTTTTTTTAAGCCTTTTTTTAAGTTTGGTACAAACTGTAGTCCTTATATTTCAAATATGGCTTTTAGTTCATTATCTTGGCGTAAATATGGGATTTTCTAAAACGTTATTGGTATTTTCCGTGTCCATGCTGGTATTTGCGCTTCCTCTTGCGCCAGGTTCGGCAGGAACATACGAACTTTCGCAGGTCGGTCTTTTCGATTTGCTCGGACTCGGTTCGGATGTCGGACTTGCTTTTAGTTTGATAATGAGAGCTATTAATATACTTATGGTGGCTATATCTTTTTTTCTAGTGCCTCATTACGGTTTTCATTTTTTTAAAAAAAGGGAAGAAGAAAAGGAGGCAGTTTGAAAATAATATATTCTCTATGCAGTTGGGGACTCGGCCATGCTACGAGGGGGCTTCCGGTTATCAGGAGGCTCGTAAAAGACGGTCATGAAGTAATCATTTATACTTCGGGAAGAAGCCTTGAACTGCTTAAATCCGAAATTGGAAATAACGCAAGATATATTCCTTCCGTTCCTTATCCTTCACCGTATTCCGATAAAATAGGGTTTGCATTCAGATTTCTTAAAACCGCTCCCAAAATATTGGCTCTTATCAAAGAAGAAGAAAAAGACGTTGCCAAGATAGCGCAGGAAAACAAAATAGATATTATAATTTCCGATTCAAGGTTCGGTTCCCACTGCAAGTTTGCGCCGTCATACCTTCTGTTTCATCAGCTAAGGTTCATCGCACCTTTAAGGCTTCTTCCCGCAGAGATGTTTACGGAATATTATAATCATTTTTTACAGGATAAATTTGAAAAGATAATAGTCCCGGATTATGAGGATAATTCTCTTTCAGGCGATTTATCCCATAATTTAAGATATTTTAAAAAAGAAAAAGTGGAATATATAGGCATACTTTCCGATTTTGAAAAAATTCAGACGGACGAAGATATAGACTATCTTTTTTCTATTTCAGGCCCTGAACCCACCAGAACTATTCTTGAAGAAAAACTTTTTTCGCAGATAGGTCTCCTTAAAGGCAATATAGCCGTTTCGCTTGGAAAACCGGGGAAGTTTACGAAAGAAACCGTCAAAAATGCCGTCGTATATTCTTTTTTGGAAAAAAAGAGAAGAGACGAACTTATGAACAGAGCTAAAATAGTTGTTTCCAGATCAGGATACACGACTATTATGGACGTAGCGGAAATAGAAAAAAAAGCTTTTTTTATTCCTACGCCCGGGCAGACGGAACAGCTTTATCTTGCAAGCTATTTGGAAAAGGCCGGTTTTTTTCATTCGGTAAAGCAAAATAAATTAAAGATTGACATTGATACCGAAGTAGCTTTACAATATAAAGGTTTCACGCCGCCTTGGAGAACCGACGAAAGCGTCGGCAGGTTTCTTAAGGCGATAGGCATTAATTAGTTTTATTTAAAATATATATATTTACGTTATTTTAATTTATTTTTAATTTAAATTTTCAAACTAAATGGTTTCTATAATAATACCTGCTCACGAAGAAGAAAAATACATAGGAATTTCCATAGAAAGGCTTTTAAGCCAGAGTGGGACCGTTTTTTTGAAAAAAGACGAAAAAAACGGCTTAAAATTAAACGGTTCGGATAATTTAGATAATTCCGGAAAAGTTTTATGCGAATTGACCATCGTGGTAACTCACGGCAAAGACGATACCGAGGGCGTCGTTTCAAAATACAAAGAAGCCGGCGTTAATCTTGTATCCGGAAATTTCAGCGGAGTATCGGAGGCGAGGAATATAGGCGCATCCGTCTCCACCGGCGACGTTTTATTGTTTTTAGACGCAGACACTCTTTTAAACGACGGTTTTATAAAGAGGCTCGACGATTTTAAAAATCAAGCCGATTTTATAGGAACGTCTAAGCTCCTGCCCGATATTAATACCTTTAAAGCGCGTATTTTTATGTTCTGCAATAATATAGCGCATATAATAACCAAAACCTCTATGGCTTTAATATTCTGCCACAGGAACGTTTATAAAAAAATCGGCGGTTTCGACGAAAGAATGCAGGCAGGCGAAGACCTTAAATTTATAAATTTAGCGGTAAAAAACAAATTCGGCAGTTTTAAATATCTCGGAGATATAAGCGCCGTTACGTCGATGAGAAGATTTGAAATTAACGGATATTTCAAAACTGCCATGGAATGGATGGGCGGATATTTCTTTAAACCGCCGGAACATTATGATGTGGTAAGATAACGATATGAAAGTATTAATAGCTATACCGACTTATAACGAAAAAGAAAATATAAGCCGGATGTTAAATTCCGTTTTAAGTATTAACGAAACGATAAGAACCGCAAGCAATTTCAATCCTTTACCTTTATATATTAGCGTTTTAATAATAGACGACAATTCCCCGGACGGCACCGCAGAAATAGTTAAAGAATATATAAGTTCGCGCAAGCGGCTAGCCGCAGATACGGACGTAAACGCAAACATAAATATAAACGAAAGCGTAAATAAAAATATGAACTTAATTTCGAGCAACTGCGTAAATGCCGAAAAACGGGTTTTTATTATAGAACGCGAGAAAAAACTGGGGCTTGGAACGGCATATGTAGCGGCGTTTAATTTTGCTTTAGACAACGGTTACGATTACGTTATCACCATGGATTGCGATTTTTCGCACAATCCCGAAGAAATTGCGGGATTTATCGGACTTATGGAATCGGAAAAATGCGGGATGATAGTAGGCTCGCGTTATTCCGGCGGAGTACGCGTAATCGACTGGAGCATGAAAAGGCTTTTAATTTCATATTCCGCAAATATTTATGCAAAATTTATTACCGGTATTAAAATTACCGATTTGACCGGCGGCTTTAATATGTACGACGTAAACTGTTTAAAAAAAATAAATTTAAGCGGCATAAGTTCGCGCGGATATGCTTTCCAGATAGAAATGAAATACAGAATGGTAAAAGAAGGCAAATGCAGCTTTAAAGAGTATCCTATAATATTTTACGAAAGAACTTACGGCAAATCGAAAATGTCCAAAGGTATTATTTTTGAGGCATTTTTCAAGGTCATAAAACTGAGGTTCGGGTTTTTTAAATAGTCCGCAAATAATACTTGACTAATTTAGTCAAGTATGTTTTAATCAATATATAAATTATAAAACATTAAAAATCATTAATATAAAATATAAATAAATCGGAGGTATGTTATGCCTGTATATTCGGAAAAAGTAATGGATCACTTTCAGAATCCAAGAAACGTAGGGGAAATAGAAAATGCCGACGGCGTAGGCGAACTAGGAAATCCTACATGCGGCGACATAATGAAAATATATATTAAAGTTAAAGACGATAAGATTGAAGACGTAAAATTTAAAACTTTCGGATGCGGAGCCGCTATAGCGACCAGTTCTATGGTAACGGAGCTCGTAAAAGGCAAGACTCTCGAAGAAGCCGAGAAAATATCTAATGAAGCCGTCGCAGAAGCCTTGGACGGGCTTCCTCCGGTAAAGATGCACTGTTCAAATCTCGCCGCCGATGCGCTTCATCTTGCCATAGAAGATTATAAAGCCAGAAAAGACGGCAAAGGACCTATAGGCAGGGTTGAAACGCCGGAACACGACGAAGACGAACACGATCTGCTTGAACAGGCATAAATAGGAACGGTTTGTAAATTTGCAACGGCATGTAATATTCTATACGGGTGATATAATAATTATGGATTACGATTACGAACTTGATACTTTTGGTTTAATGTGTCCAATGCCTATTATGGAAGTTGCCGAAGAGTTTAAAAAAATACCGAACGGTTCGGTATTAAAAGTTACGGCGTCCGACGAAGGTATCATAGAAGACTTAAAGAGTTACTGCAAAAAAACCGGACATGAATTTCTGTCTTACGAGATTAATCTGCCGGAATACGTAGTTTATGTTAAAAAATAAAGACGATAATATATAAAAAATATTACAATATAATAATAATATAATTATAATATATAGTTTGCAGCATATTTTTTAAATTTGGAGGCAAAAGTGAAAATAATAAATTTCGATCATTTTGCTGCTACGAAAATGAGGCAGGAAGTAAAAGATGCAATGGAACCTTACTTTATTTCCGAATACGGCAATCCACAAAGCATACACACCTTAGGCGACGAGCCGAGAGAAGCATTATCCAAAGCCAGACTGCAGGCCGCCGAACTTTTAAACGCTTCAAGCAATGAAGTCATATTTACGGGAAGCGGCTCCGAATCTAATAACCTTGCAATAAAAGGAACGGCTTTCGCCAGAACCGATAAAGGCAAACATATAGTTGTTTCAAAAATAGAACATTTCAGCGTTTTAAATTCCGTTAAATCTCTGGCTAAACTTGGGTTTGAATTCAGCGAAGTTCCGGTCGATAAATACGGTTCGGTCGACCCGCAGGACATTAAAAACGCCTTAAGAAAAGATACCGTACTTGTCAGCATTACTCAGGCATCTAACGAAATCGGCACTATTCAGGATATCAAAGAAATTTCAAAAATAGTCCATGAAAACTCCGCGGCTTATATGCATACAGATGCAAATACTTCATGCGGTTTTACGGAAACAGACGTTAAAGAGCTTGGCGTAGATATGCTTTCTGCCGCACCGCACAGATTTTACGGACCCAAAGGCGTCGGTCTTTTTTATCTTAAAAAAGGGATACGCATAATGCCCCTTATAGACGGCGGAATTCAGGAATTCGGCCGCAGGGCGGGTACAGAAAACGTGCCGGCTATTGCCGGAGCCGGGGTTGCATGCGAACTTGCCAAAAAAGAGCTGAAAGACAGAACGTCTCATCTTCTGCCGATTCAAAAGGCCATCAAAGATGGCGTGCTTAACAGCCTTGACGAAGTTTATTTAAACGGTCATCCGGAAAAAAGACTTCCAAACAATCTCAATTTTGTCGTAAAATACATAGAGGGCGAGTCGATGCTTATGTGGCTCAACAATAATGGGATTATGGTCGCTAGCGGTTCTGCCTGCACGTCTAAAATATTAAAATCGTCGCACGTATTAAGCGCAATCGGAGTCGACGCCGCGCTTGCTCAAGGCTCTCTTTTAATATCCCTCGGCGAGGATAACACCTTAGAAGATGCGGAATATTTCGTAAAAGAACTTCCCGCCGTAGTTAAAAAATTAAGGGAAATGTCTCCTCTTTACGAAGAGGTTATGAAAGCGAATAAAAAATAAATATTGAATAATAAACAGGGCGCGTAACTCAGGGGTAGAGTGTTACCTTCACACGGTAGAAGCCGCAGGTTCGAGACCTGCCGCGCCCACCACGCAAAAAAATTCCTTTCGTTCGGCAAAAAGTAAAATTTATGCAAAATTTCCTGCTTTAAAGCCGTAAAATAAGGTTTAAACAGATAGCTGATTTGACGATAAAAAATATAAATAAGTTTGATACAATTTACTTAAATGATATAATAATAAATAATAAAAAAATAATAAAAATTATTTTTATTATATATTTTATTGTAAATTGTAATTAAACTGAATTTATGGAAACAAATGAAAATTTTAACATTCAAAGCCTCGATGTCGGAGGACTTATCGAAGCTTTGCTCGATTCAAATCGATATACTTAAAATCGATATATCTTTCGTCAGGAAAATGCTTGCGGACAAACATTCCAGATATATAGTCGAAACAATAATCTATCTTTCCAAAAAATTAAATATGAAATCTATCGCTGAGGGCGTCGAAACCGACGAACAGTTTAACCTCTTGAAAGAATTAGGTTGCGATTGCATTCAGGGATTTTTGCTTTCAAAACCTTTAGATGTTGAAAAATTTAAAACAATGCTGGTTTAAAAAAATATGGCTAAAATTTTTATAACTGGCGGAATTTCATCCGGCAAGTCGGAGTTTGCCGAAAATACGGCGCTTGCTATTTATAAGTCCTATACTTATAAGTCCAATATTATTGCAGATGCCGGAATGTCAGACGTCATGGCAGACGTAAGGGGAACGGATGCCGGCAATTTTCCCCTGCTTCATTTTATAGCCACCGCAAAGACGAAGATTAAGGCAAATGCAAAGAAGAGCGGGGACGCCGAATATAATGCAAAATATGAATATAATCGGCAAAATAAAAACGATATCTATGACTCAGCCGAAGTAAAAGACGATGAAATGTTTTTGAAAATTAAAAAGCATAAGGAAAAGCGGAATAAAACATTTATAGTGCATGAAAATTTCGACGATTTAACTGCTGAAATAGATGCCGTACGCAATTCTTTCCCCGACGAACGAAGTGAGGAAAGGTGCGTAATATTAATAGATTCAATGACTTTATGGCTTTCGTCCGTTTTTGCCGACATAAAATATTTTGATTTTGCCGCTGAAGCGGTTTTGAAGTTTTCCGAATATCTTTCTGTCGTAAGATGCTCCGTAGTAACGGTTTCCGATTCTCTCGGCTTTGATTTGGTTTCAGTGGATGCTTACGTCAGAAAATTTGTAGAACTAAACGGTTTAATGGAGCAGAAACTTTCCGCCGTTTCCGATAAAGCTTACTGCGTTATTGCCGGAAACCCGCTTGCTTTGAAGTAAAATCTAATTTATAATTAATCTTATATGAATAGCAAAGAACGTTTATTTTCTATTGCAAACACGATTAAACCCGTTAATAAAAAAAAGTTTTATAAAATTGCCGAAAACAGGCTGAATAAGCTGATTAAGCCCAAGGGCAGCCTCGGCAGGTTAGAGGACTTTGCAAAAGACGTAGTAGCTATTACGGAAGAAGAAAGACCTTTTTTGGCTTATTATAATAAAGAAAATCAGTGCTTAATTATTAATAAATACGTATGCGTTTTTGCCGGGGACCACGGAGTCGTCGAAGAGGGCGTCAGCTTGTTTAAGCAGGACGTTACTTCTCAAATGGTCCGGAATTTTCTTAGCGGCGGAGCCGCAATTAACGCCATAGCCGCTTCCGTCGGCGCAGGCGTCATAGTAATCGATGTAGGAATAAAAAGCGATGCATCTTTTCAAGGAGATAATTTCATAAGCGGAAAAGTAAAGAACGGCACCTTTAATCTTTACAAAGGTCCGGCAATGACGGAAAACGAAGCCGCAGAGTCGATTTTAAAAGGCATAGAAATCGCCGATATAGTAATTAAGGAAAAAGGCGCCAAAATATGCGCGACCGGCGATATGGGCATAGGCAATACGACGCCGGCCTCCGCGATTACCTGCTTTTATTCAAAAAAATCTCCGGAACTCGTCTGTGGAAAAGGGACGGGTGTGAGCGCCGCCGTAATTAAGAAAAAAGCGGCAATTATTAAAAAAGCCGTCGAATCCAATATAAAAGGCGGCGTAAACGGCGATGCCGTGGATGTCCTCGCCGGCATCGGCGGACTTGAAATAGGCGCCATAGCCGGATTTATAATAGGATGCGCTCTAAACAGGACGCCCGTCGTAGTTGACGGTTTTATTTCTACGGCCGGGGCGTTGATTGCTTTAAATATAAATCCGGCGGTTGCCGATTACATGTTCATGGGTCATCTTTCCGAAGAAAAAGGGCATAAAACCGCGGCGGCTCTTATCGGAAAAACCCCTATATTAAACCTTTCTATGAGGCTCGGTGAAGGAACCGGAGCGGTTATCGCTATGAAGATAATCGAAACGGCGCTTAATATGTATAATAATATGCTTACGTTCGACGAAGCGGGCGTTATAGCTTCAAAACTTAATGTTTAGCTAATCTTGCGCCGCCGCAACGTTATCCGTTTAGAAATAAATAATAAATAATAAATAATAAACTATTACTACTAATTCATTGTCGTTTCTATAAAGAGCAAATGGCTATATTGAGCGAATTTTTAGAGTCCGTAAATTTTTTGACCGTATTTAAATTCAAAAGCAAAAAAAACGCGGCGGTTTCGCAGACGGAGCTTCTAATAAAATCTATTAAATATTTTCCCGCTGCAGGTCTTTTTATAGGCATTATAACAGCCTTAGTTTTTTATGTATTTAATAAATTTTTACCCCTATATCCTTCTGTTTTAATTTCGATATTTTGCCTTTACGCCGTTACCGGCGGTCTTCATTTCGACGGTCTGTCGGATACTTCGGACGGTTTTTTCGCATATATGAAAAGCGGAGATAAAAAAAGATTTTATAAAGCTATGAAGGATGTCAATACCGGTACTGCAGGAAATATTGCCGTTATTTTTTACGTTTTAATTATGTGGTCGCTTATTATATCGGCAAATCAAATGTATAGCTTTTATGCATCCCTGCCGTCTTTTTTAGATTTAAAAAACCTTGCCGGAATTTTTAGCGTTTTTAATTTTCAATTTAATTTTGTGTATTTAGTTTTATTTCTTTTCCCTGTGGCGGGAAGATATACCATAGTCGTTATGTCTTATTTTTCGGAAACTCCGGAAAATTTTAAAGGAATCGGAACTGTTTTCACTGAAGGAACCGATACTAAAACATTTTTATGCGCCTCTATTATCGCTTTTTTAATTATATGCCTTCTTGCAGGCCTTGCAGGTTTTTTTTCCGTTTTGATTACTATTCTCGCCGTTCTTCTGACGGCGCTGTATTTCAGAAAAAAATTTGGCGGCGTAAACGGAGACATGATAGGTTTTACGGTTAAATTATCGGAACTTGTTTTTGTTGCGGCTTTGTTGGGATTTCATAAAGTCCTATATTGATATGTTTAAAAAAAGAAAAAGAAGAAACAATGAAAAAAAAGGTGTCTAAAATAAAAAGGAATTTTATGTTTGCGGTTTATTTTGCGTCCGACAGGTCGTCTTCCGGAAAATCCACGGTTACTCTTGCTTTTTCGAGAAAATTAAAGGACGAAGGATATTCATTAAACCTTTATAAAACCGGTCCGGATTTTATAGACCCCGTAATACTGTCGAAAGCTTTAAATTCCGAAATTCAGGTTAAAAATTTAGACCCCTTTTTAATTCCAGACAGATTTTTAACGGAATGGTTCTTTAAAGAAACATCTCCTGAATTTGGTTCGACGGTTAACGCAGGCGTAAATTTTAACGGCCTAAATTTCTACGGCGGAGAAAACAAAAAAGCGTTTATCGCCGAAAGCGCAATGGGACTTTACGACGGAAACTCTTTTAAGGTAGCAAAAAAGTTTAAATTTCCCGTCGTATTAATTATGGACTGCAAAAAAATTTCTTCTACTATGGCTTCATTAATTTACGGCCTGAAAAATTACAAAAAAGGCATAAACGTTTGCGGTGTTATTTTAAATAATATTTCTTCCGAAAGGCATTATGAAATAATCCGGAATGAAATCAAAGAAAATATCGCCGGAGTAAAGGTTTTCGGCTATATTAAAAATGACGAAAATATTTTTTCGATTAAAGAACGCCATCTCGGACTTATAGTTCCGGAAGGCGGATATAAAACGGCAGACAGCGTTAAAGACGCCGGCGGATTTTGCGGTGAATACGAAAAAGAAAACGAAATAAACGGGTTTGAAAAAACCGTTATGAAAATAAAAGAAACGGTATTTAAAAACGTAGATTTTAAACTTATGGTAAATATACTGGAAAAAAATTCTAAAAATTTTATCGGGTTATTTAAAAAGCAGGCAGACAGAAACTATGCGCGCAATAATAAAATCAATAAAAACGTTTCAAAAATAAAAATAGCCGTTGCTTTCGACGAGGCATTCTTTTTTTATTATAATTTTAATTTTGAAATATTAAAAAGTTTCGGAGCGGAAATCGTTTTTTTCAGCCCGTTAAAGGACAGGTTTCTGCCTTCGGGTATAAAAGCGGTTTACATAGGCGGCGGATATCCCGAAATTTATTCCGCCGCTTTGGAAGGCAATCATTCCATAAAAAAAGAAATTTATGAATTCCATAAAAATAATGGTATAATATATGGCGAGTGCGGCGGACTTATGTATCTGTGCGAAAAAATTTCCTATAAAGGAGAAAGTTACGACGCATGCGGAATTTTCCCTTTTGAAGCCTCTATGGACAAGGGGGGCTTGTCACTGGGTTATAGGACTGTCAGGTTAAAAGAAAATACGTTTCTTGGAGAGGCGGGTTTAACTATAAACGGGCATGAATTTCATTATTCAAAACTTTTGCCCTCTGCGCCTGCTTCAAAAGGCGCGTCGGTTGTTCATACACAGGCGGCGGGTTCGGCTGATTTAAAGACGGCGTTTCCGGAAACGGCGGTAAAAACCGTTACGGAATACGAAAGTTTAAGCGCTCCGGGTATATGGAAACGGGAAGGATATAACGTTTTAAATACTATAGGCAGTTACGTGCATCTGTCTTTTTATTCAAACAGACTTGCGGCGGAAAATATCGTAAAATCGGCTAAAAATTTATAATAATAAAAAAACAAAAATAAAAAGGAAAATAAAAAAATGACCGAAAAAGAATATGCGTTAAAAAACGGCGGTACGAATGTTTATTCTGAAGGAATGACATTTGTCGCATCTAAGGAAAATATAGAACCCGAAAATCTTAAAAAAAATATTATTAACGGCAAAGCGGTTATTTTACATAACAAAGATAAGAATAAATTCGTCGGAATAGGAAAAGGCTTAACGACTAAAATAAACGCAAGCATAGGAACTTCCACCAATCATATAAATATAGAAGAAGAGGTTGCAAAAGCCGTCATAGCCGAAGAATCCGGAGCCGATACTTTAATGGAGCTCAGCGTGGGCGGCGATTTAGACTTTATAAGAAGAAAAGTCATTGCGAATACGTCCCTTCCCGTAGGAACCGTTCCGCTTTATCAAGCTTTCAGGGAGGCGATAGATACTTATAAAAATCCGATAAAAATGCCCGAAGAATTAGTTTTCGACGTAATAGAAAAGCAGTGCGCCGACGGTATCTCGTTTATGGCTATCCACTCCGGTTTAAACATGATGTCATTAGAAAGATTAAAAAAACAGTCTTACAGATATGCCGGTCTCGTTTCAAAAGGCGGAGCCTACATGATTGCGTGGATGATTGAAAACAACAAAGAAAATCCTTTATACGAAAGATTTGAAGACGTACTTAAAATTTTAAAAAAATACGATACCGTTCTCAGCCTCGGTAACGGTTTGAGGGCGGGAGCGACTGCTGATTCATTCGACAGGGCGTACATGCAGGAACTTCTTATAAACTGCGAACTTTGCGATATCGCTAGAGATTACGGAGTTCAGGTTATAGTCGAAGGTCCGGGACATATTCCCATAGATGAAATAGAAGCAAACGTTAAAATTCAGAAGAAAATGTCGGGAGACGCTCCTTTTTATGTCCTCGGTCCTTTAGTAACGGATGTAGCCGCCGGCTACGACCATATATCTTCGGCAATAGGCGGAGCTCTTTCATCTTCTTTCGGCGCCGATTTTCTTTGTTACGTTACTCCTGCCGAACATCTGGGACTGCCTTCCGAAGAGGACGTGGCTATAGGCGTAAAATCGGCAAAGATTGCGGCTCATATAGGAGATATGATAAAATTAAAAAAGACGGACGACGACTTGAATATATCCAAAGCCAGAAGAGATATAGACTGGGAAGGGCAGTTCAGGCATTCCATAGACCCTGAATATTCAAGGAGTATTTTTGAATCTAAAAATAATAAGGACGAAATAGCGGGCTGCAGTATGTGCGGAGAGTTCTGCGCTCCTTTAAGGGTAAAAAAATATTTTAGATATGAAATCAAACAAGGGAAAAAAGCATAACATTAAATACGCCCCGTTTATTATATTTTCGACCGTATTTATTTTAATAGTCGTTTTTAGCTTAAAGGGCGTTATAAGAGTTTACAGGCTCAGGTCGGAACAGCTTGCCGTACGGAAAAATATTGCCGAAATTAAGAAAAAAAACGAAAAAATAGAAAACCGGATACGCGAACTCACCCATAACAAGCAGTATATCGCCTATATAGCCCGCGAAAAACTAAATATGATAAAACCCGGAGAAATAGTTTTTAAATTTATAGGCAAAAAGCATAAAAAATAGCCTGACTCTATAAAATTTCAAAATATTCGGGATAAAACCCGTCCTGCATTTTTATATTTATCTTTTTCTTTATTTTAGATTCAAGAGCATTAAGCATTTTTTCGTTTTCGTACAGCTTGCTCATAACGCTCGGGTTAACCGTTACGGTTATTTTTCTTGCCTTAGTTTTTTTGGCAAACGCCGAAACCGCTCTCAATACTTCAAAACATATCGTTTGAGCGGATTTTATCATGCCGGAGCCTTCGCACATAGGGCAGTGTTCCAGAAACGTAGAGACGAGGCTGTTGCCCGTTCTTTTCCTCGTCATTTCTACGAGACCGAGTTCGGTTATTTTATTTATGGTAGTTTTAACCCTGTCTTTCTTAA
>JAKAQP010000011.1:0-9888 GCA_021822485.1 bacterium
TTTCTGGAATAGGCTGGGGAATTTATACATTAAAAGGTAAATTTGAAAAACAATATTTGTTAAGAACCGCATCAAATTTCATCTATTCTTTAATTTATTTTATTCCTTTAATAATAATATTTGCGTTTTTTAAAGGCGGGTTTATTAATTGGCAATATATTAAAACGCCCTATGTTTATTTAAATCCGATAATTTTAGGCGTCTTATCAGGTGCAATATTTTCAGCGCTTTTTTATATGTTATGGTATAAGGTAGTAACAAAATTATCCCGTGTTTTAGCATCGTCCGTTCAATTATTAGCTCCTGCGATAGCAGCAGCTTTAGGCATAATATTTTTAAATGAAAAAATATCGTTAAATTTTTTCATCTCGGCTATTTTAATATTAGGCGGCATTATATTTGTAATACTTAAAGAAAAAACAGCGGAAGTAAAAGAAGAGACCATTGAAGATTTAGAAGAAACATTCGATAAATAATAAAGGAGGAACAATGCAAAGAATGTCTGTTGTAATATCCAATGATGCATTTGATGCGATATTAACGCCGTTTGATTTTATACATCTGGGAACTGCTATTTATGACGAAATAAATGTTTTATTTGTCGGGTTTGCCGCAAGACTTATGACAAAAGAAGGTATAAAAAATGCCGAAGATTATTTAATCCATAAAAATATGCTTGATGAATTAAAGGAAGGCTTAAAAAGAATAGGTCTGCCTGATAATTTATATTCAATAATTAAAGAATTAAAGCGGACTGAAGGAATGAATTTTTATATTTGTTCAAATGCCGCAGCTAAATTTTCTATAACAGCTGAAATGCTTCTGCCTGAAATTGACGGCATAGTAGGAGCCGCATGGTTTTTAATTGAAAAAGCAAATAAATCCGAAATATTTCTGCAATTTTAATTTATTATTTTATAATTGCGCTTTATATCGATTGGATTAAATTATATTAATAAATTGTCCTATTAAACCTTATTAAATTTTTGCCTGAATTTTTAAACATATAAGTTTTGCTTTTTATTTTAATCACTATATATTATTATATGGATATTTTAAATATAGTTATACTTTCTATAACGGGAATAATAGTCGGCGCAGCGACGGGTCTCATTGGAGCGTCAGGCGTTATAATAGTCGTTCCAGTGCTTGCTTTTATATTTAATGTACCAATTTCAATAGCAATAGGTACAAGCCTTTTAATTGACGTTATAGTCTCATTTTCGGTGACGGCAACGTATGCCTTTAAAAATAGAGTTAATTATCGCATCGGCATACCTACAATAATAGGAGCGGTAGCAGGCGCACAGCTCGGCGCATATATTTCGGTCGGTATGCCGCAGAGGCTTTTAGAAATAATATTCGGTATATTTATGCTGTTAATGGGTGCTTTTTTCTTAAAAACAAAAGGAAAATATCAAGAAAAAAGAATTTTCTATTTTGAGAATCCCCGCATAAATTTTATAATTATACTTATTTTTGGTTTTATTATAGGAATTCTCGCAGGTCTTCTCGGCACAAGCGGCGGCGTATTATATATGCTTGCGTATATTATAGTCTTTGGATTAGCGATAAAAGATTCAGTAGGAACATCGACGCTTGTTATGATTATAGCCGCATTAAGCGGAGCTATCGGTTATATAGGTTTAAAACATATAAATTTATTTGATGCATTTTTTATAGGTATTATTGCAATTCCTTCAGGAATTTTGTTTGCAAGAATAGCAATTAGAAGTAAAAAAGAGACGCTTATTATTATTTTAGGCATTACTTTGATTGCCGTGGGAGTTTCAATGCTGTTTCATTAAAATTAAATTACACGCTGAACGGAAACTAATTTTTTTTTCTGTTAAAACTAATTTTTTAATATAATATTTTAAAACCCCATATTGTTTTAGATACTTTATCGTTTCATAGCCTTTTTATATTAACGCGCCTACCTTCACCGGATAGTATTATAGAAAAAATTAAAGCAAATATTCTTTGAGACGGTTTATAGCTTTTATTGTTTCCATCTATACAGATATTTTTTTCCTTTTTATTTTATAAATATTTATGTCAAATTGGCATAAATATTTATGTCAAATTGGCATAAAATTAATTTGAATTTTAAAAAAAATAATTTTAAAAATTTAATTAATTCATTATCTTAATACTAAATTTAAAAATGGCACGTTTATTGCAACATTTAAAACAAATATTTATGGGGACTTAAATATAAAAAAGTATATAATATTAAAAAATATATTAAAAAATGAAACAATAAGGAGAGTAAATTATGTCTGACAAATTAGCGATTATTATCGCATCCGAAGAGTATGAAAAATCACACGTGGCTTCAATGATCGCGTCTGTTGCAGCGGTTTCCGGGGTCGAGGTTTCTATTTTCGTAACTATGAATGCGGTTTACAATTTTTTAAAAGAAACGGTGGAAAAGAAAAATTTTACCGGCGGAAAACTTTACGAACAGATAAAAGAAAAAAAAGCATCCATGTTTTACGAACTGTTTGATCAGGCAAAAATGTTGGGCGGTCTTAAAATTTATGTCTGCTCAATGGTAATGGATATTCTTAATATCGAAAAAGAAGATTTAATAGACATAGTAGATGATAATTTGGGTCTTGCGGCATTTTTAGGAATTATGGATGGCGCCGAAACGATAACTTTTTAAATATAAACGGCAAAAGTTTTTAAGTATTCAATTTAAATGATTCTAAATTCTAAATTAGATTCATAAAAATAATGATTTAAAAATATTTAAGGAGGTATTTAGTAATGACAGAAGAAGAATTAAAACAGATTAAACCTACGGTTACGGTAGATGCAAGGGGAACATATTGCCCCGGTCCTCTTATGGAGTTGATAAAAGAAGTAAGGCAGCAGCCGGTAGGTTCGGTAATAGAACTGATTTCCGGCGATGCGGGAAGCGCTAAAGACGTTCCTGAATGGATAAATAAGGTAAAGCAGGAATTTCTTGGAGTTATTCCTGAAGATGGTTATTGGCGCATTTTTTCTAAAAAAGTTAAAGATATGTAAAAATTAAAAATATTTTGTTTGCGTTAAATTTAAATTAATTAAATTAATTTTTAAATTTTAATTTTTAAGGAGGCAGTTATGTCAAAAAGAGTAGTTATAGTCGGAGGAGGAGTCGGTGGAACTATTATCGCAAATTTACTTGCAAAGAAAATGCGCCCCGAACTTAAAAAAGGCGAGCTAGTAATTGACGTTATTTCCGATAAAGCGGAGCATTTTTATCAGCCTGGTCTTTTGTATATGCTATTCGGCATGAAATACTATGAAGAGCTTGTAAGAAACGAAATTGATTTGCTTGACCCGATGGTAGCGCTGCATCTTCACCCTGCAATTAAAATAGATAAAGATAAAAACGAAGTTCATCTTAAAAACGGCGTTATAATTAAATACGACATATTGGTTCTTGCGACAGGCTCCAGGCCGGCTCCGGAAATGATACCGGGCTTAAAAGAAGGCGGAAATTGGTTTTACGAAGTCGAAGCCTGCAGAAAACTTCGCCATGAATTAATGACGTTTAAAGGCGGGAAAATTGTTTTAACTATAGGTCTTCCTCACAAATGTCCTGTCGCTCCGCTTGAAGTTTCCTATATGATGGACGAATGGTTCAGGCAGAGAGGATTAAGGGATAAGGTAGATTATACTTACACATATCCTATCGGCAGACTTCACGGACTTGAATCGGTAGCGCATTTTGCCGCTAAAACGTTCCCGAAACACGGAATAAATACAGAAACGTTATATAATATGAAAGAAGTCGATCCTAACAAAAAAACGGTTACCAGCCTTGAAGGAGTAACTTTAAAATATGATCTTCTTATTACTATTCCGCCGCATAAAGGAGCTCAGGTCATAGAAGATTCCGGGTTAGGACAGAACGGTTTCGTGCCTACCGATAAATTTACCCTTAAAATGGAAGGCTCGACAAATATTTACGTAGTCGGCGATACTACAAATCTTCCAATAAGTAAAGCCGGTTCGACCGCCCACTTTGAATCGGACATTATAGTCGAAAATATAGCATCCGAATTAAGAAATGGCTTGACGCCGTTCAGGTATGACGGAAAGGTTTTCTGCTTTATAGAAACCGGCCTATCTAAAGCCACTTATATTATGTTCGATTATAATAATCCGCCTAATCCCGTTACTCCTTCGGCACTTATACACTGGTTTAAATTAACATACAATAAAGTTTACTGGCTGACCCCGATGGGAATTCTTTAATTTAATGTTATAAATGGAGGCAAATTATGGCTGAAAATGAAACAATAGACGTCGGTGCCGCCCTGACTAATAAACTCAAGGAAAAGCCGCAAGCTTTAGAACATTTATTAAATATTATCGATAGATTAGATACTCTTGACGAGTTTAGCGCAATGTTACAAGCTCAGAAAGACGGAGCTACCGATATGATGGTCCAGAGAGTCGCCGATAATATTACTACAGGTCTTTCCATTATGGACAGTTTTTCTGGGGAAGAACAATTGTCTATGATTAAAACTGCCGGCAATAAAGCAGAAAGCCTTAAAAAGAGCATTGAAACGATTGCGGAACTAGAGAAATCCGGAACGCTTCAGTCGCTTAAAGAAATGGGCGACTTTGTAGCCGGTTTCAGCAAGGGAATGACGGATTCTATGGTAGAACGCATGGCCGGCACCGCCGAAAAATTAACGGAGCTTACCGATTCTCTTGCAGACGAGAATATGGCAGGTTTAATTAAAAAAGTGCAGCATGTATCCGATGCCCTTGAAACGTCGCTTGATAAAATTGCGGAACTAGAGAAATCCGGAACGCTTCAGTCGCTTAAAGAAATGGGCGACTTTGTAGCCGGTTTCAGCAAGGGAATGACGGATTCTATGGTAGAACGCATGGCCGGCACCGCCGAAAAATTAACGGAATTAAGCGATCTAATGCTTAATTACAACTTGAAACCGTTATTAGATACGGGCGAATCCTTTGTTAATAGCGGCACATTAGACGATCTTATAGAATTGGCTAATGCGACGGCCGCCGCAAGGAAAATGCTTACGGACGGATTAGTCGACAGGGTCGTAAATACGGCGCAGGCAATGGTTGAAGCCATCATGACGCAGGTGGATGTTAAAGAAGCTATAAAATCTATCAACCGTTCAACTATTAAAACAATAAATAATGCCAAAGAAGATAAATATGCAAAAGGAGGTATTTTGTCGTTATTATCTATGGCAAAAAATCCTGAAATAATGCAGGGTCTTAAATTTATGATGCTGTTATCTAAAAATTTAACCAGCGATATAAACGAACATGCAGAGGATATATTTATTACGGGTGAGATTGCCAAAAAAGAATTCAAAAAATTATAATATACCCTTATTTTTCTATGCATGCCCGCGAGCGAATGAGCGCAGCATGCAGAAGATAAAGACAAGCGCGCGTTAGCGTGTAAGATATTATATCAAAGGCTATTAGCAATAATAATATTGCTAATAGCCTTTTTATTTTTTAAAATTTTATTTGAGTTTGTTATTGGATAAGGAACAAAAATATTTAAAATTAAAATAAAAAATGGTATCATAAAAAAGTTTAAATAGAAACAAAATCGTATTAACAAAGGGCTTGGATATTACCCAGAATGAAGAAACGGGGTATAATTTATAGCAATTATAACTTCCGGTTAGATTATATGCCAATTATAAAGTTAAAAAGCAATATAATAAGATAATACGCGAAGAAAGTTTAATATTTATGAAAAATATAGCAGTTTTAATTAAGTCAAAGGAAAGGCATTCCGAAGGTTTAAGGATTTCTGCCGGATTAAGCCTTCTCGGCGATAAAGTCGATATTTTTCTTTTAAACGAAGATTTTGGTATAAACGATCTGCCGGTTATAAAGAATCATCTTGAAATGATTAAGGCGGTCGGCATAGGATTGTATTCAAATTTTAAAAAAGAAGACTTTAGTTTTATTTCCGATTTCGATATTGGAAAAAAAATGTTAAAATACGACATAGTGTTTTTTTATTAATATGAAAATTTTATATTTAATAAAAGAAAAACTTGACGGTGATTTAGCTAAATCTTTTAGCAGCGTCGTAGCCGCTCAAAAATCAGAGGGCAGCGAGGTTCTAATAGTTAATCTTTGGGAGATAGACAAAAACGGTTACGACTCCATTTTAGATAAAATTTTTGAATACGATAAAACTATTTGCGTTTAATTTCAATTAAAATCAATCAGATAAAAAATATAAAAAAGGAGGAATAAAATATTTATGGATTATGGAATGCAAAACAGACTTTCCCGCATTATTAAGCCGAAAGACGGAAAAACCGTTATGCTTGCCGTAGATCACGGCTATTTCATGGGGCCTACAGGTGGACTTGAAAATATAAAAAAATCTATTTCTCCTCTTTTAGAATATGCAGATTCTCTCATGCTGACGCGCGGTATTTTAAGAACCCAGATTAATCCTGAGATAGATATTCCCGTCGTTTTGCGCGTAAGCGGCGGAACTAGCATACTTAAAGACGACCTTTCCGACGAAGATATAACAGTTTCTATGGAAGATGCCGTAAGATTAAACGTCTGCGCGGTAGCCTTATCTATTTTTATAGGTTCTAACAACGAAAAGCAGGGTATAATCAATCTTTCAAAATTAGTAGATAAAGGCAATAAGTACGGCATACCGGTACTTGCGGTTACGGCCGTCGGCAGAGAAATGACGAGGGATGTCCGTTACCTGTCTCTTGCCGTAAGGATAGCCGCAGAAACCGGAGCAAGTATAGTAAAAACTTATTACTGCGAGGACTTTAACAGGGTAATAGAAACATGTCCAGTTCCCGTCGTAGTCGCAGGAGGGAAAAAGACCGGCGAACTTGATGCGCTTAAACTTGCGTATAACGCCGTTAAACATGGAGCAGCCGGCGTAGATATGGGCAGGAATATATTTCAGTCCGAAAAACCTATAAATATGATTAAAGCGGTAAAAGAAGTGGTGCACGGCGGCGTATCGCCTGAAAACGCTTACGGTAAAATATTATAATATATAGAAGTAAAATATTGATAAATTACATAATGATGGAACATATTTATTTACATAATCTGCATAACTGCATTTAATTTTTACCGCAGGCGTTATTAAGGAAAATATACTTTTGTGAATAATTTAAACAGCGAAAAAAGTTCTTATTTAAGGTCGGCGGTTCACCAGCCTGTTAACTGGTATCCATGGTGTACGGAGGCTTTTGAAAAAGCTAAAGAAAAAGATTTGCCGGTTTTATTAGATATAGGCGCAGTTTGGTGCCACTGGTGCCACGTAATGGATTCCGAATCTTATGAAGACGAGGAAACTGCGGCTATAATCAATGAACATTATATCGCCGTTAAGGTTGACAAAGACGAAAGACCTGATATAGATTCCCGCTATCAAAAAGCCGTAAGCGTGTTTTCCGGTACCGGAGGATGGCCTCTTACCGTTTTTTTAACCTGCGACGGTAATTTTTTTTACGGCGGAACGTATTTTCCTAAAGAGCCGGTTTACGGTTTACCGCCATATAAATCGGTTTTAATTGAAATCGCAAAATATTATCGCGAGAATAAAGAGGCTGTTTTTAATCAGAGCTTAGATTTTTTTAAAAGAATTTCAAGCGATGCGAATAAGTTTTCTATATTTAACATAAATATTAAAAGAATTAACGATTCTATTAAAAAAGATAATTCGTTAAATATAGAATACGTAAAAAAGTTTATAAACGAAGCATCGTATGAATATAGACTCCATTTCGACGATTCAAACGGCGGTATAGACGAATCTCCTAAATTTTTTTATTTCTCGGCATTAGAACTTCTCGCTCTCGATTATATAATGAACAGAGACAGGGATTCTTTAAATAAAGGAATTTATACTTTAAATAAAATTGCCTCCGGCGGAGTATTCGACCATGTAGGGGGCGGTTTTCACAGATATTCGACTGATAAAAAATGGATAATTCCCCACTTTGAAAAACTGGCGGAAGTTAACGCTCAGGCTTTAAGAACATATTCCTTATATTACAGGCTAACCAACGATAAAGCATATCTTAACGTTATAAATAAAACTTTAGATTTTATAACGGGAGAGCTTTACGACCAAATAAACGGCGGTTTTTATGCAAGCGTCGATGCCGATACCGGAGACGAAGACGATGGAAAATTTTTTACCTGGTCATATAACGAGTTCAGTGAAATTTTTTCTGAAAGAGAAGAATTTAAAACGGCTGCAGAAATGTTTAATATAAATAAAGAAGGAATTATGCGTAATAGCAAAAAAGATTGCGATAGCGCCGGCGTATCTTCCGATGCGCAGTCTAACATCGCTTATGAACCCGGTGAAATTCCTAACGTATTATATTTAGGCGATAATTTTGAATATATGGGCGATAAAATTTACGAATCCGTAATTTTAAAGCTAAAAAATTTTAGGGACAGAAGAAAAAAACCTTTCACTGACAGAGTAAAATATGCATCTATAAACGGCAATATAATATATTCTATTACCGAATTGAGCAAAATTTTTAATCCTTTTGATTTAAACAGGCAGAAATTAAATAAGATAGGAGAAATATCCATAAAGTTTTTTATGGATATTTTTGATAAAAACGGTGACGTCGGCAGATTTATAGGAGAAGCGGGCGGTTCAGTTTTGGAAGATAATGCTTATATAACGCTGTCTTTAATAGGCTTATTTGAAACGACGTCTAATCCCGTATATTTTATTTATGCAAAAAAAATTGCCGAATATATGATAAAAAAATTTTACGATTCGGAAAGAGGCGGTTTTTTTGATATACAGCATACAACGAAAAGTTCAAAGATAGGTTACCTCGTCTATAAAGAAAAAAATATAGCCGATTATGGCGGTTGTTCGCAAAACGCCTCTGTTTTGCTTGCTATGTCAAAACTTTATATTCTTACGGGAGAGATTCATTTTAAAAACATAATTTTAAAATCTTTCGAATACTTTATAAACGAAGCGAGTATGCTTAAATATAATGCTTCCGGATATCTTGCCGGTTTAATATATTATGCAGTCAAAACTAAGGTTAATGTTATAGTCGGCAGATATAACGATAAAGCCGTAATAGATTTTTTTTCAATGTTTGATAAATTAAATACTTTTGATAAATTAAAAACAGGTTTTAATTCTTTTAATATTTTTATAGATGCAGGCAACAAAGAAATTATCGATTTTTATTCAGATTTTGCAGGCTATCAAAAAGGCGATGCGCTTATTCTGGAAGAAATAAGAAATGCCGTAGCTGAATACGGAAGAGTGAAAAAACCTTTAGTTTTTATGTGCGGCGACAAATCGTGCAATACAAAAATTTTATAAAACCTGAAAAAAATGACTATTACTCTTGACACAAATTAATATTTTGTAGTAATATACTCTACTAAAGAATAATAAAATACGCAAAACGTTATATAATGGAATAAAAAGTTTAACATTTAACTGTTTAAAAGCAGGAGAAGTCACATGAAAAGGGTATTGCCTATATTTGTTTTTTTAACAATACTTTTTATTTTAAACTTAAATGCTTATTCTTATATTAACATAATTACCGTCAGTCCGGGAGCAACGCTCGGTCAGATTGCGGACAACTACAATACCTCGGTAAACTCTATAATGTCTTTAAACGGGCTGCATAACTACGTCATATACCCCGGCGAAAAATTAAAAGTACCGGTAAACGGTTCTTATCAACCTGTTCCGCAGTATGGTCATTACACAGTTCAATTCGGCGACACTCTTTCTTTAATAGCCCAGAAATACGGCACTTCCATTGCCGAACTTAGGAAACTTAATCACCTATATTCAAACGTAATAAGGACGGGAGCGGTACT
>JAKAQP010000011.1:9898-44846 GCA_021822485.1 bacterium
ATGGTCATTACACAGTTCAATTCGGCGACACTCTTTCTTTAATAGCCCAGAAATACGGCACTTCCATTGCCGAACTTAGGAAACTTAATCACCTATATTCAAACGTAATAAGGACGGGAGCGGTACTTACCGTGCCCATAGGAAATAATGCGGGAAACAATAATGTTTCGCAGTCCGTTACATATATTACCGTCAGTCCGGGAGCAACGCTCGGTCAGATTGCGGACAACTACAATACCTCGGTAAACTCTATAATGTCTTTAAACGGGCTGCATAACTACGTCATATACCCCGGCGAAAAATTAAAAGTACCGGTAAACGGTTCTTATCAACCTGTTCCGCAGTATGGTCATTACACAGTTCAATTCGGCGACACTCTTTCTTTAATAGCCCAGAAATACGGCACTTCCATTGCCGAACTTAGGAAACTTAATCACCTATATTCAAACGTAATAAGGACGGGAGCGGTACTCGTAGTTCCTAAAAGCTACGTTAAAAAAGCCTCTTACAAAGTTGTCGATAATAACGGCTTGAGTAGGAATAAATTAGATTATTTCGGAAATAAAAACGTTTCTAAAAAATCTAAATATCAAGTAGCAACTTTTAAAGTCGTTAATTCAAAAAGATGTTCTTTGAACGACAATGAATCCTCAGGTAAAAAAACAGATGTCATAGATAATTTAAATATAGGACAAAAAATAGTAGATATAGCTTATAAATACCAAGGCGTACCTTATGTATGGGGCGGCACTACACGCTCAGGAATGGACTGCTCAGGATTTTCCCAGCATGTTTTCGATAAACTAGGTATAGATTTGCCTAGAACGGCAGCGGAACAGGCAAGACTCGGCAAATATGTTCCAAAAAATAAATTAAAACCAGGCGATCTTTTGTTTTTCAGGACATATGCGCCCTATATTTCTCATGTAGGAATATATATAGGCCACGGTAAGTTTATACAGGAAAATTCCGGAGCGGGAATGGTAACTATTAACAGTTTAAACAATGAGTATTTTAAAAGAACATATGCTTTTGCAAAATCTATTAAATAATCTATTAAAAAATAAATTTCCTATAATTTAAAAAATTAAAAGGAAAAATTAAGAGGAAATAAATCTATTATGTTTAATTTTAACAACTGGTATGCGCCTAATCCAATAATCTATATAGGACCGCTTCCCGTTCACTGGTACGGAATATTAATTGGAATAGGTTTTGTAGTAGGTATAACAATTGCCTATTTCAGAGCAAAATCATGGGGCGAGGATCCGGAAAATATAATTAATATTATGGTTTTTGCCATACCGGTTTCAATAATTTTTGCGCGCCTTTATTATGTTGTGTTTGCATGGGGATATTATGCAAATAATCCTTTGAGTATTTTTTATATTTGGCAGGGCGGGTTGGCTATTTACGGTGGAGAAATAGGAGGGCTTTTAACGCTTTATTTCTATACGCGTATTAAAAAACTTAATATATGGCGCTATGTTGATATGCTTGCGCCGAGTCTTCTTTTAGGTCAGGCAATTGGCAGGTGGGGAAATTTTATAGACCAGCAAGCTTTCGGCTATCCCGTTAAATGGGGACTACCCATAGCTAAAGCTTTGCGTCCTACTAATGCTTATACGCCTAAACATTTAATATTCGGATTATGGGGTTATCCTTTTCAAACCGCCTATCCGAAAAATCTGACTATGTATTCTCATTTTGAGCCTTCATTTTTTTATGAATCGGTTCCGGATTTTTTAGGTTTTATTTTTTTAATGTGGCTTTCAAGAAAAAAACCGAAAGTAGCCGGTACAATATTAATAGGCTATTTAATATGGTATGGAACTACGAGATTTTTTACGGAAGGTACGAGAATAGACAGCTTATGGCTTGGAAACAGTATAAGGGTATCCCAAGTGCTTAGTATGTTTGCAGTCATAGTTTCGATAGCCGTTATAATTTACAGACACTATAAATATAAAGACATTCAAGATACGGCAAAAATATAAAGCGGCGGCCCGTCATTGTTTATTGCCTCTCATTGATGTTTAGCATGGTCGTCGCTGTTATTTTTGTCAGTTATTGCGAGCGATAGCGAAGCAATCCATAATAAACGTCACATCTTAATCCTTACCATTACTCCGTTGACTTTTTCGGCGGGAAGTTTATAAAACCTGACGAATGAAGGGGATAATTTTTTAATCAGCGCGAATATCTTCCATAATACGTTATTGCTTACTATTTCCTCGAACCCATAAAATATGACGGTTTCATCGATATTATTTTTTTTCAGCATAGCTTCTACGTCCACTACTTCCGAATAGCCTGCTCTTATAAGAAACTGGCTGAGTCCGGGAGATACTTCGCTTTTAAGCGTGCTGTCTATCCCATATGGCTTTTCCGTTCTTTCGATCGAAACGAAAATATTTCTTTCATAGATAATATTATTTCTAAACATTGTTTTGACTATGTATGGAGATACTTTATCGGAAAGACTAGCAAAAAAAAGCGAAGTTCCGGCAAGTTTTGAAAAGTTTTTATAACGGTATTCATATTCTTTTAAAAATACGTTAAAGTCCGTCATTTTGTATATAGAGTGCAATTTTTTCTGTCCGCTCGTATATATCATAATTACAACAAAAGGTATAGTTGCTATTATAAGCGCGAAATAACCCCCCTGCAAAGTTTTATAAAGCAGGTTTGAAGTTAAAAACATAATATCCGCAAACGTTGTTATAATAGAAATTAACAGCATAAAATATCTGCGCTTATGAAAAAAATGTATATTTATTAAAATTCCGGTAAAAGTCATAGTTCCGCTGACCGCAAGTCCGTATGCCATTGCAAGGTTATTTGAAGTTCTGAATATAAGAATCGCCGCCAAAACGCTGACAAACAAAAACCAATTTGCAAAACTTATATATATCTGAGACTGAATTTCGCTTGAATTATAGTTTATTTTTAATAATGGAATAATTCTGTTATTAATAAGCTGGTAAACTATTGAAAAAATTCCGCTTATAACAGCCTGGGACGCTATTATCGTAGCCGCAATACTTAAAATAAGAATCGGCATGTAAAATATATGCGACTGCGAATAAAGCATCATAAAAAAAGCATCCGTTTGCGTCTTATGCGTAAGCAGGAAAGCGCCTTGTCCCATGTAGTTGAATATTAGTGCAATAAATACAATAATCCATGCTTTCGTAATAGGTTTTCTTCCAATATGCCCCATATCGGCATAAAGGGCTTCGCCGCCCGTCGCAGAAAGAATAACGTCGGAAAGGACGAATAAAGAAATAATTCCGTGAGCAATTAAACGATTTGCCGAAATATTGCCGTTAAATAAAAATCTCAAAGCGTAGTAAGGGTCAATAACCTTTAAAAAAATCTGAGGCATATGCAAAAGCGATAAAATACCGGAAGAGCCGATTACTATAAACCATAACAGCATTACCGGACTGAAAATTTTTGCTACCTTTTCCGTACCTTTATGCTGATACCAGAACAAACCAATCGTTATTATAATCGAAATTAAAATTACGGTATCCGTAGCTATGTTTTTAAAAAAAGGAATAAGGCTTATACCTTCAACCGCGCTTAATATACTTATAGCCGGAGTAATAACCGAATCGCCTATAAGAAGCGACAGCGCTATATACGATATTACGGTTATGAAAGCAACTTCGCGGGCGGATTTGATATATTTTTGAATAATATTTTTAAGTATTATAGTGCCGCCCTCGTTTCTTTCGCTTATGCCCATTGCAAACCATACGTACTGGACGGTAACCAGCAGGGTGAGCGTCCAGATTATAAGCGACACAACTCCGAGGACGTTCATTCCCGTAACCTTTAGATAGGTAAAGATAACGGCTATAGTGTATATAGGGCTGGTTCCTATGTCTCCGAACACTATGCCTAGGGCTTTAAGCGATTTATTTTCGGTTAAAGCTTTCTTTACGTTGTCAGTGCTAAGTTTATTCATAATATAAGATATTAAAATATATTAAGTAAAATTTATTGAGTTTATTTATCTTTATATTTAAAATTATAAAAACATCTTATTATATTACATTTTTTAAAAAATGGAAGAAAATAATAGCGAAAAAAGAACGAAAAATAATAACGAAATTAACGATATTTTACATTTACTTAAAATTACGAATAATTCAATAAATTAATATTATAATAATTACAATTATAAAAATGGATAAAATCGGACGTAACGCAATGTGGAATATAAAAAAGCGGAATAAGCGACTACATGATGGATGAACAGTATTTACATTCAAACAATTCAATGATGTATGCGATGATGACGATAAGGAGAAATTTGGAAAATGCGGCTATGCTGCCGATGCCGCCGATAACTCCCTCCAGGCGGTATATATCCTTTTAATTCCGCTATTAAATAAAGGGGTCAGATTTATTTACGCATTTTTCTACTATTTTCATAATGTAATTATAATTAATAATAACCGAGTCAGCTCTTTTTCCCGATTAACATAACCCTGTCGCCGCCGACGACGATAAAAGATTTTTCGGGGTTTATCATAACCTGTTCATTTCTTTTTATTCCTACGGCAATTTCGTCTTTATTTTCTTTAAAAAATTTTATAACTTCTAAAAATTCTTTATTTTCTAGATTTCTGGGCAAATCTTTTTCTATAAGCCCCTCTTTAAAATTTTCGTCTAAAAGCTGATTAAAAAATTTCGAAGCGCCTTTAAACTCTATGGATTTAACAAGCACCCTGCTTGAAAACGAACCCGAGGAAAATACCTCGTTGATGCCTATTTCTTTAAAAGCTCTTTCAGTCTCTTTTTTAAAAATTAAAGCAATTATGTAAGTATTTTTATATTGCGTCCTTACGTTTATACCGGCTATTAAAGAGTTTGAATCGTCTTCGTCTGAAATAATGCACAGTTTTGCTTTGTCGACGTGAGCTTTTGCAACAGTTTTTTCATCTGTAATATCGCCTTTTATAAATATTAATTTACCGCTGTTTTCCGGCGATTTTTCGATATTTGCCACAAGGGTTACGTTATCTTTTGTTTCCATAATATCTTTCAAAGAAGATTTTATTAAACTGCTGTAACCTAGTATAACAATATGCTCCTTAAAAATATGGCTTTCCATAGTTCCAAATATCCTCCCTATTTTAAATTCAAACATAATAGAAGATACCGTCGCTAAAAAAAGACCTAAAATTCCTATTCCTAGAATCATTAAACCCATAGCGATAATTCTTCCTATATTGTTTGTCGGCGTGACGTCGCCGTAACCTACGGTAGTGGCGGTAGTAACCGCCCAATAAAATGATTTAAAAAAAGATATTTTTTCGTAGCGGCTGAATAAGTAAGAAAAAATTAAAAGTATTGCTATAAGAAAAACAAAAATTCTTATTAAATCAGATTTATGTTGATTCGTTAATATTTTTAACTTACGAAAAAAAATTAATATTACGTTAAACATTTCGATTTAGTTATATATGTTTTTGTTTTTTTAAAGATATTATAACATAAATAATTGTATAATTATATTATCATTAACAATTTTGTCGCCATCAAAAAATTACTTTTAACAATTTAGCTTTGCATGCATAAAACAGACCGGAATGAAATATATAAGCCCGGATAAATTTATTTGTATTATACTATAATATTATGAATAGATTACGTTATATTAAAGGAATATCGGAGACAAGTATTAATGATTACTATGATTACGCCAACGGAATTAAAACAAAAAATAAAATCGAAATATGCGCTGTTAAAAGACAACCTTTTTAATTACGATTCTTTTCATACCGCCAAAGAAATTTCTTTATTTTACGATTCTATTATCATAGAAGCTTTTTCTCTTATTAAAGGCGGCAGCGAATACTGCATAGTAGCGGGGGGCAGTTATTCAAATTTAGAATTATGTCCTTATTCTGACATCGATATAATGATTTTGACGGAAAACGGATTAAGTGCAGAGGATTCCGCAAGGGATATAAAGGATTTTTTTTATTTATTCTGGGATGCCGGAGTAGATCTTGCGCAGAGCGTAATGACCAGCGCAGAAGCCATAGAACTTATGAGCAGTGATTTGAATACATATACGTCTTTTATAAATGCAAGATATATAACCGGCAACAAGTCATTATTCGATAAATTTACATCGGACTTTAAAAAGATAGACGCGAAATTAATTTTTTTAAAAGAAATAATGAAGCGCTTAAGAAAAAGGCGACTTATCAATGTTATGACCGACAACGATATTTTTCTTCTCGAACCGGACGTTAAAGAGGCTATAGGAGGTTTGAGGGATTATTCTTATTGCGGATGGATATATTATCTTGGCGTTAAGGATATATTTCCAAATCTGGACGGCGGCGGAGAAATCGTCGAATGTAAATGTAAATTTAAAAAAGCTGAAGAAATGGTGATTGCCGCGCTTAAAGCAAACAACGCCGATACTTCTTTAAAAAAAGAGGATATAACGAATCTTTATGAAGGGAAAAAATTTATTTTAAAAACGCGCATTATGATGCATCTGCTTGCCGGAAAAAAAAATGACAGGCTTACTTTCGACGTTCAGGAGAATATAGCCAATGCATTTTATTATAAAGACGGCAAATTTTTAAATAAAATAGAGTATTTTATGCATGACTATTATTTAAATGCAAAAAACATACACAATATTTCCAAGCTGATTATAAATATTTTAATAGAGCCTAAGATTTTAATAAGTAAATATAAGGAAAAAAAACAAAAAGAAATAATTATAGAAAATAATTTTTTTTTAAATAACGGTTTGATTGCGATAAAAAACAAAGAACTTTTTTTATCCGAAGGCAGGAATATTTTTAATTTATTAAATTTGTATCAAACGTCGGGCTATAGATTAAATGCGGAGTCCGTTAACCTATTAAAAATCGGCGGAATAAAGTACGCCGGGAAAATTAAAAACGGTAATTTTTCAAAAGATTTTTTTATGAATTTACTAAAGAATAAAAAAAGAGTATATCAAACATTGCTATTAATGCATGAAACTAAAATACTCAGCGCGTTAATTCCGGAGTTTGAAAAAATAGATTCTTTATCTACTAACGATGTTTACCATGTATATACGGTTGACGCTCATTCGTTAAACGGTATATTTTATCTTGAAAATATGGCAAATTTTAAAATAAATAACGAACTTAAAGAGGTCTTTGAAGATTTAAGTCCGGAAGATATGCTTATTTTAAATTTTTCGCTTCTTCTTCACGATATCGGTAAAGGATATTCTGCGCATCACGAGTCTATAGGCTCTAAAATAGCCGTTAAAATTGCAAAGAGAATAGGTTTTGATTCAAATGTTTCCGATACCGTAGAATTTTTAATTTTAAATCATTTCGTTCTTCCGCTTACTTCCGAAAGAAGGGATATTCACGATCCGGCTACCATTAAATACATTGCCGGTATCGTTAAAGACGTTAGGCGCTTAAAACTTCTTTTTATAGTTAGTATCTGCGATTCTATGGCCGTTTCTAAAACAAGGTTTAATTCATGGAGGAAGATGCTGCTAGTCGAACTTTACGAAAAAACCTTGTCGTATATAAAAAACACTGAAGAATATTTTAAAGACGACGGTTACTATATAAACATGGTATATGAATACGCAGAGACGCTTAGAGGTAAAAATGGGTATAAATTTCTTGAAAATATTAAGTATTTAAAAGAATTTATTTCGGATTTTATTAATCAATTTTATTCTCCCGGCAAGTACTTAGCAAAAGAAAGCAAGGAAAATATTTTACTGCATTTAAAATTGTTTTCTAAAATAACCGAGTCCCATAGATTTAATTTCGTTGCAAAAATGCATGAAACAGAAGATTATTACGAAATAGTAATTTGCGGAGAAGACAGCAAAGCAATATTTTCGGATATAACCGGTGTTTTATCATATTTTGATTTTAATATATTAAGCGCAGATATAAACACGAGAAAAGACGGTAAATTTGTAGATACTTTTTTTGCAAATCACATATACAAAAAAGTTGATGGAGATATCGAATGGCACAAACTTAGAAAAACTTTCTTTAACGTTTTTAACGGCACCGAAAAATTGGAGGAAAAGTTAAAAAATAAAAGAAAAAGCGAAAGTTTATACGCAAAGAGCGGACCCAGAGTTATAACTTCCGTCGAAATCTACAATAATATAAGCGACGAATTTACGGTAATAGAAATACAGGCCTTGGACAGGAAAGGACTTTTGCACGATATAGGAAAAATTTTTAATTCGTTTAATATCGACATTTTTGTTTCTAAAATTACGACTCAGGGGAATAAAGCATATGACACGTTTTATGTTAAAAATTATCAAGGCGGCAAAATAAGAAATTTGCTTTTAATGAAAAAAATAAAACAAACCGCTAAAGATATGCTTTAAAATAAAATAATCGTCATTTAATTTAGCGCCGTTTAATTTGCTTGACTAAAAGCATTATGTTGTGATAAAAATATTAATTATGATGGATACTCAACCAAAAACAAAAACATTTGCGGAAATTTATGAATCGCAGGGACATTATTTAGAGGCATTAAATATTTATATAAACTTGTTAAAAGAAAATCCGTTCGACGACGAATCTTTAGACAGCATAAAAAGACTGCAAAACTTAATTAAAACAGATAAAGAAAACAAGAATAAAAAACGGCAAAACGTAATATCTGCTTTAGAAAATTTTCTGCAGAAAACTTACGCCTATAAAAAAAATTCCTCCCAACTCTGAGTAAATATAAAAGCAAATAAATATATATAAAAATAATCTATGCTTAATTTGTCGGAACTTTCTTCAAATATAGTCGAAAAAAAAGCGTCTGGAATTTTAATTAAAAAGCCTGCAAATGTCTTTTTTATCACTAATTTTTCCGGCAGCGGATATTTGTATTTTTCGGTTTCAGGGGAAATTATTCTTTATACCGATGCCAGATATTCCGAAAGAGCCGCTAACGAATGTTTTAAAAATGTTAAGATAATCGAAATAAAAGAAGTATTCAAGGATGTAGCCTCCGATATATTGCTAAGGGCGGGCTTAAGCGGTTTTACTTCTATACTATTTGAATCAGATTATATTACTTACGATGAATATATATCGTTTGCGAAAGAATTGGGGAATAAGTTTAGTTTTATTCCGGCAGACGGTTTTTTATCGAAAATTAGATCAGTTAAAGACAAAAAAGAGATAGATTATATAATACAGGCAGTTTCCGTATCCGAAAAAGCTGTTATAAGTATGCTCAAGAAAATTGTCTGCAATAATGAATCAAGCGGTATTTCCGAGAAAAAAGCCTCTTTGATTTATAAAAAAAATCTTTTAGATTTTTATTCTGCGGAATCTTTCGAAACTATAGTGCTCTCCGGCAGAAATTCAAGTATTCCGCACGGCTTGCCTTCTGAAGATAAAATTATTTCAGAGCACGGCGTTTTATTATGCGACTTTGGAGCGGAAATTAACGGATATAAGAGTGACGAGACGTTTACGGTTCATCTCGGAAAACCGGACAAGAAGTTTTTAGACGTTTACGACACGGTTTATACGGCGCAGCAGAAGGCTATAGCAAAAATAAAGCCTGGCGCAAAATTCGGCAGTTTAGACAAAACGGCGCGCGATTATATAGAAAAACGAGGTTACGGAAAATATTTTACTCATTCTTTGGGACATGGGGTAGGATTAGATATACATGAATATCCGTACGTCAGCAAAAAAAACTTAGATACGGTTAAGGAAGGGATGGTGTTTACAGTGGAGCCGGGCGTTTATTTAGAGGGTGAATTCGGCGTCAGAATTGAAGATATGTGCTATGTAGAACGGGAAGGAGCAAGGATTATAACGGGTATTAAAAAAGATAAGTACGGCGTAGAAAGTTTGTTATAGATTTAAAATGCAGTTTTAAATTTAATAGTTGATTTTTATTACGCTTTGTTTTAAATTAATTAATGCGCTGAAAAGTAAAAATAATATGTAAAAATAAATAATCAATATTAACATATTAAAATTAAAATATTACACATATAACGGAGGTTTTGCTAAGTGTATTCTACTACGGATTTTAAAAAAGGGCTTAAGATAGAAATGGATAGGGAACCATATGAAATAATAGATTTTCAGCATGTGAAGCCCGGCAAAGGAGGAGCGTTCGTCAGGACAAAATTGAAGAGTCTTATTTCGGGAAAAGTAATCGACAGAACTTTAAGGGCAGGAGAAAAAGTTGAAACGCCAAATATAGAAGAAAAAAATATGCAGTATCTTTACAACGAAGGTAACGATTTTATTTTTATGGACAACGAAACGTATGACCAGGTTCATATAGACAAAGAAGCTTGCTCCGAAAGCGCCGGATTTTTGCTTGAAAATATAAACGTTAAAGTATTGTATTATAACGGCAAACCAATAAATATAGAAACGCCAAATTTTATAGACGTTAAAATAACTCAAACAGAGCCGGGTCTTAGAGGTGACACCGTTTCAGGTGCTACCAAACCCGCAACTTTAGAAACGGGATTGGTTATAAACGTGCCGTTATTTTTAAACGAAGGCGATTTGATAAAAGTCGATACCAGGACTAAGTCTTATATAGAAAGAATAAACGCCAAACAGTAAAATATCGGCTGGGGCATATTTAATTCTATAAAAATATATCGTCTTGCCGGGTTAAAGGAGAAAATATGAATATAAAAGACATTAAAGATTTGGTAAAATTCATTAAATCGAATAAAATTAAAGAATTTTACTATAAAAAAGGCGACGAAGAGTTTAAAGTCACCCTTGATTCCGATGAATTTTATAAAGGCGGACGCAGAAATTCATTAATTGAAAAAAAAGAAGAACGCGGCGCTCAAATTTCCGATTACGAACAGGCCGAACTTGTCAATTTTGCTATTAGCAGGTCTAACATAGCGGCGGAAGCCGATACGGTGGCTAAAATTAAAAATGAACGTCTTAAAGAGATAGTTTCACCTTTCGTCGGTTCTTTTTATAGATCGTCGTCTCCGGATAAACCGCCTTTCGTTGAGGTAGATTCCATAGTCGAAAAAGGAAGTCCTGTTTGTATAGTAGAGGCTATGAAGATTATGAACGAAATAGAAGTCGATATGAAATGCAGGATAGTATCTATTCTTGCAGAAAACGGACAATTGGTTGAATTTGGACAGCCTTTGTTTTTGGTAGAGCCTCTTTAATAAAATTTTCGGAAATATAAAAATTTATATAAATTATATAAAGTACGTTTAAAATCAGTAAATAAAAAAAATAAAATATGTTTAGAAAAATTTTAATTGCCAATAGAGGAGAAATTGCGGTCAGAATTATAAGGGCTTGCAAAGAAATGGGAATAAAAACTGTTGCCGTATATTCCACTGCGGACAGAGACAGTCTTCACGTAAAATATGCCGATCAGAGTATATGTATAGGGCCTCCGCAATCTTCTAAAAGTTACCTTAATATATCTTCTATTATATCCGCAGCGGAAATAACAGACAGCGAAGCTATACATCCAGGATACGGTTTTTTATCGGAAAATGCAAATTTTGCCGAAATTTGCGAGAATTGCGGCATCAAATTTATCGGGCCTACTTCTTCAAATATGAATACGCTTGGAAACAAGCGAAATGCCAGAAAATTAGTTAAGAGCCTCGGTATTCCTGTCTTACCCGGCAGCGACGATATAGGCGATAATGAAGAAGATATTAAAGAAGCAGCCGAAAAAATAGGATATCCGTTAATGCTTAAAGCTTCTATGGGCGGCGGCGGAAGAGGCATAAAAATGGTTTTGACGCCGGCTCATTTATCTCAGGCTTATCATCAGGCAAGACAGGAAGCGCAGTCTTTTTTCGGCGATCAGGATGTTTATTTAGAAAAATTTTGCGAAAATCCCAGACATGTAGAGTTTCAAGTTCTTGCTGACAAATACGGAAATGCGGTTTATCTTGGCGAAAGAGATTGCTCTATTCAGAGAAGACATCAAAAAATTATAGAAGAAGCTCCGTCTCTCGCCGTGAAATCCGCCGCACGAAAAAAAATTGGAGCGTTAATATTAAAAGTCGTAAAAGAAATAAATTATGTAAATGCGGCGACTTTTGAATTTTTATTGGATAAAAACGGCGATTTTTATTTCATGGAAGTGAATACGCGTGTTCAGGTCGAACATCCCGTTACTGAATTAGTTACAGGTACGGATATTATTAAAGAACAGATAAGAATAGCAAACGGAGAGAGGCTTAAAATAAAGCAGGAAGACGTTAAAATTAAAGGTCACAGCATAGAACTTAGAATTAACGCGGAAAACCCGATAAATTTTAAACCATCGCCTGGTTTAATAACTAATTATACTAAACCCGGCGGATTCAACGTAAGAGTGGACGATTTGGGATATTGCGGATACAGAGTGCAGCCTTATTACGATTCGTTAATCGCTAAACTTATAGTTCACGATACGAACAGGCTTGGAGCAATAAATAAGGCTAAAAATGCGCTTAACGAATTTGAAATAGACGGCATTGAAACCAATATTCCTTTCCTTAAAAGGATATTAAACGACAGCGATTTCATTTCCGGAAAAGTCGATATAGGTTACGTGCAGAGATTTATCGAAAGATAAAAAAATAATTAAAATTTATTTAAATTATATAAAATTTTATGTTGCAAATATTTTAATAAAATTATTAAATAAAATGTATATTGTATATCATATATATTAAATACCGCATAATTTACGCGTTGTAGTTATTATATGCTATAAACATAAAAAAGGCATAAATAAATTAATCATCTAAATAATATTAATAGAGATTGCAAAGGGGGAATTATGGATTTTCCAAAAGGCTTAAAATATAATTCGGAGCATATCTGGGTCAAAGTAAACGGCGATAACGCTCTTATAGGAGTGACGGACTATGCTCAGGATCAGCTCGGAGACATTATATACGTCGATCTGCCGGAAGTAGGTTATGAACTTGAACAAAACGAATCTTTCGGCACGATAGAATCGGCTAAATCCGTTTCCGAACTTTATGCACCGATAAGCGGCCACGTGATCAGCATAAACGACTCTTTGAAAGACGAGCCTGAATTAGTAAATGAAGAACCTTACGATGCCGGATGGCTTCTTAAAGTTAAACTTACTAACGAAGACGAGCTTAACGATCTTATGGACCAGGCGGCATACGAAGAATATTTAAAAAATTCCTGATGAGTTTTAATCTTATAATTTCAGGCGGACATTCCGGCAATTTTAATATGTCCGCCGACCTTTTTTTATTAAAAAAATATAAAACGGCGGACGCTTTTTCCGCAGATCCAACCTTAAGGATTTATTATTTTAATCCTCCTGCGTTATCATTAGGTTTTTTTCAAAAAGATAAGAATATAGACAATAAAATTATTGAAAAAGCTAAAAGCAAGGGTTTCGACGTTGTTTCGAGACCGACGGGCGGCAGGGCTGTTCTTCACAAATCGGAAATAACCTACTCGGTAACCGCATCTTATAAAAACGGAATTTTTGCCGGGAAGCTTATCGAAACGTATAAAAAAATAAGCGAGTTCCTGTATCTTTTTTTTATCAAACTTAGATTAAAACCGGATAATGGGGATTTTTCGAGTATAAATATACATCGGGATAAAAATAAAGAAAATAATAAAAACGATAGGAATAACTTTAACTGTTTTCTTAAAGCTCATTCTTATGAAATAACGTTCGGCGGAAGAAAAATTTGCGGCAATTCTCAGAGGAGAAACGATTTTGCATTTTTACAGCACGGTTCGATTTACATTGATTACAAACCGGAGGATCACATCGAAATATTCGGCGACGGCGGCGATTGTAGCGAATATTTTAACAATATTACAGGTATCCTACAGGAAATTAATAGAAATAAAGAATTAAATAAACCGTTTAAACAAACTGCCGAAGAATTAACCTTTGATTATCTTTCCGAAATTTTAGCGCTATCTTTTTCCGAAGCCTATAATTTAGAGCCTGTTATTTTGCAAGAAAATATTTTAGAATAAAAAATCTTTATTTGCCTAAATTTTAACCAATAATTTACATATATTAAAAACTGCCTAATTTTTAAGCATATAAATCCTGCTTTTAGTTAAATTTTAAAACTTATAATATCCCCATTTTTTTTTCTTAATTAAATAATTCCGCCGTTTTAAGCATTACAAACTAAATAAATTATTTATTTGGAATATTTGGCATAAATTTTGCAAATTAAAAAGAAAAGCAAGTTGTTTTAAAATTTATTTGAGCTAAAGCATTTGAATTTATCAAGCATATTTAAAAAAAAGAAAAAATAAAAATTTAAGAGGAGAAATCATGAAATTTAAATTTAGAGGATTAATTTTAAGCGCTGTTTTTTTTACATTAGCGCTATTTTTATTAACGCTTACCGTACAAAAAAAAGTTTATGCGGCAAATGCCGTTTCTAACGGGGATAGCGGAAGCGGAAGTTTAAAAATAGGAACAAGCGCAAAAATAAAGAAAATTGAAAAAAAATTAGATAATGCTTTAATGGAAATTCGGTCAATTAAAAAAGAAAACAAAGCGCAGGATTCAGGGAATTATTTTTCGAATATTCAACTTCTAGGAACGTTGATAGCTTCTTATACCTATAATCTTGCTAAACCGGAAGCGTTAAATACACCGTCTTCCTTCGAGGGAAACGGCAATTATGGCGATAACTGGCAGCCCGACGGGTTTGCGGTAAATAATGCCGATATAACGCTGAGGCGTTCTCCCGGGACTGCTTCTAATCCTTACGGCGTAGGTTTTCATATTTCTTTGGATTTCGGACAGAATATTCAGTTTTATAAATCATATTACGGCGATACGTCATATTTTACGACGCCTTTCGAAGACAGAACTCCATACGATGTAAGAAAGGCATATATAAATATAAACTTGCCGGTAGGGAGCGGACTCGATATTCACGTCGGAAAGGAAAACGAACTTTTGGGCTTTGAGGCGTTTAACCCTATAAGAAACTGGAACGATACGTATTCGCTGCTGGATGCCGCGGAGCCTGCAACATTAACGGGCGTGTTTTTAACATACAATTTTATTCCGGCTCTTACTTCGACGCTCGGAGTAGCAAATACATACAACTCCGCCGTTCCTATCGACAATCTGCCGGTTATAGAGCTTAACGAAAGTTATGCGGCAACGAGCATGCTGACCTTTAACGGAGGATTTATTTACGGAGAGAACAGCTATATGGTGGGTACTAACGGACAGCTTTACGAAGACAATTTGAATAAAAGTTTTTACGGTTATATAGACGGCGTATTAAGTCCTAATCCCGACTGGTCTTTCGTTTTAGACTACGAACTAGGTTTAGGCGGAGGTATAAACGATTCCGTGCTTAACGATAACGGTTTAACGGCGGGACAGGTCGAATATCCGACGTTAGTCAAAACCTCTAACAATACTTACGATAAATCCCGTTTTTACGGCATAGCGGGTTATATACACCATCAGCATAATTACGGTTTCGGACAGATTGCCGAAACTTTGAGAGAGACCGCAGCATATGACCAGAACGGAATGTGGGAGATGACCAGCACTCCTGGAGTCAGCGATACATATATCGATTCTACCCTGACTTTTGCATATCAGCCGTCTTTTAAAAACTTTAAAGACGTGCAGTTCAGACTCGAATTTGAACATCAAAGCGCTAACCATAAAGTATATTTAAATTCAAACGGTTTGCCGACGCATTCTCAGCAGAACACGATAAATCTAATGATTCTTTATAGTTTTTAAAGGTGTCAGATTTATTTATTTGCATACTCCATACTGGGTTTGCAAGATTGAACCGCCTAAAAAAATAATATGAAAAGGAGGTGAAATTAAAAATGAAAAAAATAGAGGCTATAATCAAGCCGTTTAAAATAGATGACGTTAAAGAAGCTTTAAACAGTATAGGAATTCATGGGATAACCGTTACGGAGGTTAAAGGTTTCGGAAGACAAAAAGGGCATACGGAACTTTACAGAGGAGCAGAATACCGAGTAGATTTCGTTCCAAAAGCCAAAATGGAAATAATCGCTTCCGATGACCAGATTTTAAGCATCGTAGAAACGATAGAAAAGAGTGCTAAAACCGGCAATATCGGCGACGGAAAGATATTTATATCGCCTGTAGAAGAAGCCGTACGTATTAGAACCGGAGAAAAAGGAGAATCCGCAATCTAATTAATATCGCTGCAAAATGCAAAATGATTAGATTGTTAGCATATCGACGATAGAGAGAATATACAGTATCTTAAAAATAAATAAAGGAGGAATGGGAAATTATGGATCTCATTAAAAAATTAAAAAATTTTAAAATACCTTTAATATACGGATGGTCTTTGTTAGGAGGACTACTGCTGGTAATGTTTTCATGGGTAAGCCCAGTCTTTGCCGCCGGCTTGAAGGTTCCGGCGTTTAACAGCGGAGATATAGCATGGGTGCTTGCTTCATCCGCATTGGTTTTAATAATGACGCCTGGACTCGGTTTTTATTACGGCGGTATGGTTAGAAGAAAAAACGTTTTAAATACAATTTCGCTTAGTTTTATTGCTATTTGTACGGTAAGTATTATATGGATTTTATGGGGATACTCTTTGGCATTCGGTCCCGATTCCTTTGGTGGAGTAATAGGCAGTCTTAAATATATAGGTTTATTTGCCATGAAAGAAAATCAGCATTCAAGGTATGACGGCAAGATTCCTTCCTATATTTACGTAATGTTTCAACTTATGTTTGCAATTATAACTGTCGCCCTTGTAAGCGGTTCATTAGTAGAAAGAATTAAATTTTCTTCTTGGGTAGTGTTTACAATAGTATGGCTCACCGTTGTTTATGCTCCGGTCGCGCAGTCGGTATGGGGCATAGGCGGATTGTTTAACAAAATGGGGGTATTAGATTTCGCCGGCGGAACGGTCGTCCATATTAATTCCGGCGTCGCCGGTCTTGCTGGAGCGATAGTTCTCGGAAAAAGAAAAGGTTATATGAAAGAAAACATAGTTCAGCCAAACCAGTTAGGCTATACAATTCTGGGAGGCGCACTTTTATGGTTTGGTTGGTTCGGTTTTAACGCAGGAAGCGCTTTAGAAGCAAATCCTTTAGCAACATCGGCATTTTTGGTAACGAATACCGCTACTGCAGCCGCCGCTATAGGCTGGATGATAGCCGAATGGATAAGAAGCGGAAAACCGACGACTCTTGGTATGGTTTCGGGCGCCGTAGCCGGGCTTGTAGCTATAACTCCCGCATCCGGTTTTGTTAATCCAATAGATTCTATTATTATAGGTTTCGTAGCAGGTGTAATATGTTATTCTATGGTAGTTTTCGTAAAGCCGAAATTAGGCTACGACGATGCTCTCGACGCCTTTAACGTTCATGCGATAGGCGGAGCATGGGGAGCTCTTGCAACAGGTTTGTTTGCCGACCCGCTGATTAATTCTGCAGGAAGAGGTTTGTTTTACGGTAATCCAGGTCAGGTGTGGATTCAGCTGTTGACTATAGTATGCGTTGCCGCTTATTCCTTTATAATGAGTTATATAATCTTTAAAGTAATAGACAAAGTTATGGGTCTTCGCGTAGATAAAGAAACCGAGGCAATGGGTTTAGATATCACGCAGCATGACGAGTCTGGTTATAATTTCTGATACAAAAAAAGGGACGGATTTTAAATCCGTCCCTTTTTTTGTATTCAATGTTTTTTTCTATACTGCCCATTTATTGATTTTAATATACGGCAATATTTCTTCAAAAGAAGTAATGCCGCTTAAAAACTTTTCTTTTGCAGAGTCCGAAAGAGTTTTCATACCATTTTATATTGCCGGTTTTTCTATATGTTTAAAATACTCGACGTAAAAATCATTACGCAAAGAAGTTACCTAATAGCTAATAGCATATACCCCCCAAAAAAACTTTTTATAGAATTAAAATTATAAATTAGAAAGTTTAAAATAAGGTAATTAAATAAATTATAAATAATATAATAAGGAGCTAAAAATGAAAATTATTCTTAAAAAAAATTTAATTTTTGCATTAATTGTGATTGTGACAGGTATGTTTTTTGCGTTAAATTATATTAACTGCAATAAAGTTTATGCGGCGGTAGGCGGCACTTTAAAAAGTATGCAGTCAAAATACAAAATGCGGAAGATTTCATTGAAAAAACTTTATATTATACAGCCTGACCTGTCGCAGTATGATTATAAAAATTCCGGTATAACGGCATATGAATATAAGATAAACAAAGTTAAATACGAAGCGGTTTTTAACGCCGGCGGAGTATGCTGGCTAGAGTTTGCTATTTCTAATAATTCGGCGGTAATACCGTTAAGTTCTTTAATTAAAAAAAATCTTTACGGTTATCCTATACTGTTCAAAACTATAAAATACGTACCTAACGTTTACGAAAAATTGCAGTACGGAAGAAATGTAGGAAAAGTAATTTATATAATGCAGTATATTTACGAAAATAATGCTATATTGCAGGAAGCTGTTATGCCCTCAATGTCTCCGGACGGCAGCTACGGTTATTAATAGAAAAGCCTTAATTTTAACTTTACTTAATCAGCGGGTTAATAAGCAATCCGCTGATTAGTTTAGGATAAAAGTATGTTGATTTTTGAGGCATTCTAAGGTTTAAGGAAGCTATTTTTATTACGTCTTCTATCTTAGTAGGATTCATAAAGAATACGGCCTCCAGCCCCCCTTTCTTAACTTTTTCTAAAGCTTTTTTTGCATCTTTTTCATATACGATATATTTTTGGTTATCGATTTCTTCCTGCGTTATTTCTAAAGCTTTTTTTAAAATATATTCCTGAAGAATGGATACGTCGAGATTATCTAATGGGTTTATCGTTTTTAAGTCAGACGTTTCGTTTTTAAACGAGAGTATAAAATTTCTTCCTGATTTGTGGGCAAAACCGAAAGAAACATATTTTTTGCCGGTTTTTTTATTCTCGTTAATCAGGTCTTCCGCATTGGTTTCACTAATTATGAAATATTTACTCAATATTTCTATAAAATTTTCAATATTTATATTCTTTTCTTTTATACCTCGATGCGTCGGTAAAATAACTAATCCTTTCTGTCCGGAAGGCGCAAAAAACATAAGGCAATAATCGGCATTAATACCTTTTTTATCTAATCCGTTTTTTTTAACGTAATCCCGATAATTAATACATGTTTCAAATCTGTGGTGTCCGTCAGCGATATAAACCGATTTATCACCCATATCATTTTGGATATCGGATATGATTTTTTCATCTTCTATTGCGTAAAGGATGTTTTTGATTCCATTATCGTCTATAAAATCGAATAGTTTTTTGACTTCTTTTTCCGATAAAGCCGTTTTTAAAATAGTCAAAACTTTTTGATTATTGTCTTCGAATACGGAAAAAATAGGGCTGAAATTCGCATTTGCCGTTTCCATAAGCTTAAAGCGGTCTTCTTTAGGCTTGGAAAGGGTAGTCTCGTGACCGTATATAGAGTTATTTTCTTTCGATTCCGGAAGTTTAAAGAGAGACATAAAGCCGGTTCTTTCATATTCAGTTCCGTCAATATTAAAAATTTGCGAGTAAATATAAATAGCGTTTTTTGCGGCTCTTTTTAAAACGCACTTGCCCGCCCATTCATTAAATAAGTGGGATGCCCTGGTATATTTATTTTCATTATCGCCATCGCCGTCTAATTCCTTTCCGTATTCCAGCCTTATTATATTGTAGAGCGACCTTTCATATAGTTCGTTCTGAAGTTCTTTGCTTATTATGTCATACGGCGGAGCCGTAAGATTCTTAATTTCTCCTGCGCACTTAACATCGTAAACGTAAGGTCTGAAAGGCAGTATAGTTGTTTTGAAATTTTTTTCTTTAGAATTATTCATATACAATATATGTAATTATTTTAAATAAATAAAAATATTTTTTTATTTTATTTATAAAATAGGGGACGATCCTGGCGTCGCGTAAGAATGTAATCCCGGTATTATCAAATCAACGCCGAGATAGCAGAATATAACTACCGCAAACCCGATGACGGCGATCCAAGCCATTTTTTTGCCGCCCCATCCTTTAGTAAATCTTGCATGAATAAATAAAATGTATGTCATCCACGTTATAAGCGACCATGTTTCTTTAGGATCCCAACTCCAGTAGCCGCCCCAGGCGCTGTCCGCCCATGCGGCACCTATTACTATTCCTGCAGTTAAAAAAACTAGTCCGACAGATATTACTTTATAAATTGATTCTTCTATTACTGCTGACTCCGGTAAAAGCGATAAAAATCTATTTCCACGCTTTTTATTGCCGTTTTCTCTGCCATTTTTTATTAAATAAAGTATCCCTAATCCGAATGAAGCCGCAAACGCTCCGTAGGCAACGAATAAAGTCATAATATGGTATAAAAGCCAGTAACTTTGCAGTGCGGGAATAGTCGGTTCTATTGCGCTTGTGGCAAGCGGATAAAAAGTGGCAAAAGCAAGTGCCGACGATGCTATAAACGTAATTATAAAGCCAAGAGCGTCAAAATCGTAAAAAATTCTTAAAATTATATAACCGATTTCAATAACATAAGCAAAGAATACTAAGGAGTCGTACAGATCTACCAACGGCGGCGTATCTATCCCGATTTTATAGGCATAGATCCATCTTATAACGAATGCCGCGGTCTGAACTATAAAGCCCGCAATTAGAATACCGAACGATATTTTTGAAATCGTTTTGCTTCCGGTAAATAAAAAGATAAAATAACCTATAAAAGAAGCAAACACGAAAAGAAGCGAAACTGTAAAATATAAGGATCCGTCAAGGACGGATATATTCGGCGAAATCATAGTTATAACCTCTATTGACCATAAACTTAATTTTTAAATTAGCTTAAAAATTTTTTAATTTTACTTATTTTTTTATCAAATTTTTTGTAAAAAGAATTAAATTTCTTTTTTGGGATAGAAATTATTTCAATCTTCGTTTTTTTAGCATCATTAATGCCGGTAAACGATATCCATGTTTCTTCGTGGTTAAAGAAAAATGAAAAAAATAAAGAAATCACAAGAATTATGCATCCTATCCAAACTACAGATACGTAAGTATTTTTAGTTATTTCTACTCCGCTGTAATAGTAAGTTTTTAATTGCGGAGTCATTATAAAGCCGATATTTTTATATCTTGCTATTATAAGCGGGAAATTTTGATTTTTAACCCGTATAATCCTAAAATTTAAAATTTTTTTATTATTTAATTTAATTATATAGGGAAAATAGGACATTTTACCTTTTCTAAGAACCCTGGTCAGCATAAATTTAATGTTATTTATTTTAGAATTATAGAATTTTCCCGTTGAAGCATATATTATTTTTTTAAAAGAATTAATATGCAGTAAATTAACAACTAAAATACCGTATTTATCGGGTTTATAATGTCCGTAACTCGCCTGGTAGATAGTAATGCCCTTATAAGTTAAGGGATGGTTCACCTCTATGTTTTTTGTCAAAATTCTTATATGTTCTTGAATTATACTTACAGTGCTTATGTAAGCCTTAGGAATTCCGTCAGGATAATAAGTCGTGCGATATCTGTCTAATCTTATCGTGAAAGGAAGCTTAATCGGTTTGTTGTTTTTTAAAAGGTAAGTAACGTTAGTTTTTCCCCCGACTTTAATATTGGTATAAGATCTGAATCCATATTTAAAATTTAGCAATACGCCTATAATGATTATTATTGCGCTTATATGGGCAATGTAAGGAGAAAATCTAAAAATAGAATTTTTGGAATAATATAGTTTTGTTTCATCTTTGTTTTCGTTTATCTTTTGGTCAAGCAAAGCCCCGAATTTTTTACCTATAATTTCTTTTATTTCTTCCGGTCTCTTTTTTGTTTCGATAGCCTCATATATCGCTTTATTATTTTTATTTTCCGTTACTTCTTTAAAAGAGGGGTAAGGACCGAAAACCGCTTTTATCGTACGCGGAAACATATTGATAGATGCGGCTATAAGATTGACCATCAGAAGCAGGGAAAATGCGATGAAATACCATGAATCGTAAATATTTAAAAAGCCGAGCCAGTATAATACGTGATATACCGTCGGCGAAAAAATAGTTTTGTACTGTTTTATTGTATCGCCTTGATTTATAAACGTACCTATCATGGCAAGAACGGCGATTGTTATAAAAAGAAAAACGGCGAGTTTAACCGAAGAAATAAATTTATTTAATTTTGACAACATCGTTATATTTTATGCTTTTATGAAAAATTTGTAAAGAAAAAAGTTTTTGTTTTATCGTTAGATATTGTTAATAGGCTCGATTTTAATATAGAATAAAACTTGACAAAATGTTAAAATATTGATTAAATAATAATTAGCACTCTGTATGTTTAAGTGCTAATCGGCGGCAAATAATTATATATAGATAAATTTTAGTTTAGTTTGTTGCCGAATAGTATGCATTTATTGCAAATATATATGAAAACTTTGGAAGAAAAAGCGGAAAAATTTAATTATAACGATTTAAACGAAAGGAGCAGGGAAATACTTCTCGGCATAATAGAGGGGTACTTTGGAACGGCAAGTCCGGTAGGTTCTAAATTTATCGCCGAAAGCAGCAAACTTAATTTAAGCTCGGCTTCTATAAGAAATATTATGGCTTCGCTTGAAGAAGCCGGTTATATTTATCAGCCGCATTTTTCCGCCGGCAGGATTCCGACGGCTAAAGGATATAAGTTTTATGTCGACAGTTTGATGAAAACCGAAAAAATTTCCATTAAAGAAAAAGAAGATATAGAAATAAGATTAACTTCGGCAAACAGGGATTTAAACGGAATATTAAATCAGGTTTCCATACTGCTTTCCGATTTATCCCATTACGCCGGCGTAGTTCTGGCGCCTGATATGTCGGAAGCTAATCTTTTACATATAGAATTTATAAGAATAAAAGAAAAAAATATACTTGCAATTATAGTCTTTGCGAACGGAGTTACGGAAAATAAATCGTTTTATATAACTAAAGATATAAAACAAAACGAACTCACGCGCTATTCTAATAAATTAAACGAAATAATCGAAAAGAAAAATTGCAGCTTAGACGGTTTAAAAGAAATAATAATCGAAGAAATGCATAGCGATAAGGAAAATTTTTATTCTATTTTAAATATGGGAATTTTTTCTTCTATTGGAAATGTTTCGGGTTATTGGGATTATAAGCATTACGATAACTGTCTTTACGTGGGTCCCGAGGGAGATTTAATAGAAGAGCCTGAATTTTCCAATAACGAGCAGATAAAATTTCTTATAAAAACAATTTCGGACAAAAAAAATATAATAAAACTTCTCGGGCATACTAAAAATTCCAAAACAAAACAGATATTCATAGGTTCGGAAGATGAGTGGTCTGAAATATCCGGTCTTTCTCTTATAACGGCGCCATATATAAGCGAGATCAATATGATTAGAGGGTCGATAGGAATAATAGGGCCGCTAAGAATGAATTATTCCCACGTTATTCCTATAATAGATTTTGTATCGGAATTTTTAAGCGGCATCATATGAAACAAAATATAAAAAATAGATAAATTTAATGAATTGAAATTATTGCATGCATTCAAATTAAATAAAGGAGATATATTTAATGCGTTTAGATGAAGAAAATACGGAATATGAAAAAATAAAGGGTGATGCCGGCGATTCCGAAATAGAATCCGAATTAGGAAAAAAGATGGAAACGGAACCGCATGAGCAAGAAAATATCGTCATCGAAACGGATGCCGATATCGATATGATTCCCGACCCTAAAAATCTTGTTGAAGCTGAAAAAACTTTAAAATATTTAAAAAATGTCCTTAAAAATTTAAAAAAAGAAAACGATGAAGCAAATGCAAACTATCTTAAGAGTTTAGCCGAAATGGAAAATTTTAGAAAAAGAAACAATAGAGAAAAAGAAGAGACTCTAAAATATTCCAACGAAAAAATATTAAGAGATTTACTTCCCGTTCTCGATTTTTTAGATTTAGCCATAAGTCATTCAGCGGCACATATAGAACAGGATGATTCCGGAAATTTAAAATCTTTCGTAGAAGGGGTCAAATTAGCTTACGAAGAATTTATTAAAATATTAAAAAATTACGGAGCGGAAGTTATAGAAGCGGTAGGAAAAAATTTTGACGCTAATTTTCATGATGCCGTTGAAATGGTGGAAAATTCCGGAAAACCCGATGGAACTATAATTGAAGAAAAACGGAAAGGATATATGTTTAAAGACAGGCTTTTGAGACCTGCTATGGTTTCTATAGCCAAATCTAAAAATTAAATTTTATAAATTTACATTTATTTATTGTTTAAATATACGATATAATAAGAAATAGAAAATAGATAAAAAATTAAAATCACATAGATTTAAGGAGAATTTAACCATGGGAAAAGTTATAGGAATCGATTTAGGAACTACAAACTCTTGCGTTGCCGTTATGGAAGGAAAAGAGCCTACGGTAATAGCAAATTCTGAAGGAGCAAGGACAACGCCTTCCATCGTTTCATTTACCGACAGCGGAGAAAGATTGGTGGGGCAGGCGGCAAAAAGGCAGGCCGTCACTAATCCTGAAAATACCGTTTACGCAGTAAAAAGGCTTATCGGTAGGAAATATGATTCTCCGGAAGTCCAGGCGTTTAAAAAGGTATGTCCTTATAAAATTGTTCCGAGCGAAAACGGCGATGCGTGGGTTGAAATTAAAGGAAGGAAATATTCCCCTGCGGAAATATCTTCTATTATTTTAACTAAGATGAAAAAAACTGCGGAAGATTATCTCGGAGAACCCGTAACCGAAGCGGTTATTACCGTTCCGGCATATTTTAACGATTCGCAAAGACAGGCTACTAAAGATGCGGGCAAAATAGCAGGGTTGGATGTTTTAAGGATTATAAATGAGCCTACGGCATCGTCCCTTTCTTACGGATTAGACAAAAAGAAAGAAGAAAAAATAGCCGTTTACGATTTAGGCGGAGGAACTTTCGATATATCGATACTAGAACTCGGAGAAGGAGTATTTGAAGTCAAATCTACTAACGGCGATACCTTTTTGGGGGGAGAAGATTTCGACCAGAAGGTAATCGACTATATAGCCGATGAATTCAAAAAAGACCAGGGCATAGATTTAAGAAAAGACAAAATGGCGCTTCAAAGATTAAAAGAAGCGGCGGAAAAAGCAAAAATAGAACTTTCGTCTTCTCTCGAAACTGATATAAACTTACCCTTTATTACTGCGGACGCAAGCGGGCCTAAACATCTTAATATGAAACTGTCTCGGGCAAAATTAGAACAACTTACCAGTGGATTAATCGAAAGATCTATGTCGCCGGTAAAAACTGCCTTAAAAGATGCGGGTTTAAATACGTCTCAGATTGACGAAGTAGTGCTTGTCGGCGGACAGACCAGAATGCCGAAAGTTCAGCAGGAGGTTAAGGAGTTTTTCGGAAAGGAACCTCATAAAGGAGTTAATCCGGACGAAGTAGTCGCAGTCGGAGCTGCAATTCAGGGCGCCGTTCTCAAAGGAGATGTCAAAGACGTTTTGCTGCTTGATGTTACCCCGCTATCTCTTGGAATAGAAACGCTTGGCGGAGTAAGTACTAAATTAATAGAAAAAAATACGACTATTCCGACGAGGAAGAGCCAGATATTTTCGACGGCGGCCGATAGTCAGCCCGCAGTTACGATAAACGTTCTGCAGGGTGAAAGAGAAATGGCGTCCGACAATAAGAGCTTAGGAAGGTTTGAGTTGACCGGCATCCCGCCGGCTCCAAGAGGAGTTCCTCAGATAGAAGTTACGTTCGATATAGACGCAAACGGTATAGTGCATGTTTCCGCTAAAGATCTTGGAACGGGCAAAGAACAGTCTATTAAGATAACCGCTTCAAGCGGATTGTCTAAGGAAGAAATAGACAGAATGATTAAAGAAGCCGAACTTCATAAAGATGAAGATTCAAGAAAGAAAGAATTGATAGAAGTAAGGAATCGCTTGGACGGTTTAGTGTATTCCGTGGAAAAAACTTTGAAAGATTCCGGCGATAAAATAGAATCTTCCGAAAAAATGGCAGCGGAAGAAAAAATAGCCGAGGCTAAGAAGGCTTTAGGAGAGGACAATATAGAATCTATAAAAAGTATTACCGAAGATCTGGAAAAATTGTCACATAGTATAGCAGAATCTATTTACAAGAAAACTGCGGCTGAAACAGAAACTGCGGGAGCCGGAGAAGAACAACAATCTAAATCTGCCGACGACAATGTAGACAATGTAGTAGAAGCAGAATACGAAGAAGTAAAAGACAAAAAGAATGAATAATTTAAACAAAAGATAGACATTAATGCAATCTCCTTTGCTAAATAAAATAAAGCAAAGGAGGTTTTCCTAAATACTTATAAATTTATTTAAACTAAATAAAATATGGCATATAAAAGAGATTATTACGAAATTTTAGAAATAGACAGAAACGCAAATGCAGACGAAATAAAAAAGGCGTACAGAAAGTTGGCCCAAAAATATCATCCCGATAAAAATCAGGGCGACGGCGATTCGGAAGAAAAGTTCAAAGAAATAAACGAGGCATACAGTATTTTATGCGACGAAGAGAAAAGAGCGGCATACGACAGATTCGGGCATGAAGGCGTCGGCGCATTTGCTTCGGACGGCGGAGGCGGTTTCGGTTTCGGCGATATATTCGGCGATTTTTTCGGCGATATTTTTTCGCAATCAAATAAAAAAACGAAACGTAAACGAGGGGAAGATCTAAGATACGGAGTAAGAATAAAATTTGAAGAATCTTTATTCGGCGTATCTAAGCAGATAAAATACAACAGATATGAAACATGCTCTACATGCGGAGGAACGGGCGCCAAAAAAGGTACAAACAGAGTTACTTGTCCGGTGTGCCACGGTACCGGCGAAATAAGGCAGCAACAGGGTTTCTTTTCTATTGCGAGGACATGTTATAAGTGTGGAGGAGAAGGCGAAATAATAGAAAATCCTTGTCCGGTATGTAAAGGCGAAGGCAGGGTAATAAAAGAGCGCAAACTTGATATTAAAATACCCGCAGGTATTGACGACGGAAACAGGCTTAAGGTATCGGGAGAAGGTTCATCCGGACTTTTCGGCGGTCCAAACGGAGATCTCTACGTCGATATTACGGTTGAACCCCACAGTTTATTTAAAAGACAGGGCAGTGATATTTTTATTTCTATACCTATAAGTTTTTCGCAGGCTGCGCTTGGAAGCGAAATAGAAGTTCCAACCGTTGACGGAAAATCGACTATAAGAATAACGCCCGGAACTCAAAGCGGAACCCAGTTTACCCTTAAAGGAAAAGGCGCTCCTAAAATCAGCGGAGGACAGAGGGGGAGTCAGTATATTAACGTAGTAGTGGAAACGCCGACCAATCTTACTCATAAACAAAAAAAACTTTTCGAAGAACTTGCGGCAGAAAATAAAGAAGAAACGCATCCGCTTAAAAAATCTTTTTTAGATAAGATAAAATCTATAATATAAATATAATAATTAATTGAAACAATTATCTATTTACGAACCGGATGTCTTTAATTTTTATGGTCTTGTCTAAATGCAGGCCTTTAATTTTGGTCGAGAAAAATTCATTGATTTTTTTTATAAATTCTTCCTTTATAAATCCAAGTTCAAATATTAATACCGGATTTTCGACGCTTACAGTTAAAACGTTTTTGTATAAAGATTTAGGTTTAGTTTTTTTGCTTATTTCCTTTCCGCATATTGATTCCCATTTCTCATATAATAAAAGGGCGCAATAGTCGGATGCATTCAATTTGCTTTTTAATGTGGCAAGCAGGACTTCTTTTAAATTTAGTTGTTGATTTAATTTCATTATTGTAATATTATTGCATATAATACAAAAACATTCAATAAATTAAAATTAAAATTAAAGTTGATGTTATATGGATATTAATTGTCCTTATTGCGGAACGCATTACGAATTAAACGAATTGCTTATTCCCGACGGCGATATCAAGGTAAAATGCAGAGTTTGCTCTAACATTTTTACTCTTAATAAAAAAACGGGAGTCGTTAACGATAGTACTGCCGTGTTTTCAAACAGCACTGACGAAAAAACCGATAAAACGTTTGTAACCGCTAATAGCGTTGAAAGTACATCGAATAATGCCGCTCCCGAAAAAGACGATGTCCAAACTGCTAATAATAAGAATCTTTCCGATATACCGGAAGACCTTATGAAGTCGATTATATCGGAGATAAACAGCGCAGTGGCGGAAGAGTCAGATAAATCCAGCGACTTTAAAGATGTCAGCGGCGGTAAAAAAAAGTCGATCGAAAAAAAAGGCGCTTCGCCGTTCCAGATTTCAATGATAATACTATTGGGAATTGTGTTTTTAATTGCGGTATTTTCGCTTCTAATCCATTACAATGTAATTAACGCAGGTTTTCTTCCTCCGACCGTATCCGAAGTATTTTCATCTTTTTAAAAATATTATGTATTATATCGGCAGACTTCTCTTTGATCTCTTTTTCTAAAAATAGATTGATTTTATAAAGATAAAAAATGATTTTATTTTTGTATAAATATAATTTATAATTTTCTCTTTTTACCGCTCCGAATCTTTGCTTATATTCTTCGCCACCTTTTAAAAAATCAAATTCTTTATATTTTTTATTTATAGCCTCTTTTATATCGTTATAAATTAAAACTATACCTGGGTGATAGCACGAGTATTCCGTGTCGAATCCGGGTAAATACACCTGTTTTTTGCCAGCATAATCAAAGCAGACGGCCGATGCGATAATATTTCCGTTATTAATTTCAAGAGCGGATAGCGTAATCCTGTTTTTGTTAAATAATGAAATAAATAAGTCTTTAAAAAAACTTTTTATTTTTTCATTATAAAAAACGCCTCTTTTGCCTTTATTTTTCCATCTTCTCTGGTGAAGTTCAAAAAAAATATTTAAATACTTCATAAATAAAGATTTATCTATATTTGCAGAAGAACTGGCAATATATTTGATATTAACGTTTTCAGCCTTTTCCGCTCTTTTTAAAATATTGTACCGTTGTTTAGAGTTAAATCGCTTCATATAATCATCTATATTATCCGGAAGGTTAAAATAATAGCAACTGCCGCTCTCTTTGTAATTTAAACTTATTTTTTTTATTTTATTCAAATAATCCGATATAAGCAGTAAAGTGTCTTTTGAAACTTGCTTGAGGTTTATTATATCAGCTATTCTTTGAGATTTATTATTTAGGAAGATAGTGCCGAATATTTCGGAATAAATTTTTTCTTTGTCGCAGTTTTTTCTTATTATAATATCTAAATAATCCGAATAATCGTAACTTATAAACATAAGCGATTTTAAAAACAAAAAAAATCTTCTTATAAAAAAAGGCGCTATAGCTTCAAGCTTTCCATTTTCTTTATCGTTATAGACGGCGATTATAAAGATATTATCGTTTTTTCGCAAGAAGTGTTTCAGCCATATATAGTTCCAATCAAAAGATTGGAATACATTCGAACCAGGATTTTCCTCGAATAAATCGTTCCATTCGGATTCTACAGATTCGAGTTCATTTATGTTTTGTATTATTTTTATCATTCTAAATTTGCAGGGTTATAAAATATAAATTAATAAAATTAATAAAATTTAGTTATCCAATTATAGCATATAGAAAGTTTAATAACATATCGAAAAAGTTGATATTAAACAATATGCAAAATATAAAATTTGATATTGAAGGTCAAAAAATATATAATATAATCGAAGTTTTAGGCATAAAAAAATATAGCATTTTTATTTATTAAATTTTTAAAAAATGTCTCCAAGCATAGCGGTCGGTATATTCGGACTGATTATAGTCATAGGTTTTATAGGCGAAATACTTTTTGAGTATACTAAAATTCCGTCTATTCTTTTTTTAATGGCGGCAGGTCTTTTGCTGGGACCGATTTACCATATTTTTAATCAGGGCGTTTTTCTTTCGTTTGCACCTTATTTAAGCACTTTAGTCTTAGTTTTAATAATGTTTCAGGGCGGCATCGAGCTTGATTTTTTAACAGTTTTTAAATCGTCATATCTTTCTATTATATTGATAATAATTGGACTTTTGCTATCTATTATATTGGTAGGGGGAGCGTTTTACATAACCGGCGGCGGAGATTTAATGCAGTCTTTAATGCTTGGCGTTATAGTTTCATGTTCAAGCTCTACGGTTATAATACCATTATTGCCGAATATCGCCGCGACCGAAAAAAGCAAGACGGTAATAGCTATAGAATCCACGTTCAATGACGCTTTTGCAATAATTATTTTAATAGTTTTAATAGAAATAACGAAAAATTCTTCCGCAAGTTTTAATGTCGGCGGTATTGCCTTACAAACTCTTTATTCTTTTGCCGTATCGGCATTAGTTGCTGTTATTGCCGGAATAATATGGTATTCGCTTTTAAAATTTTTAACCAATACAAAGTTTGCATATTCCGTTACATTTGCCGCAATGCTGGTGATAGTTCTTATTATGCACTATATTCACGGAAACGGAGCTATAGCCATACTTGTTTTCGGCATAATGATGGGTAACGAAGATCTTTTAACCAAACTAAAGCTAAATTTTTTTAAAATAAGCATAAAAAATTCCGTCATAAAAAAATTTAACCATGAATTTTCTTTTTTAATTCGTACGGTTTTTTTCGTGTTTCTTGGAGTGGTTGTAGAATTGACGGATGTCGGAGTAGAATTTTTTGTCAGGCTTTTTGTAATAATCCTGCTTATAATAATTTCGAGATATATAGCCGTATCGGCTATTTTTAAAATGCAGAATTTCAAAAAAAATCCTATCCCGGCTTCAGAGCAGTCTTCTGTTTCCACGGATAACGCTGAAGACGTTAAAAGAGAAAAATTTTTTATGTTGTCAATGATAGGCAGGGCGCTTGCTACGGCTATTATGGCATATATGCCTTTAAACGCGGGTATTCCCGGAACGTCTAAATTTCCAGAATATGCGTTTATTGTAATTATAGCGACGAATGTTCTGTTAACCGCCGGCGTTTGGTACGGTTCGCGCAAATATAAAAAGAAAACGCCTGCAGCGGAAACCTTAACGGAAGTTAGCTCTTAATACTTCAGCGGGAATTTATAATTTTAGAAATTTCCAATTAAAAAGAAAAAGTTGTATAATAATATGTCAAAACTATAAATTGAAATAATATTTAATTAATGTGAATTTATTGGAGGTAAAAAATGGATTATGCGGTAATCGATACAGAGTATCAAAAATTACAATCGGAGGCAAACAGCGTCGGCGATAAAATACAAAATTTAGCGGTTAAATTACAAAAATTACAATCTTCCGGAAACCAGGATGCACGCGAATGGCTTTTAGACCTTAAAGATATAGCACTTTCCGTTCAGAGCGAGCAAAATCAGATGTTTTCTTTTTTGCAGACTTTGCATCAAAATATTCCTCAAGTCAGTGATCAGTGCTTTACTCAGCCGGTTCAAAATCAAGGTTATGCAAATCAGCAGCAGTCTCAGCCCCAACAGCCGCAACAAAAAAAAGGATTTTTCAGTTCGCTCCTAGGTAGCGGCTTTGGACAAGCTATAGAAATGGGAGCAGGCTTTGGAATAGGAGACGATTTAATTAACAGTATTTTTTAACAGACGTTAATTTAGCATTGTGCTTACAGGAGGTTTCTATTTAGTCTTATGAAAAAATTTAACGGTATAGAAATATATGAAAATTTACAAGAGATACTTAATCCAAAACATACTTGTCTCGTCGTATGGGACGTCCAAAACGGATTAGTTTCCAGAATATACAATAGAACCGAATTTATTTCTAATATAAAAAATTTAATAAATGCTTTAAGAGGAAAGATTCCTGTCATATATACGCTCATAACTCCGGCAGCGAAGGAATTCAGGTCTTCATGGTCTTATTACGCTATGATGAAGCGTTTCGACGTTGACGATCCGGCAAAACTTCCGGATTTCATGGGCAAAGGTTCGAGCGAAAGAAATATTCTCGAAGATATATCTCCGCAAGACGAAGATATATTAATAGAGAAACCTACCGCAAGTATATTTATCGGGACTTATTTTGAACAGATGATGAAAAACAGAAGCATTAATACTATTATTTTTACGGGAATAGCTACGGAAATAGGCGTCGAATCTTCTGCGAGAGACGCCGCAAACCGAGGATTTTATCCCGCAATAGCCGAAGATTGCGTGTCTTCTATGGATAAAGATGCTCATTCCAGATCGCTGGAAAATATGAAAAAAATGTTTATATGCGAAAATTCCAAGGCTATAACGGAAAACTTTAATAACCGTTGATTTTTTTTCTGGTCTATTTCCTGAGAGTTCCGATTTTATAACCGTATTTAGACAATAATCTTGCCAATTCCTCCCCTGAAATATCTCTTGGGATTTATTAGGCATATGCAAAAAGTTCTTCTTTAACTTGATGAAGTCTTACAACATGCGGAATATCGGATTTATTCTCAAAGAGGCATTCTAAAGCGTCCTTAATATTTTCCTTAAGTTCTTCTATAGTTTCGCCTTGAGTAAAAATAGAATATCCGAGAGCTTTAGCCGTATATCCGGATTCAACGTCTTCTTCGACTATAAATATAATTTCATTCATAATTTACCTTTAAAAAATTTTTAAAGCATCGCAGGTTATCCCAGCTTGCGGGGCTATTTAACAAAGACTTAATTCTTTAATTCAATATATAACAACTTTTTAAAAATTAAAACTAAATTATATCTTTATTGTCCTATGTTCATAATAAAACGTAGCTCAGTTTAATTTAAGAAATATGCCTATTTATTTTGCAATAGTCCCATTATTTAATATTAAATGTCTAATTTTTAATAACCGGCAGCGGCTTTTTAAATGTGACAGATTTTCATATTTAGGGAAGAAAGATTTTTAAATTATCGTCTTAAATTATTAGTTCATTATAAGGAAAGGCTTATTTACTGCGGTTTTAATTGGTTGCGGGGGCAGGATTCGAACCTGCGACCTTTGGGTTATGAGCCCAACGAGCTACCGGACTGCTCCACCCCGCGATGTTTTCGTAGATTAATAATTATATAATTTATTTAACCCGATTGCAAGTTTATTTATCGGCGTGTCATTTCAATTTTAAAACCGAGATATGTTTTTATAAGTTTTATAATTTTTATTTTATACTCTTTATTTTCTAATGGGTTGCATACATATAATATGGTATATTATATATTATGTATCATGGAAGCCATATAATCATTACGGCGATAATTTTGCTTTCTATAGCGTCGGCAGGAGGAATTTTAACAAGATATTTTAAGATTCCTTATGCCTCTATGCTTGTTATTATAGGTCTTTTTGTCGGGATATTTCATATTTTTCCAAGTTTAAAAATTACTCCTTATCTTATCTATTATGTTTTTTTGCCTGTTGTTATATTTGAAGGCGCGGTTGGAATTAAACTGCGTCCGTTAATGTCTAACGTACTTCCTATAGGCGCATTGTCGATTTTCGGTACTATAATTTCCGCGATATTTACGGGCGTTATTTTCCATTTTGTTTTAGATTTTCCGCTGAAACAGTCTTTAATTTTCGGCGCTATAATAACGCCTACGGATCCTATTACTATACTGTCTATGCTGAAAAACGGCGCAATGAAACATAAAAACGAAAAAGAAGATAAAAAAGAAATTGAAAACAGAGAAGACATAGAGACTCTTCTTGCAGGAGAAAGTCTTTTTAACGACGGCATCAGTCTTGTTTTATTCGAGGTTTTTTTAAACCTTAATCTTCATAAAGCAGCCAATATTTTTTCTGACGGTATGCGTTTCAGTTTAGGCTCGATGCATAGTTCGTTATATCATTTATATAACATGTTTTATTATGTTTTTGGAATAATACAGACGTCGGCGGTTCAATTTTTATACGAATCGATCGGCGGATCGATACTGGGAATAATTATCGGGTATTTGGTATCCCTTATTTTATCTCTTGCTACGGATTTTTTAACCGAAATTATGATTTCTCTGCTGCTTGCTTATGCGTCTTTAATAGCCGCATACTATCTGCATATGTCGTTTATAATGGCGGTAATTTTCAGCGGAATAACGCTTGCTAATTACGGTTTTAAAAACAAAGTGACCGGCAGGACGCTTGAAGTTTTTCCTATAGTGGTGGAATATATAACTTTTATAATAAATTCAATTTTATTTTTGATAATAGGAATAGAAATAAATCTTTTTAAAATTTTCGATATATGGTTTATATCTCTGTTCATAATAGCTCTCGTGCTTTTTTCGCGTTTTCTTGGGGTTTATATCATTTCGCCTCTCGTTAATTTAATAAAAAACAGGTTTAAAATATTTTCAAACGGATTGACTTTAAATAAACGGTATAAGCGTTTTTTGGTTTTCGGAGGATTAAAAGGCGCATTGCCTATTGCTATGGCGTTATCTCTGCCTTTAAATATGCATTTGAGGAATGAAATTATTACCTATGTTTTTATAGCCGTTCTGTTTTCTTTAACCGTTCAAGCGATATCTTTTGACATTTTAATGAAAAACAATGATAAAAATGTTATATAATGTTTATATGCGTGCTTAATTTTAATATAATTTATAATTCAAGGAGGTCGAATTTATAAATGAATTATTTTAAGACTTTTCTTTTAATGCTTATTTTAACCGGAATATTAATAGTTGCGGGCGGCGCAATCGGCGGAGAGCAGGGAATGGTAATAGCTTTAATATTTGCCGCCGTTATGAATCTCGGAACGTACTGGTTCAGCGACAAAGTAGTTTTATCTATGTATCATGCCGTTCCCGTTACGGAAGCCGAATACCCCGAACTTTATTCTATAGTGAGAAATCTTGCGGCACGAGGCAATA
>JAKAQP010000012.1 GCA_021822485.1 bacterium
AAACCGGAAAAACAACCTTAAACGTTTTATTTAAAGGAAAAAAATACGTTATAGAAGTTAATTTCAGCGGAAAACATTTAATTTACGATTTTTTATGCGCTTTTTCCATTGCTTCGGCATGCGGTATAACTCCCGAAACATACATTAATTCGGATGCTTTTAAAAATTTTAATGTTCCGCGCGGAAGAATGGAGATAATTCGTATAACCGACAATACGGGCGAGTGGACTTTGATTAACGACGCATATAATTCCAACCCGGATTCCCTTAAGTCCGCGCTGGATTTTATAAGAACGGATTATTCCGAAAATAAAAAAATATTAGTTCTTGGAGACATGCTGGAGCTCGGCGGTTCCGCCCCCGAAGAGCATGTAAACGCGGGGCGCGAAATTAGCGGGTTAGCCGATTTTATTTTTTATAAAGGAGATTATTCCGATTTTGTTACGAAAGGATTGGAAGAAAAAAAATATTCCGGAAAATTTTTTTTAATAAAAGACGACGAAACTTTCAAAAACGATTTTAAAAAATTGGATAAAAATAACGCCGTAGTGCTTCTTAAGGGTTCGAGAGGCATGAAGCTTGAAGAGTATTTCAAAGAAGAAACTGGTAAAACGGTTAAATCTATATGCTGAGTTTAAATGCCGATTTTTTAAAATATATTACGTTCAGGTCTTCATACGCCATTATACTGTCGCTGATATTATCGATAGCATTCGGAAAAATATTTATTATGGGATTGAAAAAAATGAAGATAGGGCAGGTAGTCCGCGAAGACGGTCCAAAATCGCATGTAAGCGAAAAGAAAGACGTTCCGACTATGGGAGGGCTTTTAATTTTATTCAGCGTTCTCGTTCCGGTTTTGCTGCTTGCAAAACTTAACAACTTTTATCTTTACATGGGCGTTCTAACGCTTTTATCGTTCGCTTTGATAGGATTTGCGGATGATTTTTTAAAAATCAGGGGACGTTCTTCAAAGGGGCTTAGGGGCAAATATAAATTTTCTATCCAAACTTTAATAGCCTTATGCGTTTCGACCGCCCTTTATTTTCACGACGAATCTCTTGGAACGGTAATAATTCCTTTTGTTAAGAACTATTATTTAAATTTCGGCGTTTATTTTATAATTTTTTCGGCGTTTATAATAGTCGGTTCTTCCAACGCCGTTAATTTAACCGACGGTCTCGACGGCTTGGCTATAGGGGTTTTTGCCATAGCAATAGCAGGATACCTTATATTTTCGTATGCGGCGTCAAACTATAAATTTGCAGACTATCTGCATATACCTTATATAAAAAATATAGGGGAAGTGGTAATATTATGCGCTTCGTTATTCGGCGCGTCTATAGGTTTTTTATGGTTCAATTCCTACCCTGCTTCGGTTTTTATGGGAGATACCGGTTCGATACCATTAGGCGCCGTTCTAGGCTATGTCGCAATAGTTTCAAGACAGGAAATTTTATTGATTATAATCGGGTTCGTATTTGTCATGGAGGCTTTAAGCGTTATATTTCAGGTCGGCTCTTATAAACTTAGAAAAAAAAGAATATTTAAAATGGCGCCTATACATCATCATTTTGAAATTGAAGGCGTTCCAGAATCAAAAATAGTCATAAGGCTGTGGATAGTTTCCCTGATATTGACGATATTTGCACTTTCAACTCTAAAATTGAGGATTTTTTAATGTCCGATTTAATTTTAGGTTTCGGTAAAACAGGCGCCGCCGTTTACGTGTATATTAAGAGCAGAAACGATTACGCAGAAAAAGGACGGCTATTAATATACGACGATACCGCCGAAAATGCGGGCGGTTTGGACGTTCAAGACGGAAACGTCATGTTCTTTAATAAGCAAAACGAAGAAATACTTTTCGGCAGATATTTTAAAGATATAGAGCGATGCGTCGTAAGCCCAGGAATACCGAGAAATCATAATGTTATTTTAAAATTAAAAAGTGCAAATATTCCGGTTTTAAGCGAAATTGAATTTGCGTATAATAATATCCAAAAAGAGAAAAATGTAAAAATTATAGCTATTACGGGAACAAACGGCAAGACTACCTCGGTTACCCTATGTAAAAGCGCGATAGAAGCGGCGGGTTTAAACGGAAAAACTTTTGTAGGAGGCAACCTCGGCGTTCCTTTTATATCAGGCATAGGCGATTACGAAGATTTTATCTTAGAGGTATCCAGTTTCCAACTTGAATGGATTTACGATTTTAAACCAGATATCGCCGTGCTTCTTAACATAAAAGACGATCATTTAGACAGATATCTTAATTTCGACGAATACAGGCTTACGAAATATAAAATGTTTAAAAATCTTAAATATAACGACATTGCCGTATTAAATCAGGAAGATTATAATTCGTCTATTTTAAAAGGCGTTGTCGGTTCAAATGCGGTTTTATACGGATTTGAAGAAGATAAATGCGACGTTTTTTACAGAGACGGCTTTATTAATTTGCGCCTTAAAGATTTACTCGGATTTAACGCCGAAATTTCGTTAAAAGACGTTACCGATAAAAGAAAATTCGTAATAGAAAATATGATGGCGGCCGCCTGTTCTTTAGCGCTGTACGGGATTCCTCCTGACGTTATTAAAAAAGCTTTCGACGGCTATCGGCTCTTAAAACACAGGGTTGAATGTATCGGCAACATAGATAACATATATTTTTACGACGATTCAAAGGCTACTAATCCCTCGGCGGTCGTAAGCGCGCTCGGTTCATTTGACGCTTCAAGAGAAGACGGGGTTAAAACGGATACAGTGCTTATTCTAGGCGGAAAAGACAAAGGTTTTAACTACGAAAGCATCGTCGAGCCGCTAAAAAAAAGCGTAAAGGCATGCGTTTTAATGGGCGAAACCAAAGAAATCCTCGAAAAAACGCTGAAAGGACGCGTAGAATATATGCTTGCCGGCGATATGGAAGATGCAGTCTTTAAATCTTATAATTATTTAAAAGATACGGTTAAAAACGGCGCTTTGGGAACGGTTTTACTGTCCCCCGCATCGTCGAGTTTCGATATGTTTAAAGATTACGGCGAGAGAGGGGACATATTTAAGAAATGTTTCGAGAAATTAAAAAATAATTTTTTATAAAAAATTATGATTAACTACGGAAAAGTTTTTATAAAAAAATACGATACGACGCTGTTTCTTGCGGTTATACTGTTAATATCCCTCGGCTTAGTTATGGTTTATTCGACGAGTGCGATGATTTCTATAGTTCAGTACGGCGTAAGTTATCACTTTATTTTAAGGCAGACGATATACGTCGCTCTGTCGGGATTAGCCGTATGGTTTTTAATGCGCAACGACTATCATATGCTTAAATCTTTTTATCAAATTATTTTATTCGTAATAATAGTTTTAATGTTCTTAGTATTCGTACCGCATATCGGAATAGATGCCGGAGGTTCAAGGAGATGGATAAATTTAAGGTTTTTCAGCATACAGCCGTCCGAATTTTTAAAAATTTTTTTCATAGTTTATTTAGCTAATTTTTTGGAAAAGAAAAAGGATACGCTCGATAAAAATCCATATTCGTTTATTTTTATAGGTCCTTTTATATTTTTAGTGTTTTTAGATTTACTGCTCTTAAAAGAGCCGGATTTCGGAACAAGTTCGATTATGTTTTTTATAACTTTTATAATGCTTTTTGCAGGCGGCGTATCCTTATTTTATCTTTTAGCGGTCGCCGTTCTCGGCGGAACCGCCGCATATTTTTTAATATTTACCGTGGCGTATAGGAGAGATAGGGTGCTTGCTTTTCTTCATCCGTACCACGATAAAACCGGCATAGGTTTTCAGATAATACAGTCTATGTACGCTTTTGCTCGGGGCGGATTATACGGGGTAGGACTCGGAAACGGAAAAGAAAAACTTTTCTTCCTTCCGACGCCTTATTCGGATTTTATATTTTCTACGGTTGGCGAGGAACTTGGGTTTATAGGCGTATTAGTGTTTATACTGCTTTATCTTATTCTTGCATACAGGGGATTAAAAGTGGCGATTAATGCGCCGGACCTTTTCGGAACTTATCTTGCATACGGTATCACGTGTCTGATTTCCCTAAGCGCCTTTATAAATATCGGCGTGGTTCTCGGCGCTCTGCCTACGAAAGGACTTGCGCTTCCGTTTATCAGCTACGGCGGCAGTTCGATGTTTGCTACATGCATAGGTATAGGGATTTTACTTAATATATCTTCTCAGAGTATTAAGGGGAAAAACATTTGATGAATATCATAATTGCCGGCGGAGGAACCGGAGGACATATGTTTCCGGGAATTGCGGTTTATGAAAAATTAAAAGCGTTAGACGAAAAAGCGGATATTTATTTTATCGGAACGGAGAGAGGAATAGAAAATAAAGTTAAAGACGTTTACGGTTTCAGGCTGTTGACGATAAACGTTACGGGATTTTCGGGAAAAAATTTTATGAATAAATTAAAATCTTTAAAAAATGCGGTTTATGCGGCAAAAGCCGTGAATACGGTTTATAAAAGGATAAAACCCGATTACGTGTTAGGGCTTGGAGGTTATATATCTTTAGTTCCCCTTATCGTCGCAAGGTTAAGAAAAATAAACTGCGGCGTTATGGAACAAAATATCGAACCGGGGCTTTCCAATAAAATTCTTGCACTGTTGGGAATAACCGTGTTTGCTTCTTTTGAAGAAACCAAGCGGCGTATTCGTTTTGGCACTGTTATTACGACCGGCAATCCGGTAAGGGAAAAAATATTTAAATATGCCCTTTCGGAATCAAAAAAAGAAAAAGATTTTGCCGGACATAAAAATTTAAAAATATTTGTTTTCGGAGGTTCTCAGGGCGCCTCGTCGGTGAATAAGGCTGTTTTAAAGATGTTATCCAAAATGGATGATGATTTATCGCGCAATATAATCATATATCATCAGACCGGTTCGCGGGATGCCGAAACGGCAGAGATTGTTTATAAAAATAATTTAAAAACCGGCGGGTACGAAGTTTTCCCGTTTACGGACAATATAGAGGATTATTACGGATTAAGTGATGTAGTTATATCGAGGGCGGGGGCGGGGACGCTGTCCGAGCTGGTTTTATTAAAAAAGCCGGCTATTTTAATACCGTATCCGCATGCGGCGGGCAATCATCAAGAGAAAAACGCCCTTGCGTTTTCCGAGAGCGGTTGTTTTGAAGTCGTGAAAGACGACGAAAATCTTTCTAATGAATTATTACAAAAAATTTCTAAAATATTTTATAATAGAGATTTGTTAGAATATATGTATAATAATTTAAAAAAAATAGACGTAAAAGATTCTGCCGCTGAAATAGCAGGCATAATATTAAATAAAGATAAAGGAGAAAAATTATGAAAAACGGCGTCAAAAAGATTCATTTAATCGGTATCGGGGGTTCCGGCATGAGCGGGATAGCCGAAGTTCTTATAAATCTTGGTTATTCCATTACCGGTTCGGACATAGAGTGCAGTCAGACGATAGAAAAAATCGAATCTATAGGCGGCAAAGTTTTCATAGGGCATAATCCGGAAAATATAAAAGATGCAGAAGTAGTAGTATATTCGACCGCAATTTCCGAAGCTAATCCCGAACTTAACGAAGCTAAAAACAGAAAACTTACTGTTTTAAGAAGAGCAGAAATGCTTTCGGAACTTCTCTCCCTGAAAAAAGGAATCGCTATAGCCGGTTCTCACGGCAAAACTACTACCACTTCGATGATATCGTCGATACTCGGAGAAGCGGGAGTCGACCCGACTTTCGTCGTAGGAGGCAAAATTTTCGGACTCGGTATGCATTCTAAAGTAGGCAAAGGCGAATATATGGTCGTCGAAGCCGACGAAAGCGACGGTTCATTTTTAAAATTAAAACCGGATTATTGCGTCGTCACTAATATAGACTACGAGCATTTGTGCCATTACGGCAATATAGAAAATTTAAAGCAGTCTTTCGCCGATTTTATAAATAATATTCCCTTTTTCGGATTTGCGGTTTTATGCGCCGATAATCCTTTATTAAGTTCTTTGTTTCCGGTTATAAATAAAAAATATTTCACTTACGGCATAGAACAGAAAGCGGATTATTACGCTTTGAATATATCTTTAGAGAAAAACGCATCTTCTTTCGATGCATATTCCGGCGGTAAAATGATAGGTAAATTCAAGCTGTCCGTTCCGGGAATACATAATGTTTTAAACGCTCTTTCGGCGATAGCCATGACTAAAGAGCTCGGCATAAAAACTGAATTTATAGCGAAAGCGCTTGAAAGTTTTCACGGGGTGGAAAGAAGATTTCAGATAAAAAAATCTAACGAAAGACTTATAATCGTCGACGATTACGCCCATCATCCGGTCGAGATTGCCGCTACGCTTAAAGCCGCAAAAAACTGGAACAGGCAGATAGTCGCAGTTTTTCAGCCGCACAGGTATTCCAGAATGAAAGACCTTATGGACGATTTTGTAAATTCTTTAAAAATTGCCGACTCGGTTATAATTACGGACGTTTATTCTGCGGGAGAGATTGCGATAGAAGGTATTTCGTCGATGGCGCTTTCCGAGAAAATGAAGAATAACGGATATAAAAACGTATATTACGTTCCAAACAGAAAAGATATTAAATCTAATTTAAAAAACATGTTGAAAGGCGGAGAGATGGTAATATTCCTAGGAGCCGGCGATATAACTAAAACTTGCGACGAATTCGTTCACAGCAGGCTTAATAAAAAAATAACCTTAAAAACTCTTTCTACTACCGTTGGCAGTAATTTAAAAGAACATATCAATTATTAATAAACTAGTGCGGTATAAATTATGACGGGCGCAAAAACAAAAGAAGATTTATTAAAAAAATTAAAAGAACTGGGCATCGATTTTATGGAAAATCAGAATATGTCGTCCTATTCTTCCATTAAAACGGGGGGCAAGGCGGATTTAATCCTGTTTCCAAGAAACGAAGCCGAACTGGGTTTAATAATAAAATTGACGGAAGGCGTAATATCCGAATGTTTTCGTTACGTCGTAGGCGGAGGGACAAATATGCTTTTTAAGGAAGAAAGAATATGGGTTCCCGTTATATCTTTTAAAAAATTCGATTCCTCGGTGTTGGACGTTTCTGATGATTATCAAAATTATAAGAAATGCGGGGATAAGGTTTTGAAATTCGGCGCTGGAATTAATTTATCGAAAATTTTAAATTACTCTATGAAGCATAACTTAAGCGGATGCGAGTTTTTTTACGGAATTCCGGGCACTCTCGGCGGAGCCGTAAAAATGAATGCCGGTTCTAAAGAAAGTTCCGTCGGAAATATCGTAGAGGCTATAGATATATTCGATTTAAACGGCTCTAAACGCACCGTGGAAAAAAAAGATATGAATTTTTCATACCGCAGTTTAAATATTAACGGCATTAAAGATAACTATTGTATTACGTCGGTTCATCTTAAACTTAAGGAATCGTCTAAAGCGGAAATAGCCGAAAATATTAAAATTTTTAAAGAAAGAAAATCCGTACAGCCGCTTGGAGAATTTTCTCTGGGCTGTATTTTTAAAAATCCGGAAGGTTTTTCCGCAGGAAAAATTATAGAGGAAATAGGATTTAAGGGCGTTTCTTTCGGCGGAGCGTCCGTTTCTCAAAAACATGCAAATTTTATAATCAATAAAGGCGGCGCAAAACCTTCCGACATTATATTTTTAATAGACAACATAAGAGAAAAAGCATTAGAAAGCAGAGGTATAAAATTAGATACGGAAATAAAGATAGTGTGAGGAGATATGCGGGAAAAATTGAAAAATTTGAGGATAGGGGTTTTGGCCGGAGGCAGATCGGATGAGAGGGATATCTCTATTAAAACCGGAAACGCCGTCTTTAGTGCTTTAAAATCCGGTGGATATAATGCTCTGCTGTTTGATTTAGACGAAAATTTTACTGTTAATTTAAAAAATATAGATATATGTTGTATCGCTCTGCACGGAACATACGGAGAGGATGGCAGAATTCAGGGGGCGCTCGAAATACTCGGCGTTCCATACACAGGTTCGGGCGTTCTTGCAAGCGCGCTGGCGATGGACAAGATTAAATCGAAAGCATTATTTAATTTTTACGGTTTAAAAACGCCTCCTGGAATCGTAGTTAAAAAGGGAAACTGCGAAAATGCGGTAAAGGAAATATCGAAAAATTTCGAACCGCCTTATTTCGTCAAACCAAACGCTTCCGGTTCCAGTATAGGATGCTCCATAGTCGAAAACGGGAGATCGAACAAGGATTTAAGAACGGCGTTAAACAATGCTTTCGATTATGACGATGAAATATTGGTAGAAAAATATATAAAAGGAAGAGAAATTCAGTTTGCTTGGGCGTTCGGCAAGCCTTTAGGCTGCGTCGAAGTAAAGCCTAAAGATTGTTTTTATTCATATACGGCTAAATATACCAAAGGCGGGACCGAGTATTTAATAAACCCGTCTTTAACGGAAAAAGAGTATAAAGCATGCGAGTCTGCCGCCGTTAAAGCCAACGAAATTATCGGATGCAGAGGGGTTACGAGGGCGGATATTATTCTTTCCGACGACGGCTGCGCATACATTCTGGAACTCAATACGCTTCCGGGAATGACGGAACTAAGCTTAGTACCAATGATAGCTAAAAGCAAAGGTATGAGTTTTATCGAGTTAATAGAAAATATAATAGAAGATGCGGTTGCATAAAAATAAAAATAATATAAGACGTAAAAAAAACTTAATAAGTAAAAACAGCAAAAGTAGTTTTGGGCAGTATTTTATTAAATCGCTTTATGTTTTTGCGGCTATTGCAATAATTTTTGCGGCTGGATATTCGGGGTATAAATCTTACGGCTATTTTTTTTTAAATAAAAAAGTTTTTAAATTAAAAAAAATAGAAATTATAGGAAAAAATATTACAGATAAAGAAAAAAATAAAATAATCGCACAGTCGGGATTATTTAAAAACGAGAATTTAATAAATATAAATTTAAAAAAGCTGTCGAGATTAGCGGCTTCTTACAGATGGGTTAAAAACGTTACGGTTTACAGAAAGTTTCCGAACGCTATAGTAATAGTTATAAAAAAAAGGAAAATTTTTGCGATGGTCGTTTATAAAAATAATTTATACTATGTTTCTAAAACAGGTTATATCATAGGAAAAGCCGGCTTACATTCCGGTTATGGATATCCCGTTATTACCGGCTTGAATACGGGCGATTCCGGCGTTTATTTCAAAAAATTAAAAAAAGCTTTGTCTTTTTTAAGAATTTCATCGCATTCTATTATTTCGGGGCTTACGGGAGAAATCCACGTAGAGAATGATGACGGAATAGCGCTTTATACCCGCAAAGGACTATGCATTAAGTTTGGAATAGGCAATTATCGAAATAAGCTTAAAACGCTGAAAAAACTTTTTTTAGAAATTAACGCGATTCATATTAGATATAAAAATTATATAAATTTGGAATATAAAAACGAAGCGGTTATAAAAGTGAATAAAGGTTCGAGAGTTTTGCCGGCAGACTATAAGCATATATATATACCGCCGGATATATGGAAGTGAGAGTTAAAATAGACAAAAAAATAAATACGATAAATATGAATTTTTATTTTTGACGTTAAATATGACAGAGGTTGAGATTGGAAAAGAACGATAACATTTTCGTAGGTTTAGATATCGGAACTACAAAAGTCTGCGCTATAGTCGCCGAAGCAAAAGGCGATTCTTTTGACATCATAGGCGTAGGCAACAGCAGTTCCATCGGATTAAAAAACGGAGTAGTCGTAAATATCGAAAATACGGTAGATTCTATTGCTAAAGCCGTGGAAGATGCCGAATTGATGGCAGGCTATCAGATTCAATCCGCCGCCGTCGGCATTGCGGGTTCGCATATCCGGGGTTTCAGCGGCAGGGGCATCGTAGCCGTCAAAAGCAGGGAAGTAGCACAGCAGGACGTAGAAAGAGTTTTGTCCGCTGCGAAAACTATATCTATACCCATAGACCATGAGGTTATACACGTAATTCCGCAGGGTTTTTCGGTGGATGACCAGGACGACGTTAAAAATCCTGTCGGTATGAGCGGACTCAGGCTGGAAGCCACCGTCCATATAGTTACCGCTTCAAGCATAGCCACGCAGAATATAGTTAAATGCGTCAATAAAGCCGGAATAGATGTTTCCGAAATTGTACTCGAACAGATAGCGTCGAGCGAAGCCGTGTTGACAGAAGACGAAAAAGAGCTTGGAGTGGCGCTTATCGATATTGGCGGCGGAACGACCGACATTGCAATTTTTAACGGCGGAAACATAATACATACTTTCGTCATTCCTAAAGGAGGACAGAGTGTTACGAGCGATGTATCTAAGGGGACTACGACTATACCTCAGGAAGCAGAAAAAATAAAGATAAGATTCGGAATAGCAAAAGAGTCTCTTGCCGGAAAAGACGAAATAATAGAAATTCCCGGGTTCGGCGGCAGACCGCCCAGACCTATATCTCGGCAGTTGCTCGGCAATATTATCGAACAGAGAATGGCGGAAATTTTTACGTGGATAAGAAAAAATATCGAGAAGAACGGTCTGGAAAGCAAGATTCTTTCCGGTTACGTTATTACCGGAGGAGCGGCATTAATAGACGGTTCGGCTGAACTTGCCGAAGAAATTTTTAACGCTCCGGTAAGAATAGGCTATCCTTTAAACGTCGGAGGTTTGACCGACGCAGTCAGCTCTCCGATGTATTCCACCGCCGTAGGTCTCGTGAAATATGCTTATAAAAACGGCAAGCGGAACAAAAAATCTTTTTCTTATAAAAAAGGGAATAGTTTTATAGACGAGATAAAAAAATGGTTTTCCGATTTACTTGATTATTTCTTCTAATTATGGGGACAGAATTCAATTCTGTCCCCATAACAAAATTGAAACATGTGCCGGAATTTAATTCCGGCACTGCGGTTACTGCGGTTAGTTAAACTTTATTGATTTTTTTTACGATATATACTATAAATAGCGACGGAGGATATCATGTTAGAATTTATCGAGAATAACGAATTGGCGGCAAAAATAAAAGTTATCGGAGTAGGCGGAGGCGGCGGAAACGCGGTTAACACCATGATTGTGGCAGGGCTTTCCGGAGCCGAGTTCATAGTCGCCAATACTGATGCTCAGGCGCTTAAAGCAAATTTATCTAATATTAAAATTCAGCTTGGAGAACAGGTAACTAAGGGGCTCGGTGCAGGGGCTAATCCCGAAGTCGGCAGAAAATCCGCTATGGAAGACAGGGAAAAGATTAAAGAACTTCTAGAAGGCTCCGATATGGTTTTTATTACAGCGGGACTCGGAGGAGGCACCGGAACGGGCGCCGCGCCGATAATCGCCGAAGTAGCCAAAGAAGTAGGGGCGCTGACCGTCGCCGTCGTTACCAAACCTTTTATTTTTGAAGGCAACAGAAGGATGAAGCAGGCGGAAGAAGGATTGAGGGAATTAAGAAACACGGTCGATACGGTAATTACTATTCCAAATCAAAGGCTTCTTGCCGTCGCCGGTAAAAATACTTCAATGATAGACGCTTTTAAAAAAGTCGATGAAGTTCTTCTGCAGGCGGTTAAGGGTATATCCGATTTAATAAACGTTCACGGTCTTATAAACGTCGATTTTGCGGACGTCAAAACTATTATGTCCGAAATGGGTATGGCTCTTATGGGAACCGGAATAGCCCAAGGCGAAAACAGAGCCCTGGAAGCCGCGCAGAAAGCCGTTTCCAGTCCTCTTTTAGAAGATATTAAGATAGAAGGCGCAAAAGGACTTCTCATAAATATCGCAGGCGGAAAAGACATGGGTATCGCCGAGGTAAGCGAAGCTGCCGAAAAGATTAAGTCCGAAGCTCATCCTGACGCCAATATAATATTTGGAGCGGTTATAGACGACGAACTTGAAGACAGGATGATGATAACCGTTATAGCTACTGGTTTAGGCGGCGAAGCCAAGCCTGTTTCTTTAGTGTCCGTTCAGGGAGGAGCCGGTTCGCAACAGGCGCAGGGATTAAATCAGCTGGTTAAACCGCCGTTTTCCGAAGGAGATAATATATCGCCGGTTAAACCTGTTTCCGATACCGTCGTAAATATAAAAGAAACGCCCTCTTATATCGAAAGATTTTCCGATATGGAAGAAGAAGTCAATTACGAGGACGACCAGTGGGATATTCCTACTTTTATGAGAAAGCAGGCGGATTAATTTAATAATATTATTATATATTTTATGCCAAACTCTAAAGGCGATAAAGCGGACTGTTTTGCGGATTACGATATCAAAGCAAAAATCTGGCTTGAAAAAAACGGCGAACCGGTTTTCGGAATGGGCAGATTTTTGCTTTTAAAAAAAATAGAAACCTCAGGCTCTATTTCTTCCGCCGCAAAAGAACTTGGTTATTCATATAAAAAAGCATGGAGTTTCATAAATCTCATGGAAAAGAGACTCGGCTTCAAACTCGTTGATAAAAAAATAGGCGGAAAGTACGGCGGCGGTTCGGTTTTAACGGAGCATGCAAAAAAAATAATGGCGACATACGAAGAACTGCTCGAAAAGGAAAAAACGTTCTTGGGCAATTATTATGCGCAAACCCCGCATCTCTTACAGCCTTCAAAACACTGAGGCGTGGTTTTAAGGTCAAGCGCCCTTTTATATTCTTTTAGCAGGTATTTTTTCGTAACGCCTTGGTCTATAACGTCCCACGGAAGAAGTTCGCCGATGCCTATTTTTCTGATAAATCCGTCCATGCGGTATCCTTTATCTTCCGCCGCTTTTTTAATGCTTGTTTTATTAAGAAAAGAATATATCAAAATATCGGTAGAAAGCCTTGAACCTCTCGCAAAAAAAGCCTCCATGAATGCGGCGTTTAAAGAGTTTATATTTACGTCGAGATTAGGCATGTTCCTGAGACCGTTCGCAATGTAAGCAGCTTTTCTTCTCAAAATTTTTAAATCTTCAAAATTTTCCCACTGAAGAGGCGTCCATGCTTTAGGCACGAAAGGGCTGAACGAAGCGGTTAGTTTGCCGATTCTTTTGTTTGCCTTAGAAACCGATATAAATTCTTTAAGTATTTCTTTGACTAATTTTAACGTATCGTCCAGATCGTCTTTTTCTTCGTGCGGCAGTCCGAACATAAAATATAGTTTTATCCCTGTTATGCCTCTTTTGACGATATCGCCGACGGACGTTATTATATTTTCGTTGCTTAAAACTTTATTTAACATTTTTTTTAGGCGTTCAGAGCCTGTTTCTATTCCGAGGGTTACCGTTTTTATGCCGGATTCTTTAATCATATCCAGATTGTTTTCGTCTAAGCAGTCGAATCTGACGGACGACAGGGAAAAATTTTTGCCGGAGTCTAAAGAAAAGCGCATAATTTTAGCTATATTTTTACCGTCCATAGTCCCGAATCCGACGAACCCGGCTTTCTCGTTTTCGCCGGTAGCGGATACGGCATCGTTAACGGCGTCTATTTTAGACTCCCTTAAAGGCAGGTAAATAAAGCCGGCGCTGCAAAATCTGCATCCTCTTTTACATCCCCTTTCGATTTCTATCATATTTATATTGCTTAATTCCGAAAATTCCGTTGTAATAACCGATGAAGAAAACGAAAGATTTTCGTCCGTCCAACGCCTTACGGCTCTTTTGGGAAAACCCTTTGTATTTTTAATTTCGCTTAAAATATAGGGGTTTTTTGAATCGAAAATAAAATCGTATGCCGATGGAACGTATATTCCTTTAATTCCGGCAGACGAATTTATAATTTCATATTTATCCGGTTCATTTTGAGATTTAATTTTTTCAAAAAAATCAGGAAAAATTGCCTCCGCTTCGCCTATAAACATAAGGTCGAAAAGCGGAGCAACCGGTTCGGGATTTAAAAACGCGATAACTCCGCCCGCCATAATAATCGGAAAGCCGCTGTTTCTGTCTTTAGACAAAAAAGGTATTTTTTCCGCCGATAAGATAGAAAGTATATTTACAAAATCGTTTTCGTAGCTTAAAGAAAAAAATATAAAATCGTAATCTTTAAGTCTCCGTCTTGTTTCGAGGGATATTACGCCCTTCGATAAATCGTCCTGCATAAAAGCTCTGTCGCAGGACATAAAGCCGGAACGGTTTATCAGTTCGTATGCCCTTAAAAAACCTAGATTAGACATTGCTACGCCGTAATAATTCGGGAAAACCATTACGGCTTTTAAATGGGCTTTTGCCCTGTTTAAATTTTCAAGCCTGTTTCGTTCCGATTTTAAGTAGATATCGTATAATCCGGAGGTATCTCTATATGCCGGATTTCGCCGCGCCGTGTTAATAAATTTAGAGTTTTTCATAACATAAGGCGATAACTACGCCTGCGCCCGCCGTATATGCAAACGGGATTAGATTTATAGAGGTTTAACGGCGGCAATTTTTTCTGCGACGAGGTCGGCTATTCTTTCGTCCACTCCCAGATAATCGCCGAGTTTAAAATTTATATAGGGGTATTTTTCGCCGTATTTTCTTAATATTTCCGGAATATCCCTTGAAACATGGTTTCCGGAATATAAGAAATAGGGAATTACGTATATGGAATCAAAGTTTTCTTCCGCTAATTTTTCCAGCATATCGTTTATGTTAGGTTCCGCAAATTCTAAATATGCGCATTCGATTTTAATATCCTCGAACGACACTTTAGATTTTATTATATCGGTCATATTTCTTAGAATATCGTTTGCGTCGCTTCTTCTTGAGCCGTGACCGAGAAGCACTACCGATTCTTTCATATTTTTATCAACCTTTTTCTTTTTTAATATAGGGACAGAATTGAAGCAATATATTATAATATTATATAATATTATAATATATTGCGCAATAACCGGTCAATTTTAAAAAGGAGATAATATAATGCAGGAAAACGGCGGGACTGAAGCGGTTAAAGTAGAAAACTTAGTAAAAAAATATAAAGATATTACCGCCGTAAACGATATATCGTTTACGGTAAGCAGGGGAGATTTTTTTGCTTTCCTGGGGCCTAACGGAGCGGGTAAGACTACGACTATAAAGATTTTATGCACGCTTATACTGCCTACGAGCGGAAATGCTTATATAAACGGTTACGATACGGCGAAGGATAAAAAAAACGTAAGGAAATCTATAGGTCTGGTGTTTCAAGATCCGACGCTCGATAACGACCTTAGCGCATATGAAAATCTTAGTTTTCATACGAAATTATACGGAATGGAAAAAAAAGCGGCTAAAGAAAGGATAGATTATATATTAAATTTTATTGATTTATATGAATACAGGGATAAACCCGTAAAGCGGCTTTCAGGAGGAATGAAAAGAAGGCTTGAAGTGGGACGCGGACTTCTTCATTCTCCTTCGGTTCTTTTTCTTGACGAACCCACGGTCGGATTAGACATTCAAACAAGAATACATATGTGGGATTTTATCGATAAATTAAGAATAAAAGAGAAAACCACGATATTTTTAACTACGCATTACATAGAAGAGGCCGAAAATTGCGATAAAATAGCTATTATCGACCATGGAAAAATAGTAGCGATAGACAGTCCTCAAGCCTTAAAAAAATTAGCGGAGTCTAAACACGGCGAAATTCCTACCCTTTCCGACGTTTTTTTATCTCTCGTCGGCAGGGAGATAAGGGAAGAAACCGGTTCGGCTTTAGACGGAATGAGACAGTTCGGCAGGGCGTTGAGGCGGTAATTCAAGGCGTTGTTTCAGCTTAATTTTAAAATAATTTCCGACGACGTTTCAAGCGTCATTGTCCATCTGAGCGCATCAGCCGGGGTTTGTCCCCATGAAAAAGAACCGTGGGATTTTACCATAAACACGCCGTTTTCTTTAAATATATCGCCTGCTTTAATATTAAAAGCCGACAATTTTCCGCTTTTTATGTCGTCTATGAATTTTAAAGGGAAAATGTATATTTCGGGAAAGAAATAAGCGGATTCAAAATCTAACGGTTTAATTATTTTTATATTGGGGTAAATAGAAAAAAGTTTTTTTATGGAACCGTCTTTTATGGAGCCGTTCGCAATTGCGCCCGATATGCCGTCCGCACCCGTTTTATCCGCACGTAAAGAAAGGGCTATAGCATTAAGCGGATGGCAGTGAAAGACTGATGACGACGGAAAACTTTTTAGTATAAACCTGTGGACTTCTAATTCCGACGATGCGCAATTTGCCGACGCGGTAAAATCGTCCTGTTTAAGATTTATAAGGCTTCTGCCGGTTTTAGTAATAAGTATTCCGTCTTCGGTTCCGACGCTTATATTACCGCTGTGGGTATCCACTAGATTTTTGTCGAACGCTATATTGCACACGTTTCTTAATTCCGCAATAAGCTTAGAATATTTTTTTTCCATATGTATCGTTATATTTTATATAACGTCAAAATATAATGCAAGCTTCGATTTTGCTACGGGGAAAAAAAAGTGTAATCGGCCCCGTAATTTAAACTTGCTAAAAAAATCAATATATTATAATATTTAATAATATATTTAAGATTATAAAGAGAGGTTATTCAATTATGTTTGTAGATAGTTTAATAGGTATGTTCAGCAATGACCTTGCAGTCGATCTTGGAACGGCTAACACTCTTATCTACGTAAAAGACAAGGGTATTGTTTCAAACGAACCTTCGGTGGTTGCGGTACATATAGATTTGCGTGGAGAGAAGAAAATTCTTGCCGTAGGAAAAGATGCAAAGAAAATGCTGGGCAGAACGCCGGGCAATATATCGGCTATAAGGCCTATGAAGGACGGAGTTATAGCCGACTTTGAAGTAGTAGAAGCTATGCTTAAGTATTTTATAAGAAAAATACATAACAGAAAAAGCATGATAAGACCGAGAATAATAGTTGCTATTCCTTCGGGCATTACCGCCGTCGAAAGAAGAGCGGTCAGGGAATCGGCAGAAGCCGCAGGGGCAAGAATGGTTTATCTTATAGAAGAACCTATAGCCGCCGCTATCGGCGCAGGTCTTCCTATTACGGAAGCCGCGGGAAATATGATAGTGGATATAGGAGGCGGAACTACCGAAGTAGCCGTTATTTCTATGTCCGGCATAGTTTACGCCAAATCATTGAGGGTCGGCGGCGATAAAATAGACGATTCCATAATACAGTACGTAAAGAAAAAATATAATCTGCTTATCGGCGACAGAACCGCCGAACTAGTTAAAATGACCATAGGCACCGTTTATCCGGTCGAAGAAGAGTCTAAAATGAGCATTAAAGGCAGAGACTTGGTCAGCGGCATACCCAAGATTATCGAAATAACTTCTTCAGAAGTTTTGGAAGCTATATCCGATCCGGCAGCACAGATAGTCGATGCTATAAAAACTACACTTGAAAAAATTCCGCCCGAGCTTTCTTCGGACATAGTGGATAGAGGAATAGTGCTTGCCGGAGGCGGAGCGCTTCTGAAAAATATCGATGTTCTTATCAGGGAAAATACTGAACTTCCGGTTATAATAGCCGACGACCCTCTTACCTGCGTCGTACGCGGTGCCGGTAAAGCGTTAAACGAAATTCAAGTATTAAAAGATATAATGTTAGAAAATTAACCGTCGTGGGAAAGTTTACAAAAAAATTAAAATTAAAAAAACATAAAGATGCCATTGTTCTTGTGGCGGTTATATTAATATCCGTAATAATTTATTTATTTTCGGCAAAAGGAACGGGATTTGGAGGGGTTTTTTCCAATTTTATAGGAAATAAAGTATATTTATTATATAAAGCGGTAGATTATCCCGTTGCGGTTTCGGAAAAAATATATAAAAATTATATAGACCTTATTTCGGTTAAAAGAAAGAATTTAAAGCTTAAAGAAGAATTAAAAAAGGTAGAGTTTAAATATAACCGCTACAGATATTATGCCATAGAAAACAAAGAACTCAAATCGCTGCTGTTTTTAAAAAATTCAATAAGCAGGAAATCGGTTGCGGCAAAGGTCATACTTCACGGCATAGAAGGCTGGTTTTACGGATTATATATAAATAAAGGGGCTAAAAACGGAATAACCGTTGGGGACGGCGTTATTTCTTACGACGGAGTCGTAGGGCGCGTAGTTTACGCGGGACGCGGCAGGTCTAAAGTTATTCCTATTACTAATCCTAAGTGCGTTTTTTCCGTTATAGACGCAAATACCGGAACTATGGGCATAGCGAAAGGCGCCGGCAACGGTTATCTTCAGATGAGATTTGTATTTAATTCAAAAAAGATAAATAAAGGCGATAAAATTTTAACGTCTGGACTAGGCGGCGTATTTACGTCTGGAATATATGTCGGCAAAGTAGTTTCCGTAATAAAAAAAAGCTACGATATATTTCAGCGCATAACTATAGCGCCCTATAAAAATTTATTTAACGAAAAATATGTTCTCGTCGAAAAATAGTAAAGTTTATAAATATTTTTATATAGTATGTATTTTTTTGTTTTTAATAATACTGTCTCTTATTTTTAGCAATAATTTTAATTTTAATTCGGGTTCTTTTTACGTATTTCCAAATTTTGCTTTAGCCGGATTAGTCTTTATATCGGCATATTTAGATGTTTATTCAGGCTGGATCGCGGCATATATAATATTTTATATTTACGGTTCTATGACGCCGTTAAATCCCTCGGTTTTTGGACTTTCGGGAACTTTGTCGTATGCCGCTTCTTATGTTATATGGCGCAGAATACCGTTTGAAAATGCGGTAACGGAAATTTTAATAACTTTTGTCGTATCATATATATTTTATTTAATTATGTTTTTAACTGTTTTTTACGGACTTAAAATAGATTTTGCATACTGGAATTTCCTTTTCTCTTATGTTTTACCGGTGTCTATTACTACTGCCTTGGTTTCTCCGGCGGTATTTTACGCCTTTAAAAAAGCGGGTTTAGGGAATTTTTTAAATAAAAGAAAATTAATTATATAAATTTGCGGCGGTGCCGGAATACGATTCCGGCACGGCAATATAATAAAACTAACCGCCGTGCCGGAATCGTATTCCGGCACGGCTAACAATCGGTAAATGACCATGCTTGATTTTTTAAGAAGATTTTATGCGCACACGGCGGGGAAAATTATAACTATTCTCGTCGGACTTTTATTTATAGTCGGATTCAGCTTTCTTCCTTATATAATGGGCACGGGCGGCGGAGTATCTCCAAGCGACGTGGCAGTCGTGGCCGGAAAAGGCATTTCTTTAAACGACTTAAACCGATATTACGGAAGACTAGAAAATGAATACGAAAAGTTGTACGGAAATAAATTAACGCGAAAAGAATTGAGCATGCTGAACCTTACCGATTCCGCCCTTTCGTCCATTATCGCGGACAAGGTTTTAGAATTAAAAGCTCCAGTATTCGGCATCCAAGTTTCAAACGGCTTCATAGCAAGAAATATAGCATCCGTTCCCGCGTTTCAAAAAAACGGAAAGTTTAGCGGCAAACTGTTTAAAGCCGACATGCTCGATAACCATATGACTCCCGCGGCTTTTGAAAAAAATTTCAAAAACGAAATTACAAGGGAATATATAAAAAGAGCCGTAGAAGAATCTTTCAGCGTAGTCGATACCCAGTTTATAAACGATTATAAAATAAAAAACAAATCTGTTTCATTTAAAATCGCCGTCTTTAAAACAAAAAACAAAGCGGACAAGTTTCTCAAGAGCGAAGTTTTATTCAACAAAGATTTTTCCGGCATTGCAAAAAAATACAAAGGCGCTACCGTTTCCGTTCCTCTTTTTACGGAAGCCGGAATAATAAAATCTTTTTATTTCAAAAAATACCGCTTTAATCTCGATATGCTGAAATCCATATTTTCTTCCGGTCGGAATAACGTCATAGACGAAGTATTTCCGGTTAAATCGGGTTATGCCGTTATTAAAATACTGAAAGTATATTTTCCAAGATATGTTTCCGGCAGACTTTTTAAGGCTAACAATAAAGTTTCCGGCGGTTTAATGTCTAAAGAACGCAAAATGTATGCTTTTCAGAAAGAACAGGAATTTTTAGACTATTACGTAGATTATTTAGAATCTAAATCTAACGTTAAAATAAATAAAAATGTCTTGTCGTCGTTTCATCCTTATTGATAAATAATATGCCATATGTCGTCTTTATATAACGAAAACGGGGTATTTAAAGAACAAAAAAACAGGATTAATATTATAGCGGTTATCGTCACCGGCCTGTTAGTTATTTTATTGGCAAGGCTTTTTTTTCTTCAGGTTATAATGGGCGGATACTATTATAACTTAGCCCGCGATAATGCTACGAGAGTTATATATCTGGCGGCTCCAAGAGGCGATATATTGTCCTCGGACGGAAAAATCTTCGTTGACGATGAATCTTCTTTTAATATAGCGGTTACACTGTCAAGAGTAAAAAATATAAGGTCGGAATTAAAATTTCTTGCAGGGCTGATGCATAAAAATTACCGCCATATTTTGAAAAAAGTAAAAAAAGAAGAGTTTCTTCCTTCATACGAACCCATTATTATTATGCGGAATATTTCCGTTAAACAACTGTCCAGATTCGAGGTAAACAAACTTTTCCTCAAAGGTTTTTTCGTGGCTAAGATTCCAATAAGACATTATCCGTATATAAAAATGGGAGCTCAGATTTTCGGATATGTAGGTCCGGTGTCGTCCGTCCAGCTAAAAGAAGCTAAATATTCATATCTTAATTCTTCCGACATTATCGGCGAAACAGGGCTTGAATACTATTACCAGAAATATCTGCACGGAAAGGACGGGGAAAAAAGAATAGTCGTAAACTCGAAAGGCGAGCCTATAGGAAAGGTTATAGTTAAAAAACCGGAAATGGGCGCTAATTTATATACTACCCTTGATTTTTCTTTGCAAAAATTAGCTTATAAGCTTATGAAAAAAAGAGAAGGAGCGGTAATAGCCGTAAATCCGGAAAACGGGAAAATTCTCGCTATGACATCCACCCCGTCCTTTAACCCTTTTTATTTTTCGGAAGGCATAAGCGAAAAGCACTGGAGTTCAATTATTAACAACGACGAACATCCGCTTCAAAACAAGGCTATTCAGAACGCAATCGCTCCGGGTTCGACTTTTAAGGCAGTGGCTTCTCTCGCCGCTCTTTCCTTGCATTTAATTACGCCGAAAGAAAAAATTTATGCCGGACCGACTTTTAAATTGGGAAATGCGGTATTTTACAACTGGAATCCTTATCAGAATTCAAAAATAAATCTGTATAAGGCAATAGCCGAATCCGTGGATACTTATTATTATTCCATAGGCGTCAGGATAGGCATCGACCAGCTTGCGAAATACGCTTTTAAACTCGGTTTGGGAAAGAAAACCGGAATAGATCTGCCGGGGGAAAATCCGGGTTTTATTCCCACTAAACGTTTAGTTTACGAAAGATACCGCAGGCACTGGTATAAAGGTTCCACTCTTTCGGCGATTATAGGGCAGAGTTACGACCTTGTAACTCCGATACAGCTTGTTATGGCTTACAGCGCCATAGCTAACGGAGGAAAACTTTACAGGCCTTACATACTAAAAAAAATAGTTTCCCAGAAAGGGAAAATATTAAAAGTAATGAAGCCTAAATTTATAAGAAATATAGATATAAAAAAGAAATATCTCGATGCGGTTAAAAAAGGCCTATGCGAAGTGGTAAGCAAAAGTTACGGAACGGCTGTAAACGCAAGAATAAGAGGTATAAAATTTTGCGGCAAAACCGGCACGGCGCAGGTTATATCTAAAACTTATTCTATTTACGATATTAAAAGCGTGCCGAGAAAATATAGAGACAATGCATGGTTCGTCGGATTTGCTCCGCTTAAAAATCCTAAAATCGCCGTTGTGGTTTTAGATATGCATGCTAAATTTCTCGGAGCAAACGCGGCAGTTATAGCAAAAAAAATAGTGGAAAAATATTTGGAGCAGAAAGGGTTGTGGAAACCGTCCAAACATCATAAAAAGAGCAAGAAAAACAATATTCCGAGTTTTATATATACTAGTTTTTAAATTATGAAAATATTGAATAATAAATATACGCAGAATTTCGATTTTATAATGCTTTTTACCGTAATTATAATTTTTTCTATTGGCATTATGAATCTTTACGGTTCTTTAAGCATATACCACAAAGATTTTTTTGATCCTTACGTGGTAAAACAGCTCGTTTGGTTTATAGTGTCTATTCTGGTAATGTCCTTAATAATATCCATAGATTATAATACCCTGATAGAAGCGGCGTATTATATATACGGATTTATTTTAATATTTATCGTTATCGTGCTTGTAAAAGGAAGAATTACGCACGGGGCTTCGAGGTGGATTTCTCTCGGCATATTGTCGTTTCAGCCTTCCGAATTAATGAAAATAGCCCTGATATTCGCTCTCGTTAAATATTTTACCACCTACGAAAATAAAAAAGGCTATAATCTGCGAAGCCTTATCATACCTTTTATTATTATAATAATACCGGTCCTGCTTATTGCTAAAGAACCCGACTTAGGAACGTCTCTGATAGTATTGTTTATAGGATTGATTATTATTTTTTTTGCCGGAATTAAAAGAAATTCCATGCTTATACTCGCCGGAATTATTTTGGTAGCCGGTCCTGTTTTGTGGTTCAGGCTCAAATCTTATCAGAAAAGCAGAATACTGATATTTCTCCATCCGGCAAAGGATTATCTCGGAGCCGGATATAATATCATACAGTCGGAAATAGCGGTCGGCGCGGGAAGGCTTTTCGGCGAAGGCTTAGGCAACGGTTCTCAGAGTACCTTAGATTTTTTGCCGGCAAAGCATACCGACTTTATTTTTTCGACGTATATGCAGCAGTTCGGTTTTATAGGCGGATTAGTTCTTATAATTCTTTATTTTATAGTTATAATAAGGGGATTTAAGATAGTTTACAGAGCTAAAAAACTTCAGGGTTTTTTACTCGGCGGCGGAGCGCTTGCCATTATAACTTTTCATGCTATAATAAATATGTTTATGACCGTCGGTCTTCTACCGGTAGTCGGTGTTCCGCTTCCGTTTTTCAGCTACGGCGGTACGTCGCTCGTCGTAGATATGTCTGCGGTAGCCATACTTCTGAATATTTCCATGAGGAGGTATAAATTCCAGTCTTAAATAATATATGGAATGAATAAAATGAACGAATTTAAAAAAAATAACCCTTTTATTTTTGCGGCGTCCTTTTTTTACGCGGGATTTTTTCCTTACGGTCCGGGTACCGCCGGTTCCGTCGCCGCTTTTTTACTCTATATATTTCTGCTTAGATTTTTAAACCCTTTTTATTATATCGTCGTATGTATTGTAATATTTATTACCGGGATTTATGTGTCGTCCAAGGCGTCTAAAATATCCGGATTAGACGACCCGTCTTTCGTAGTTATAGACGAAGTTCTGGGCTATCTTGCCGTTATGTCCGGTTTATTATGGATGCGTTTCGATTTTTTTCATATTTTGGTATACTCGTTACTTGGGCTTCTGCTTTTTCGTATTTTCGACATATCGAAGCCGCTGTTTATAGGAACTATAGATAAAAAAATTAAAGGCGGAATAGGCATTATGCTGGATGATGTTGCCGCCGCTTTTTTTTCCGTAATAATTTTAAGAATAGCTATCGTAATAATAGCCGGTATCTAATTATTTCGGGGACAGAATTCAATTCTGTTACCGCAAACAAAATGAAAACGCGGGGACGGAATTAAATTCAGTTTCCGCCGCAAAACCACATATGAAAGATATAAAAATACTAATAATATCCGACGACGGAAATTTTGCCGCGGCAGGCGAAATAATAAAAGAGCTTTCCGACGTTCTTTCGGTTTATGGACTTGGTTTCAAAGAAGCCGTGATTATGCCGGAAAACCAGACGTTAAGCATATCCAAAGTAGTATCTTATATGACGTCGGAAGATTCTTTCGTAATAATATGCGGGGGCATAAAAGAAGGAAGAGCTTTAACTTCCGAAATAATATGTTCCGTATTAAAGAAGGGACAGACGAGAAGCAAAGACGCCGCAGACTTGATGGCATTAGTTTACGAATCGAACAAAAGATCTTTCGGTCACTCCGCCGAAAAAGCCTGTTATTTTCCCGACCATTCTTTTATCGTACCGAATCAAAATTCCGGCATATCAGGTTTTTATCTTACCGAACCGGCATTCATAGCCGCGTTTCCGTTAGAGCCTCATAATGCGGTTTATATGTTCAAAAATCACGTTCTCGGTAAAATGCTTGGAAAACTGGGCATAAATTATTTCGTCAAATTTAGGAAATATAAGTTGTTCGGTTTAAAAGAAAAAGAGTTTGAAGCGCTTTTTGCAAAATTAAAAGAGATTTCCGACGCTAATTTGACGTACGAATATTCATACGGGGAATTTATTATATCCGCGGCGGTAAACGGCGTTTCCACCCAAAAACTTAATGAAAACATAAAATTAATAGATACAAAAACTGTCGGAATTTTTAAAAAATATCTTTACGGTTACGACGAAGACGAACTTGAAGTAGTATGTTCTTATCTGCTGAAGGAAAACGAAATTAAGATATCCGTGGCGGAATCACTTACCGGAGGGCATATTTCCGACAAACTTACCGACCTGCCGGGTGCATCCTCTTATTTTCTTTACGGAGGCGTAGTATATTCAAATTTTGCAAAAACCGATATTTTAGGGGTAGATCCGGCTATTATAGAAAAAGAAGGCGCCGTTTCCGAAGCATGCGCAGAGGAAATGGCCGAAAAAGTAAGGGAAAAAACAAAATCGGATATAGGTATCGCCGTTACCGGTTTAGCAGGACCAAAAACAGACGGCGGTAATTACCCAGTAGGAACGGTTTTTATAGCATTATCGAGCGGTAAAATCAAAGAGTCCAGAAAATATATTTTTTCCGGTTCGCGCGCCGATATAAAGTCTTATACGACAAAAATGGCTCTGTTTTGGATTTACAGGCTTTTAAACGAAATAAGCGGCAAAAATAATGACAAAAATTTAACTTGATAATCTTTCTTTTTTTTAATATATTATTATTAACAGTAGTGCCAGAATTAAATTCCGGCACTACCACAAATTGGAAAGCAGGGACAGAATTCAATTCGGGCACCACCGCAAAATGGAAATAAATAACCGTCGGGATTGCAATTCCGTCCCGCAACAAATTAATCGTTAATCGACAGGTGAAATTATGGCAGCAAAATCAGGCGAAATCAAAGAAAACGTTAAAGAAAACGCAAAAGACGCCGTTATCCATGAGCAAAAAATGAAAGCACTGGATCTTGCAATGGCTCAGATAGAAAAGCAGTTCGGCGCGGGAGCCGTCATGGTTCTCGGCGGAAAACCGCCCGCAGAAAATATACAGTCTATCCCGACCGGCTCCTTGTCGTTAGATATAGCGCTCGGCATAGGCGGCATACCTAAAGGAAGGGTAATAGAAATATTCGGACCGGAATCGTCGGGAAAAACAACGCTCACTCTGCAAATTGTCGCACAGGCTCAAAAACGCGGAGGCATCGCTGCCTTTATTGATGCGGAGCATGCCTTAGACTTGAAGTATGCAAAGAAAATAGGCGTCAACGTCGATCAGCTTGTGGTTTCTCAACCCGGCACGGGAGAAGAGGCTTTAGAAATAGCGGATTCTTTGGTAAGGTCGGGCTCTATCGACGTTTTGGTAATAGACTCCGTTGCCGCATTGGTGCCTAAAGCCGAAATAGAAGGCGAAATGGGGGACTCCCATATGGGACTGCAGGCAAGGCTTATGTCGCAGGCTTTAAGAAAACTTACATCGGCTATCGCAAGGTCGAATACGTCGGTTATATTCATTAACCAGATAAGAATGAAAATAGGCGTTATGTTCGGTTCTCCGGAAACCACGACGGGCGGCAACGCTCTTAAGTTTTATGCATCAGTCCGTATAGATATAAGAAGAATAGGCTCTATAAAAAAAGGAGACGAAGTAGTCGGCTCAAGGACTAAAGCAAGAATAGTAAAAAATAAAGTAGCGCCTCCGTTTAAAGAAGCAGAGTTCGATATAGTTTACGACAGCGGAATATCTTTAGAAGGCGACATAGTGGACTTAGGTTCGGAAAGCGGCATAATAGAAAAATCGGGAACATGGTTCAGCTACGGCAAAGAAAGGCTCGGACAGGGAAGGGAAGCCGCAAAAGAAACGCTCAAAAACAACCCTGCCCTACGCGACGAAATACATTCTAAAATTTTAGAAAAATTTAATCTTAAATAAAAAAATGGACGAAACGGTTTTACAGTTTAATGCCGCACAGGATGCTCAACAGGTTAAGCCCGGGGGGCAGCCTTCTCTTTTAGAAACTATTTTTATGACGGCGGTCGGCAAAAAAGCGTCGGACATCCACATTAAAGTAAATTCTTATCCTATTTTTAGAATAGACGGGGATATTTACAAACAGGAAAATTTTGGCGTTATGTCCAAAGAAGTTATAGAAAAAATAGCCGTAAGCATGATGGATAAACATCAGCTTAAGGTTTTTCAGGAAAACAGGGACGTCGATCTTGCATACAGCCTGCATAACATCGGAAGATTCAGGGTAAATATTTATTCCCAGCGGAATTCTTTAAGCATAGCAATGCGTTATATTCCTTTTGAAATTCCGGCTTTTGAATCGCTTAACCTGCCTAAAATTATCAAATCTATATCGCTTAAAGAAAGAGGATTAATACTGGTTACGGGCATAACCGGCAGCGGAAAGTCCACGACCCTCGCTTCCATGATAGATTTTATAAACAGGAATAAACCGGTAAATATAATAACCATCGAGGACCCTATCGAATATCTTCATAAAGATATAAAAGCCATAATAAATCAGCGGGAACTCGGCATGGACGTTTATTCTTTTTCGCATGGATTGAGGGAAGCCTTAAGGCAGGACCCTGACGTTATTTTAGTCGGCGAAATGAGGGACTTAGAAACGATAGAGACTGCTATAACGGCCGCCGAAACGGGACATCTCGTAATGAGCACCCTTCATACCCTCGATGCACAGGAAACCATAAACAGAATTATAGCGGTTTTTCCGCCCTATCAGCAAAAACAGATAAGAATACAGCTTGCTTCCGTTATTTCCGCAGTAATATCCCAGAGGCTTATAGTAAGAGCGGATAAAAAAGGCCGTCTTCCGTCGGTAGAGATAATGATAGGAACGGAAACGATAAAAGAATGTATAGCAAACGAAGATAAAACTGCGAGTATAAGGGACTTCATAAAAAGCGGAAATATACAGTACGAGATGCAGACTTTCGACCAGTCTCTTTACAATTTTTATAAACAGGGCTTGATAACATACGAAGATGCTCTTGCGGAGTCCACCTCGCCGAACGACCTTGCCCTGTTAATATCCGGAGTAAACGCTTCCGACGACGATATAAGCGCAGGGATTAAGGCAGACTCCGCTGAGAGCGGCAAAACTTCCGGCGCCGCCGGAACAAGACCGTCCGGAACGGGAACTGCGGGGGCTTCAGGCGGTTCGGGTTCTTACTGGAACACGTAACCGCAGGTATGTTTATGCGCATGATATTGAAGTATAGCGCTATATAATATATTATTGGAGCATTCTCTTTGAAAATATCGCAGGAAAATATTTCTAAAAGAAAGTCTAAAACGCCCTCATCGGCGCAGGATTACTCTTTGAAGCTCGTGTCCGCGAGGTCTTATTCCGAAAAACGGCTTGCCGAAAAATTAATCAAAAAAGGCTTTTCTACGGAAGATACCGGCAAAGCATTAAAGAAACTAAAAGAATACGGATACTTAAATGACGAGGAATTTGCGGAAAGACTTATAGAAAGCGGAAAAAAAAGGCTTATCGGCAGAATAAAATTAAGTTATGAACTTTATAAAAAAGGAATAAACAAAAATATTATAGACAAGCTTATCGAAACTTTTTACACGGAAGACGAAGAACGTTCCGTGATGCTTAAAGCGGTGGACAAAAAGAAAGTTTCCCTGATAAAATACAGGGAAAACGAACTGATATATAAAAAGAAACTTTACGATTTTTTGCAGAGCAGAGGATTTTCCTCTAAAATAATAGAAGATTTTATTAACTAACAGCGGTGCCAGAATTCAATTCCGTCCCTGCCACAAAATATTATGAAATCAAACGAACTTAGGGAAATATTCATTAAATTTTTTACGGAAAAAGGACATGCGCCTATTCCGGGTTCGTCTTTAATTCCTGCAGGCGACGACTCCATAATGTTTACTAATGCCGGAATGGTTCAGTTTAAAGACTATTTTACGGGCGTTGCTCAAGCGCCGGTACCGCGAGCCGTAACCGTTCAAAAGTGCATGCGCGCAGGCGGCAAACATAACGACCTTGAAAACGTCGGCAAAACTTCCCGCCATCACACTTTTTTTGAAATGCTCGGAAATTTTTCTTTCGGAGACTATTTTAAAAAAGATGCAGTTTTGTTTGCGTACGAATTTATAAAAGAGGTATTGGAACTCAACCTCGACAAAATATACGTTACCGTAAACGATAAAGACGAAGACGGTTATAATATCTGGAAAAATACCGTAGGTTTCGACGAAAATAAAATATACAGGCTCGGCGACGAAACAAATTTCTGGCAGATGGGAGAGACAGGTCCGTGCGGCTATTCAAGCGAAATATTTTACGATACCGGCTATTCGGAAGCGGGACATGCGGACTGCGATATTAATTGCGATTGCGGCAGGTATTTAGAGATATGGAATCTCGTTTTTATGGAATTTAACAGAGACAAAAAAGGAGGCCTTTCAAAATTGCCGCGTCCCTCTATTGATACGGGAATGGGGCTTGAGCGCATACTGCGTATTTTACAGAACGTAAAATCAAACTACGATACCGACGTTTTTACTCCTTATATAAAAGAGATAGACGCTGTTACCGGAAAACGATACAACGGCGGAGACGAAGCGTACGATACGGCCGCAAGGGTTATCAGCGACCATGTACGGACTTCGGTGTTTTTATCCGCCGAATCGGTATTTCCCTCCAACGAAGGCAGAGGCTACGTATTCAGGAGAATTTTAAGAAGATTGATCAGATATTCTTTAAAGCTCGGCATAAGTCTCGATAACCTGAAATATCTCGGCAATATTGTGGTAATAATTATGGGCGGATTTTATCCCGAAGCCGCCGACGGTCTTGCGGTTTTTGAGAAAATAATCTCAGAAGAGTACGAAAGGTTTAACGATACCGTAGGGCAGGGAATTAAACTTTTGGAAGAAAAAGTTATAGAACTTAAAGAGAAAAAGCAGAAAGTAGTTCCCGGCGATTTCTTATTTAAATTATATGACGAAAAAGGTTTTCCGGTAGATATAGCAATAGATATGGCTGAAGAAAACGGTTTTTCGGTAGATTTAAAAACTTACGACGAATTAATGGAACTTCAGAAAAAAGGTTCAAAAAAGAAAAAAGAAAAAAACGGAGCTCCAGAAACCGCCCCCGGCGTACCTAAATCGTTTTTTAGAGGATACGGCAATATAGAAAACGCCGTTTCCGCCGATATTACCGGCATATTCGACGAAGACGGCAAACCTGCCGAAAACATAGAAGACGGCGGTTTTTATTATATAGCCTCGGATATTACCCCTTTTTATCCTGAAGGAGGCGGTCAATCAGGCGACAGAGGAACTATAACGTTTAATTACGAAAAATATTCCTTATCCGCCTCGGTTTCCGATACCTTTAAAACCAAAAACGGGGTCATCCTTCATTATGCAAGAATATTTACCGAAAGCATGAAGGATGCGGAACAGAATCTGGGCGCCGCCGCCGCCGAAGAATTGCTTGCCCCGCCGATTTTTCCAGTAATGGCGAGTTTTTCGGTCGATGCGGAATTAAGAAAAAAAACTGCGGCAAATCACAGCGCTGTTCATCTTCTTCAGTCCGCACTAAGAGAGATACTCGGCAGCCGCGTAACTCAGCAGGGTTCGTTCGTAGATTCGGAAAGGCTCAGATTTGATTTTTCGTACGGCAAGCCTTTGGCAGACGAAGAAATAAGGAAAGCGGAAGTTCTAGTCAATGGATATATTTTTGCCGACCTTGAAATAAAAACGCACGAGCTTGACGTTCAAACCGCTTTAAATTCCGGCGCCCTTCACTTTTTCGACGAAAAATACGAAGATACCGTAAGGGTTGTGTCCATGGGAACGGCATCGAAAGAATTCTGCGGAGGCACTCATGTTTCGAGAACCGGAGAAATTGGATTTTTTAAGATTACCGGAGAATCTTCGGTTGCTTCCGGCATAAGGCGCATAGAAGCCGTTACGGGTTTTAATTATCTCGACTACTTGTATGTGGAAGAGGACAATATAGTTAATATCGCCAAGCTTCTGAATACTTCCAAATCCGAAGTTTACAACAGAATAATAAAACTGTATTACGATTACGAACTGCTTGAAAAAACCAACGAGGAACTCAGGTCGAAACTCAATTCTTTTGAATCCGAGCGTCTTATAAAATCTTTTAAAACAGGCATGGCGGCCTCAGGCGGATTTAAATATTTAATTTCAAAATTCGGCAACGTTTCAGGCGAAGAATTAAAAGAGCTTGTAAACGCCTTAAGTTCAAGGCGCGATTTTCCCGAAGGCGATTCCGTTGTAGTTTTGATATCTAATATTAAAGACGAAAAGTTGATTTACATCGTATCTGCAAAAGGTTCCATAGACGCATCCGCCGTTATAAAACGCATTAATTCGGAAACCGGAGGAAAAGGCGGTGGCAAAAAGGATTTTTCTCAGGGCGGAACGCAGGATGTTTCAAAATTAGACGAAATAGAAAAAATCGTTGAGTCGGTATTGTTATGAGCAAGAAAACTGCGGCGGCATCGATGGCCGTCTTATTAATATTTATGTCTTTCTTTTTCAGCGGATGTGCCGTAAACGTAAAGACGGCGGTTAAACCTTATAGTAAAAAACCCGCCGCATATAAAAGCAGAAAAGAAGTTCTGGCGGGACTTATTAAAAATTACGGAACTTTCCGCGGGTTATCGGGAAGACTGCGTTTAACGGTATCTAACGGCGGTTTTGCCATAGAGCAGGCCGGTATCTATAAATATATAGCCGGAAAGTACATAAACTTTATGATTTTAGATATGTACGGCGATGTTCTTTTTTACGCAAAAATAATTAAAACGAAAAACGGGACGGAAGCCGTTTTTTTAAATCCCAAAGACGGCAAAATTAAATCGATAAATTTAGATAAAAAATATAAGGTTAAAATTAACGATAAAACCCAAAATTACGAAAGACTGTTAAAAGTTTTTAAAATTTTGCTTTTTATGGATAAAATTAATAAAATAAAAAAATCGCAAGTTTTCTACAATACAGAAAAAGGTTTCTTTTTTGCATACGGCGGAAAACAAGGCTATTATATTTGCGTTTCAAAAAAATACCTTATCCGTTCCGTAACTTCGGTTAAAAACGGAAAAAAAATAGAATCGGTACGTTTTAAAGATTACGTTTTAAAAGGCTCCGGCGCAAATACAAGCATGGTTCCTTTAAAAATATATGTTGACGATTATTTATATAATGTTAAAATGAATATACGTCTTTCTAAAGGAAGTGTGTTGCTTAACTAACTATGGGGACAGAATTCAATTCTGTCCCCATCACAAATTGTAAAATGAAAAAACTAACTTTATTAATCTCTATTATTGCCGCAATATCAGTATTTTCGGTTATGCTTTCCGGATGCGGTAAAAACGTAAAGAAAAATATTTTGCCGCCCGACGTTTATTACGGCAAAGCCATGCACGATTCTCACGTTAAAAATTATAACGGCGCCGCAAAAAATTTTAAAGCCCTTGTAGAAAATTATCCGGCTTACGGTAAAACGGAAATTGCGGAAATAAGGCTCGGCGACGTTTACTATCTTGAAGGAAAATATATCGAATCCGCAGGCGCTTATTTAGATTTTATACATCTGCATCCGCGTTCCAAATACGTTACTTTTGCAATGTATTACGAAGCCATGTCGTATTACAAAAGAAATTTGGCGGTAGGCAGAAATCAAACCCCCCTTAAAAAAGCAAAGAATGTTTTTGAAAAACTTATATCGGAATACCCTTATTCAAAATATTCAAAAAAATCTTTTAAATATATTAAGCTTATTAATATAAAACTTTCCGAAAACACCTTTTTTACGGGACTTTACTATTACAATGCAAGCATCTGGAAACCGGCGGTATATATGTTTAAAACGGTATTAAAGCAGTACGGGAGGGACGGCGTTCCTATTATACCTAAAACACTTTATTATCTTTCGGTCTGCTATAAAAATCTCGGAAATAAAAAAATGGAAGCCCGCTATCTGAATATTCTCAAAACAAGATACCCGAAAAGTAGATATGCGGAATAAAAGAATGTTGACACGGCTCTTAAATTATGCAATAATTTAAAGCTAACGCAAAAAATTAAAAAAATAAAAAAGGAGAAATTAATATACAGAAAAATAACAGAACGTATATAAACGAAAGTATCAGGGCAAAAGAGGTAAGAGTTATCGACGAAAACGGCAGGCAGGCAGGCATAATGCCTTTATATGAAGCCATCAAACTTGCAAAAGAAAAACTTCTCGATCTGGTGGAAGTCTCCGAAGAATCCGTTCCTCCCGTATGCAGGATAATGGATTTCGGCAAATTCAAATACGAGCAGAACAAAAAAGCTCAGGAAGCCAAGAAGAAACAGGTCGTTATACATTTAAAAGAAGTTAAATTCAGGCCTAATACCGACGAACACGATTACAACTTTAAATTAAAAAATGCCCTTTCTTTTCTGAAAGACGGAAACAAAGTTAAACTTACGGTGACGTTTAAAGGCAGAGAACTTGCCCATACGGAATTGGGAATCAAGGTAATACTGAAAGCTATCGAAGATTTAAAAGAGTTCGGGGTTCCGGAGTTTCCTATTAAGCCCGATGTCAAAAGGACGTTCAGCACGGTTATAGCGCCGGTTAAAACGGCTAAAAAGACTGCGGAAAAAGACGCAGTTAAAACGGAAAAGACTAAAGAGCCGGAAAAAACGTCATAATAATATATATATCAATTAAATAAATAATAAAAAACGTTAATAAAAATTTAAAATAAATTTAAAAGGGTGGGTTTATTAAAATGGCAAAGATAAAAATAAAAACTAAAAAAGGCGCAAAAAAAAGATTTAAAGTAACGGCGACCGGACTCGTAGTTCATCATAAAGCAAACAAGAGCCACATACTGACGTCGAAAAAACGCGGCAGGAAAAACAGGCTTAAAAAATCGTCGGTAGTTAATTCAATGGACTCCCTTAACGTAAAAAGATTAATACCGTATCTTTAAAATTCAGAATTTATAAATATAATAAGCTATTATAAGGAGCAGTATAATGCCGAGAGTAAAAAGAGGTATTTTAACTAAAAAAAGACACAAAAGAGTATTGAAAGCGGCCAAAGGTTATTACGGCGCAAGAAGCAGGCTTTTTAAGTCCGCAAACGAAGCCGTGAACAGAGGGCTTAATTATGCTTACAGAGACAGAAAAGTCAAAAAAAGAGAATTCAGAGGTATGTGGATAGTCAGGATAAACGCCGCATGCAGAGAAAACGGAATTTCCTATTCAAAATTTATAAATGCGCTTAATAGAAAAGGCATAGATTTAAACAGAAAGGTTTTATCCGAAATAGCTCTTTCCGATCCGTCGGCTTTTGCGGGCATAGTAAAAGACGCTATCGCGGCCTAAATAATTAAAACGATTAATTCCGGAGAATATTGTTTATGGCTTTAACCAGGGCAAATTTAACTTCAAAAGTGCGTTCAAAGGTTGGTTTGCCGACCGTGGAATCCGCGCAGTACGTCGATTCGTTCTTTGAACTTATAAAATCCGAAATAGAAGAAGCCGGAACCATAAAGCTTAACGGTTTTGGGAATTTTACGATTAAAGAGAAAAAAGCGAGAAAAGGCAGAAATCCGCAGACCGGAGAAACTATTATTATAAGCGAAAGAAAGGTCGTAAAATTTAAGCCTTCTGTAGTTTTTAAATCGGAAGTAAACAAAAAATATAAAAATGCAAGTTCCGATAAACAGCGCTCAAGATGAAAAATATTTTTACAAAATAGGCGAAGCCGCCAAAAAAATAGGCGTCGAACCGTTCGTTATCAGATACTGGGAAACCGAATTTTCTTTTTTAAAGCCTTATAAATCAAAAAGCAGCCACAGGCTCTATTCCAGTTCGGATATCGAGAAACTTCTTCTTATAAAAGACTATTTATACGATAAAAAATTTACCATAGAAGGCGCAAGAAAAGCTTTAAAACGCAAATTATACGGCGGCGAGGAGAATGCGGCAGAAATTACAGCTGAACGCGCCGATGAAAACGGAGGCGTTTTAAATTCCGGCGGCGGACAAGCGCACGAAACGATAGAATTGGTCCGTCATGAACTTAATTCGCTAAAAACATTCATTAAATCAAGAATGACGGGATATTAAACTTGAATATACTCCTTTCCAACGACGACGGCGTTTATGCAACCGGCATAAACATATTATACGAAGAATTAAAAAAAAAGTACGACGTAACTATAGTAGCGCCAGACAGAGAAAGAAGCGCAAGTTCCCATTCGCTCACCATAGACAGACCATTAAGAGTAAATGAAATTAAACCAAACGTATTTTCTGTGGACGGCACGCCGACGGATGCGGTAAATATCGGCGTCCACTCCATAATGAAAACAAAGCCCGACCTCGTCATTTCCGGAATAAATTACGGAGGCAATATATGCGACGACGTTATATATTCCGGAACGGTATCCGCCGCCATGGAAGGAGCCGTTATGGGAATCAAATCCATCGCCGTTTCTTTGGTGGTTAACAGGGGAGGAGGTTATCTTCCAAAAGACGCTTCTCTCGAAGAAGACCTGGAAGCCTCTTTCGTTAAAGCTTCCGAGTTTGTTTCAAACCTTGCTTCCGTTTTCTATAAAACCGGTTTTTCGGAAAATACCCTCTTAAACGTAAATATTCCCCAGACTATAATAAAAAAAGAAAAGAATCCTTTCGAATACCGTATTACCAGACAAGGAAAACGTTATTTCGAGGACTTCGTTGTCGAAAAAACCGACCCTAGGGGAAGAAAATATTACTGGATATGGGGTAAAAATATCACTTTCGAGGATATAAAAGACAGCGATTACGAAGCGGTGCATAGCGGACTTATTTCCGTCACGCCTATCCACTTAGACATGACTAATTACAAAGCTATGGAAAAATTAAAAAATATAGATTTTTCGATATGAATGCAAAAATTATAAACGGAAAAATTATAAACGGTCTATCATCCAAGGGTATTGATTCATCCGCCGTTTTGGGCGCAATCGCGAAAATTCCCCGCGAATCTTTCGTCGCTCCGCCTTTCAGGCACTCCGATATGTGCTACGGAGAGTCGCCCCTGCCGATAGGGCATAACCAGACTATTTCCAGTATTTATACCGTCGCTCTTATGACTCAGGCTCTATCAGTCGATAAAAGCCATAAAGTCTTGGAAATAGGCACTGGTTCCGGTTACCAGGCCGCCGTTCTTTCCCTTCTTGGCGCTTCTGTTTTTACCGTAGAACGCATAAGGGATTTATCAATGCAGGCAAGAACAGTTATCGAATCATTAAATCTGCATAATATAATTTTTATAGTCGGCGACGGCTCCATCGGCTACGGCGAATATGCTCCATACGACAGAATAATGATAACCGCCTGTTCTCCCGATATTCCTGCCCCTTTGTTCGCACAACTTGCCGAAGGCGGCATTATGGTGGTGCCGATAGAACAAAACGGCACGCAGTCGATTTGCGTAATAGAAAAGAAAAACGGAGCGATAGTTGCCAAAAATATAGCTCCTGCTAACTTCGTTAAATTAATAGGAAAAAACGGTTATGAAGCGCAAAAATCCAGCCAAAGATGCGGTTTCTGAAAAATCTTTAGCCGTTATAGACGGCGCAGACGTTCAAGACGGTTATGCCGAAGAATACGGCAGAGTTTCCGATAATTCGTTAAGGTCCGAAGAAAATACAATTTCAAGCCATTATCTTAAATACCTTAAAAAATATCCTCTGTTAACGAAAGATCAGGAATACGAACTTGCTATCAAAATAGGGGAAGGCGACGAAGAGGCGAGGGATTTAATGATAAAATCCAATCTAGGACTCGTAATAAGCGTCGCGAAAAAATTTCTCGGAAGAGGACTGTCTTTTGAAGATTTAATAATGGAAGGAAACCTTGGTCTTATAAAAGCAGTAGAAAAATACAAACCAAAATCAGGTTTCAGGTTTTCTACATACGCTATATGGTGGATAAGGCAGACCATAGAGCGCGGAATATTGAATTCCGGCAGGGTAGTAAGGCTTCCAATCCATATATCAGAAAACGTTTATAAGTATTCAAGGGCGGTAAAAGAAATAACTTCCGAAATCCAAAGGGCTCCAAACATGGGCGAAGTAGCCAAACGCATGGGGATAAAAGAATCGAAACTCCAAAAAATTATGAGTTTAGTGGGTAACATTTATTCTTTGGACGCCGTATATTCCGGAGGCGAAGACGAAGAAAATCAGTCGAATTCTTTCTCAAATTTAATAAAAGCTGATGAAAGCAGGGATTCTGCTTTCGACGAACTCGATAAAATAGAAACGCTGAATCTTTTAAACAGCTGGCTTTTAAGGCTTTCAAAGCAGGAAAGAAGCATTATAATTTTAAGATACGGTATTAACTACGAAAAGCCCCGCACCTTAAACGAAGTAGGGCGAATATTCGGGCTTACAAAAGAAAGAATAAGGCAGATAGAAGTAAAAGCCTTAAAAAAGCTCAGGCAGATGGCAGCAGAATCGGGTTTTGAAGGCGGCAAACCGTCCGCCGCGGAAGAAAAGGAAGAGAATTGAGTTCGTTTATAAAAAAATATAACAAATATAAATACGAGATTTATTTAACCGCCGTTTCAGTTTTTGCCCTTATAGTCCACATTCATCTTGCATCGACCTTAAACCTCGGCAACGACGAAGCCCACTACTACGCGTGGTCTTTAAAGCCGTCTCTCGGTTATCTCGACGACGCCCCTTTTGTCGGCTGGGTTATATGCCTTGCGGACGCTCTTTTCGGTAAAAGCCAGCTTTCCGTCCGTCTTGGCTCTATCGTATTTTCTTTTTTCGACGGATTTTTAATATATTATCTGACTTATATTTTATTCAAAAGCAGGCGCGCCGCTTTTTTCTCGTTTCTTTTTTACCTTTCCGCCGTCATATTCGGTATGGTTCTTTCCGTCATGATGCTCCCCGACGCCCCGCTTTTATTCTTTATTCTGTTATTCTTTATATTTTTTTATAAAGCGGTGGAAAAAAATGGCGAAACAAAGTGGACAGATCTTTTTCATTTCCGCAACGAAAAGCAAAATTTATCTGCCCCCTTTGTTTCGACTTATTGGTTTATCTCCGGCATCTTCCTTGGACTCGCTTTCCTTAGCAAATATACTGCAGCTCTTATTCCGCCTGCGGTGCTTTTGTACCTGCTTCTTTCTAAGCGGAACAGGCATTACCTTAAAACTTTTTATCCTTACGCGACCCTTGCCGCCGCTCTTTTGGTATTTTCGCCCGTTATATACTGGAATGCCGTTCATAACTTTATTTCTTTCAGGTTTCAGCTTTCGCACGGTTTTTCTCATCCTACCCCAGGCTTGCCGCTTCTTTTAGCCGGCTGGCTCGGTCAGGTTCTTGTTATTACCCCCTTTATATACATATTTCTTATTGGAGCGTTTATATATGCAATAATAAAGGTGGTATATCTTTTTTATTTACCCAGCGAAAAGCAAAATTTATTAGAACCCTTGCTTTTTTCTCTTTCTTTATCGCTCCCTATCCTTTTATTTTTCGTATTTAACGGCTACTCGCACAGAATACTCGTCCACTGGCCGGACATCGGCTACCTCGCCGCATTCCCGATTATGGGCTATGCTGCAGAAGCCCTTATCGCAGGAAAAAAAATAACAAGATATTACGTTTATTTTGCTATTTTTTTCGGTTTTTTTCTGTCCTACGTACTTTATAACCAGATTTACTATAACTCGATACCGGTAGGTAAAATAATTCGTTATATAGACAAAGAAAAACGCCTTAAAAAAGGCGGAGCGTTTTCCGTAATACCGCACATCCCGGGCAAACCTTCGACCGCCGATATAACGAACGACCTTTTAGGCTGGAAGCACGCCGCCAAATATATCGGGATAGTTTATAAAGGCTATAAATCCGTCGACGCCCCCCTGTTTATCCTTACGCATCATTATGCTATAGCCGACGAACTCGTCTATTACGGCGGATACAGGCCCGACGGCAATATTTACAACATATCCGGTTTTCTTAACCAGTACGACCTTTGGCAGAATTTAAATAAAATCAACGGAGAGAACGCCCTTTTTATTATGGACGACAAATATATGATTAATCCCGTAAAAACCTACGCTCCTTATTTCAAATCCATAAAAAAAATAGGACGCCTCGACATATACTTAAAATTCAAACCCGTCAGAACATATTATTTATATCTTATGAAAGATTTTAACGCTAAAAAAATGATTAAACATTTAAAAGCTAAAAGCAGGATGTATTAGCAGTCATTGCGAGGGAAGTTTTTGGCATATGCACGTTTTTCAGTCTTGACAATTAGTTTTCGTAAATATATAATTAACTGTCGTAAAGAAGAAACAAGTAAACTATACGGAGATTAAACAAGTTTAATGGACCTAAAACAGTTTATCCGCGAAATACCGGATTTTCCAAAAAAAGGAATTAACTTCAAAGATATTACGCCTCTGCTTGCCGATGCAAAAGCATTTACATACGCAATAGATTCTTTAACCGAATCGTATATTTCAAAAAAAATAGATTACGTAGTCTGCATAGAAGCAAGGGGCTTCGTTGTTGGCGCTCCAATAGCCTATAGGCTCGGCGCAGGTGTCATAATGGTCAGAAAACCCGGTAAACTTCCATACGAATGCACGTCCTTAAGCTACGACCTCGAATACGGAAGCGCAACCCTCGAAATACATAAAGACGCTTTAAAAAAGGGCGACAGGGTAATTATTGCCGACGATGTTCTTGCAACCGGCGGAACGGCTATTGCAACCATAGGACTCGCCGAAAGTTTCGGCGCCGAAGTCGTCGATACGGCGTTTCTTGCCGAGCTTTCCTTTTTAAATGGGGCTGAAAAACTTAAACCTCATACGGTAAACGTTTTATTGAAATTCGATTACTAATTTTGTTGTCATTCCCGCGCAGACGGGTATGGTTTAAGGTCGTCGGCATTTAGACGGCTCATCCAGTAATAAAATTTTTAAATTCAATATATTCTTTTAAGGGGGGTTTTATGAAAAAAGGAATAACGGTAATATTCGTAGTACTCGTCATAGTACTCGGCTACTTTGCGGTTCACGCAATAACCGCTCCGGTAAAATTATCGGCGGCACAGCTTGGAAATCAGCTTATTCATTCGCACAAAAAAGGAATAGACTGTTTTGCCTGCCATAGAATAGGCAAAAAAGGCGGAACCATAGGTCCAAACCTTTCAAAAGAAGGACTTGCAAAACATTCTATAAAATGGATCGAAGTCCAGATTGCGACTCCGTCTAAGCACTTCAAATCTGGTTCTATGGTGAAGATTAACGGAAAGACGTATATGGCTATTATGCCCGACCATAAAATGCTAAACAAAAAAGAACTCTTTGAACTTGCGTCTTATTTGGATTCGCTGAAATAAAAAAACGTTAAAAACACTTGACATATGAAATTTCGGCATTATAATTAATTATATAAATTATGAATTATAATGCCGAATATTTAAATGAAACTAATATGTCAAAAATAAGTTGACAAGAGTTAAGTTTAGATATATAAATATAGATATAAGTGAATAAAGCGGAATAAAAAAGCTGATTAAAAAATTAACATATAAAAATCTTTGAAGGAGGTGAAAAAGGAGAAAGATTTAAAAATTTTATTATGTAGTAATGTATAAGTAGTTGAGCAGTGATTAGCAATGATTTAAAAAGTAAACAAGTTCTAATTTAATTTTAATTTTATTTTAACTTTAAGAAGAGAGGAAAGTTATGAAAAAGTCATTAGCAGTTACACTCGTAGCTTTGTTCGTCTTGGCAGTATCATTTGCAATGGTCCCCAAGAAAGCAAACGCTATTCCGGCTTTCGCACAAAAGTATCACTTTTCGTGCGCAGTTTGTCATACGGTATTCCCAAACCTTAACCCGTTCGGAAGAGCATTCTGGAGAAACGGCTTCAGACTTCCGGGCACAAACGGAACTCCTGCGGACGCAACGCAGATTTCTAACGGATTAGCACTTCCGAATCCATGGCCGATTCCTGTGATGATTGAACCGATTATCAGTTATACGCACAACGGAAATGAAAATGTTTCACCTCAAACAGATGCAGATGCGTTTACCGCAGAGGCTGATTTAGTTTCAGCCGGAGCATTTAAGGTTTATACTCCGTTTGCAAATTCAATTTCATTTTATGTTCATTATAATTCATCAACATCAACAGCCCAAAATCCACACCCAGCTTTTTCGCAAAAACAGATATTTGCGTCTTTAAACGGAATAGGAAGCGGATTTGGAATTGCTCCCCATCTATTAAATTTGAAAATAGGTCAGGTAACAACCGCAAGTCCTTATTTTTACAGACAGATGCCGTTTTATAATGTGGCAGGGCCGGTTGGCAATGGTCAAGGATTGAATGTCGGTTATGACGGTGAAACTGGTAACCTAATTCATGCCAGAAATGAAGGGTTAGCTTTATACGGTACCCCGGGTTATCATTTGTGGTATAAAGTAACAATGACGAATGACTCAGGAACTCCTTCATTGAATAATAGCTTAACTAAATATAGCGTATCTAATGGTGAAGCTACTGGAAGCGGGACATCCAACGCAATGGAATATTCTTATCAATTAAAAGAATATTATCCTGTTCCTGTCGGTCAGTTAGAATTTGGCTACTACGGAGCAACAGTCGCAGAACCGCTTCAAGTTCATGGCGCTTCATGGACGGATAGAATTATGGTTAACGGCGTTGACGTTGATTTAGCTAACGACATTTACGAACTTGGTTTGACATGGATGGAACAGAATGATTCTAATCCTTATGCTCCAAGCAACTATTCCGGCGGACCTAATGCTTTTAACGGTACAACAGGCATAGACAATACATCGAACGGTTATTCTGACTTTGAAGTTTACGGAAGATATTTATTTCCGCAGGTTGGTAAAGGTTTGATGTTGATGGCTGATTATGCAACATATTCATGGTCGCATAAAAACGCACAGGAAGCATTTAATGATACATTAAACACTAGCTGTTCAAATTCGAATTTATACGGTACAGGATATGTCAGTGGTAATTGTACTAATGACGGTATAAAGGATGCATTTGCTTTGCAAGCTGAATATAATTTAGCTTATAATGCTCATTTATATTTAGGATATACAATAACAAATCATACTCAATTTAATACACTTGACTCAGGTCTTGACTTCGCATTCTAATCCCGCTGAATACGAATAAAGTCAACTATATTATTTAATTCCTGAACCATTTGTTAAATCTGCATTTTAGGACTTATTGGTATTTATCCAATAAGTCCTTTTTTTGTTTTTATCTATTTGTTTTTTTTATTTCTTCTACAAACGAATCTGTTATTTCTTTCAGATTTGCCTCAAGAAACTCTATTGTTCTAATATCAAGTTTTATAACCCTCTCGAAGTTTTCAGAAGCCTTGCCGATTGAGAATAAAGGTGTCAGATTTATTTATTCTCATACTCCCGACTACGTTTTAAAGTGGTCGGGAGTTTTTTTATGTCTCATAACTGCCGATATGTAAACTTGATTATTTTTCGTAAATAATGTATAAATAAATTAACTTAATCATTAAATTAATAATTTATGTTTTTGAATGACTATGAATTTACGGCGCATGCAATCAAATAAAGTGGTTTGATTTACTTATTCTCTAACTCCCTAAGTGTTAGAGGAAATAAAAAATTAATTGTTTTTTTTATTTTTTATTTCCCGCATTTTTTTGTTAAAATCTTTTTTAAACGGTCTTCCTTGCGAGCGTCTTTCTATTCTAATACCTAAGATACGTTGAACTGCTTCTTCGAATATGGAATTTCCGGTTAACTGGCCGCGTTTTACGGAATCTCTTAAGAAACTAATTTCTTCGGGCGGACTAGTTTCGCCAATGAATTTTTCATAATTTTTTAATCTTATTTCGCCAGTTTCTCCAAGACTTAAAAATACCTTATCTAAATCTAATATTCGTGCGTTTTCTTCTTCATCATTCATTTTTATTTCTTTAATTTCTTTTATTCCTATTTTTATATCTGTATCGTCATTTATTCCATAAGTCATTCTTTCTGAAAAACTTGACCATTTATATTCGATAGGATGATTCACAATGCCTGCCCTTATAGGATTTAATTCAATATATCGGCAGCAATTCAACAAATAATATTCTTTTTGAACCGGACTTGATTTATATCTGCTTTCCCACAGAGTGCCTGTTCTTCCTTCCAGTATATTAAAGTAACGGGTAGTTCTTGCTGATAGAGTTTTCATAAAAAGCGGGACTTTATATGCGTCGTTCCCCGGCTGTAAAAGCAGATGTACGTGATTTGTCATAAGACAGTAGGCAAAAACTTTTATATCGAATTTCGCTTTTAATTCCAAAACATTATTTAAATATCTTTCATAATCTGAATTTTCCGCAAAAATAATCT
>JAKAQP010000037.1 GCA_021822485.1 bacterium
GTAAGCGCATCATCGCCGGATAAAACGCAAAATTTCTCAGGCGCTTTTCTCAAAATAGCCGTTGCCTGCTCCAAAGAACCGCTTGCTTCTTTAATTCCTGTTATATTGTCAATTTCTGCAAGCCTCAATACCGTTTCGGGAAGAATATTGACCGCCGTTCTGGTAGGAACGTTATAAAGAATTACAGGTTTGGAACAACTGGCGGCTACCGTTTTAAAGTGAAGGAAAAGCCCCTCCTGCGTAGGTTTATTATAATAAGGAGTAATTTGCAAATGTCCGTCTATTTTAAACTTTTCTGCAGCTTTTGCAAGATGAACGGCTTCTACCGTATTATTAGAACCGGTTCCGGCTATAACTTTAATTTTGCCTTCAGCCGCTTCGGCAGCAATCCTAATAACATCTATATGCTCTTCAAACGAAAGCGTAGCCGATTCGCCGGTGCTTCCGCACGCAACAATTCCCGCCGCTCCGTTTTCTATCTGAAATTCTATCAGTTTTCTAAGCGCTTTTTCGTCTATTTTGCCGCCTTTAAAAGGCGTTACTATTGCCGTGAAAACTCCTTTAAACATATTTAAAACTCCTTTTTTATTTATTTGTTAAAAAATATCGCTTCGCTGAGGCTCGCAATGACTAATGGCTATCTATGTGCAAAGCAATATCTGATTATTTTATGTTTTCCGGTATAATTTCTTTATCTATTAAATCCTCGTATGTTTCCCTATTTCTAATTATATAAAATTCATCTTTATCGACGAGTACTTCTGCCGACCTGGGCCTTGAATTATAGTTGGAAGACATCGAAAAACCGTAAGCGCCTGCGCTGAATACCGCAATTAAATCTCCATCCGAAACCGAATTTAAAACTCTGTCTTTTCCGAAAAAATCGGCGGATTCGCAAATAGGACCTACAATATCTGCTTTAATTTTAGGCCCTTCTTTTTTTATAACCGGCACTATTTCATGATAAGCCTCATATAGAGCAGGCCTGATTAAATCGTTCATGCCGCCGTCGGTTATTATAAAGTTTTTACTTCCGGTGTCTTTGACGTATGTAACTTTGGCGACGAATATTCCGCCGTTTCCGACAATTAATCTGCCCGGTTCGAAAATAACCGTTCCGCCGTAATTTTTCAATATATTTTTAATAGAATTCATATAAGTAGAAGGATGGGGCGGCATTTCATTTTCGTAAGTTATGCCGAGTCCGCCTCCAAGATCCAGATATTTAATATCGAAACCTTTAGCGGTAATTCTGCCTAAAAGTTCCTTTATTATTTCTACTGCATCATTAAAAGGGGATATTTCTGTCAACTGCGAGCCTATATGGCAGTCAAGCCCTATTACGTCTATATTTTTCAATTCCTTTGCCGTTTCGTACGCAGAAACAGCATGTTTTATGCTTATGCCGAATTTATTTTTCTTAAGGCCGGTAGATATATAAGGGTGCGTTTTAGGATCGACGTTAGGGTTTATTCTGAAAGATATTCTTGCTTTAGTATTTAACCTGCCGGCTACTTTATCGATGAGAAAAACTTCGGGCAGGGATTCCACGTTAAACATAAGAATATTAGATTTAATCGCATATTCTATTTCGGCTTCAGTCTTTCCTACACCGGAATATACCACTTTTCCGGTATCTACGCCCGCATTAATTGCCCTGAAAAGTTCTCCGCCGGAAACTATATCCGCGCCCCAGCCCATTTTAAATAAAAAATTAAGTATAGCGATGTTTGAATTAGCTTTAACACTGTAGCACACTAAAGAATTTAACACTCTGGAACTTTCGTCGAAAACGTTAAAATGCCTTCGTAAAGTAGCCAGAGAATATAGATAAAACGGCGTTCCGACACTGTCGGCAATTTCCTTAACGGGCACGTTTTCGCAATAAAGTTCGTTTTCTTTAAAAATAAAGTCGTTCATAAGTTATAATTTCCTTTCTATTATATAATCAGCAATATCGATTAAACTGTTTTTATATTTTGAGTCAGGAAATATATCCAGATTCTTTTTTGCTTTTTTTATTGCATCTTTTGCCTTCGATATAGTATAGTCGATAGAACCGTAACTTTTAACCAACGACAAAACCGTTCTAAGATCCTTGGATGTCAGCCTCTTTTTGTAAATTATATTAGTAATAACTTCTTTTTCGTCTTGATTTGCCATTTCTATAGCATGTATTAGCGGAAGCGTGAGTTTCCCTTCTTTTAAATCGTTGCCTATAAATTTACCGAATTCTTTATCCGAAATATAGTCTAATGTATCGTCCATAAGCTGAAAAGCAATTCCTATATTTAAGCCGTAATCGTAAAGTTTTTTTGCGCATTTTTCTTCTTTATCGGCAATTATGGCGCCGACTTCGGAAGCGCATGCAAAAAGAACGGCCGTTTTTTTAATAATTATATCTAAATAATCTTTTTCGCCGGTTTTTATATCCGCAGTTTTAACTAATTCTTTTACTTCCCCCTCCGCCATAAGCGTAGTTGCGTCGGAATAAGACTTTATAACTTTTATATTATTAATATCCGACAATACTTTAAAAGATTTAGCAAATAAATAATCTCCCACAAGAACGGCAGCTTCGTTTCCAAAAATAATATTTGCGGATGCCTTACCCCTTCTTAACGGAGCGTTATCTACGACGTCGTCGTGAAGCAAGGTAGCCGTATGAATAAATTCTATTACAGCCGCAAGCGAAATATGGTCGTTCCCGTCGTAACCGCATAATTTTGAAGCTACGATAAGAAGTATAGGACGTATTCTTTTCCCTCCGCTTGAAATAACGTATTCGGCAACCTTGTGTATTAAAGGCGTCTCCGTTATAAGATGTTTTTCGAACTGCTCTTCAACTTTTTTTAATTCGTTTTCTATATAATCGAAAGAAATATTTTGCAAAATAGATTCTCTTTTTTATTTTTTAATTAATTATTTTATTAACTGCCTGACGTTTATTTTATTTTAGTTAGACTAAATATTCAATAATTTTTTTTAATTTTGTTAACGGGTGAAGATTTATGGCGGAAACGCCCTTAACGTCTTTAACGTCTTTTACGTTGGATTGAGGAAGCAAAACATCGGAAAAACCCATATTTAACGCCTCTTTTATCCTTGCAGAGGGATTGCCGACGCCCCTGACTTCCCCCGTTAATCCTACCTCCCCAAAGGCTATAAAATTTGGAGGAAGCGGTTTTTCCAAGTAGCTTGAAGTTATCGAAAGCGCTACCGGCAAATCGACGGCAGGCTCTTGAACGTTTATGCCTCCGAATATTTTAACGTAAATTTCTTTTGAGGAAAGTTTTATTCCTTCTTTTTTTTCAAGTACCGCGGAAATAATAGAAACCCTGCCTGAATCTATGCCAAGACAAACTCTTTTAGGAACCGGCATATAAGACGGAACTACAAGAGCCTGCACTTCGACCAGCATCGCCCTCGTTCCTTCTAAGCACGGCACTACAACCGAACCCGGCGAATCCGGCTGCCTTTCGGAAGTAAAATAAGCCGACGGATTTTTAACCCCTTTTAATCCGTTTTCCGACATTTCATATATTCCTACTTCGTCCGTAGAACCGAACCTGTTTTTATAACATCTTAAAATCCTATATGAATCTCTTTTACTTGAATCAAAATACAGAACCGTATCCACTATATGTTCTAACGTTTTTGGTCCGGCAAACCCCCCTTCTTTAGTAACATGGCATACAAGAAAAACTCCGCAATTTTTTTTCAGACACAGCGACGTAATCTCATGGGCTATTTCCCTCAATCCGTTGACGCTGCCATAAGCAGAATCGGACTGAGGAATAGTTATGCGCTGAATTGAATCTATTATTACAAAACCGTAATTTCCGTTTTCTATAGAATATAAAATCTCGTTAATATCGTTAAGCGCTTGAAAAAAAAGGGATTTAGAATCTATTTTTAATCTTTTTGCTCTTAAAATAATCTGGTTTAACGATTCTTCCGTGGAAATATATAAAGTATTAAGCCCGGACAGGGAAATTTTTTCGGCAACTTGAAGCATAAGTGTAGATTTTCCTATTCCGGGTTCTCCCCCTATAAGAATGCTCTGCCCCGCTACGAGTCCTGACCCGACCGATAAATCGAATTCTTTTATTCCGGTTGTTATCGTTGCTATATTTTGAAAATTTTGCCAGTCTAAAACCGTGGCCGGCGAAACAGGAGGAGGAGTTTTTTTAAACTTTACAATCTTAGGTGTATTTTCCGCCGTTATAACTTCTTCCATAGTATTAAAACTGTGGCATTCGGGGCATCTTCCTACCCATTTTAAAGAAACGGTGCCGCAGTTTTTGCATTTATACATTATTTATAAACTATTATTAATATTTTACTTAGCACATATTATGTCTAAGATATTTTTATTTTTTTCGTTAAAAATTGATCGTTTATTAATTTTAACTCTTTATGAGATATAAAACAAGGTTTATCGGGCGGTTTAACGTTTAAACGTAATATTCTTCAAAAGACGGCCATAGAAACTTAATAATTTCGCTTATGCCGTATTCGTCGTTCATTAAAGGATATAATCGATACCTTTTTTCACAAGCGGTTAAAAAAGGTTTTTTAAAAATTGACTCTACTTCTTCCTTATAATCGTTTAAAAAATTTTTAGATGCTTTAACGCTGTCCGCCGCGTAATCTCCGGCTAAATTTCCCGATATTATTGCATTTAAAATTCCGGCACCGGTAACGGGATGAGTCAAACCTCCGGCATCTCCGCAAAAAGCTATATTATCCGCGGTTAAATCGTTCAGTCCGGATATGGGAACTAATCCGGCTGTTTTTTCTATAACTTCACTTCCTATAAGCCCTTCGCTTCTTAATTCATCGGCAAACTTTTTTAAGCAAGCCGAAAGATTAACATCGGAAACAGGTTTTTCAACGCCGATGCCTACATTTGCATGATTGCCTTTAGGAAAAACCCAGCCATAGCCGTAAGGTATATAATTCCTGAAATAACATAATACCGAATCTAATTTTCTTAAAAGTTCCGTTTTTATCTGCACCGCATAAATATAAGATTCTCTATGTGAATTATAAGATTTAAAAATATTGTTTGGACCTGCCGCTATTATTAAGTAATCATAATAAATTTCATATACTATTTTTTCTAAAACATCAAGCACTTCTATACAGTTTTTTTGCCTGTCTATCTTATAAACCCTTGAACCCGCAAACAATTTTGAACCTAATTGCACGGCTTTCTCCGACAGAATTAAATCAAAAATATCCCTGTTTAAAATATAGCCGTTTCCGCTGAGTTTATAAGTTTTATTTCCGGCGTTAATGTAAATATATTTTATTTTTTGGTTTACGGCAGAAAGCATTGAATTCAAATCGACATATGAATTTATGTTGGAAGAAACAAACTCGGCGCACTGCACCGGCAATCCAATCGTTCTTCGTTTGTCTATGAGAATATTAGGTATTCCTTTTTTGGATAAAGCTATCGCGGCCGAAGAACCGGCCGGACCTGCGCCTATAATAGCAACGTTGATTTTCATTTAATCAACTGCCGAATATGCGGTATATTAATACCCTGTTGTTGTTAGTGTCGGCTATCGCAATATATTTTCCGTTTAAAGACATAGATATATTAGATTCATGATTAAAATTATTTTTGCCTATGCCAGGAGTTCCAAAATTGTAGGCTTTTACCACGTTATAGCCGCCGGCTAATTTAAATACCGTTAAAATACTTCTTCCGTAATTAGCTACGTATAGATAACCGTTTCTATAAACTATACCGACCGGATGATAAAGCCTATGCCCCGACTGTCCTTTTATTCCTATAGCGCCTATATAATCGAACTGCCTGTTAAAAACAAGTATTTTTGAAAGACCGTAATCGGAAACGTAAATATATTTCTTTGAAAAGGTAATGCTTACCGGTTTTTTAAGTTTAAACGCAACAGTTAAGTTTTTAACAGCACTTTTACCTGAAATATTCGAAGAATTTGAATTTTTTTTATTTTTATTGCCTTTTTTGTTTTTTTTCACGGCGCTTCCGCTTCCGTTTATTTTTTCTGAAGGAACGTTCCCTTCATTGCTTTTAATTAAAGAATTCCCTATACTTTCATAAAAATTGCCGTTTTTTGAATAAATCATAATATCGTCGGCTCCGGAGTTCACGACAAATATTTTACCGTCGGAAAATGCTACACAGGTAGGCTGGATAAGCATTCGGTTTTGATTTTTAGATATTCCAAATTCAGATGCGAAATCTCCGTTTGGCTTAAAAACCTGTATCCTTGAATTGCCCGAATCGACTACGTAAATTCTTTCCGGATTGCCATGCGCAGCCGCAAAGAGCGGAACCATGAACTCTCCTGTAGTTTTACCTTCTATTCCCCACTGCCTAATATAACGACCTCTAATGTTAAACTTCAAAATCCTTGAATTACCCGAATCGACGACGTAAATATTATTTCTTTTGCCGAATGCAACGCCGGCCGGACCTTTAAGACGATATCCAGCTCCGATAACCCTTACCAGCTTTAGCGAAAACGGAGCCTTCTTAAAATAAAGTCCAAACCTTTTCTGTAAAAGCAGAAATGCAAGAATTACTATAATAATTATACTTAATAAAAAAAAGGCCTTATTAAGTTTATCTTTCTTAATTTGCATGGTCATACCATCTTACCTCTAATAAAATTTATTTTTTATAATAACATATTAATTAATTTTAATAAATATGATTTTATAATTAGAAAAATCCGATTTAATATTGAAATTACCCACGCTTTTTATGCAGAAAACATAATAGCCGTTTCTTAAAACTTTACTATTTACATTATAAAAAAATTTACTATTTTGCAAGCTAAATCTTTTTTTAAAATTTAAATTTTGAAAAGCAAAAGGTTTTGATGAATTGCACTGTGACTTAACCGCGTTTTTTTTGTTTTTATAATAACTGCGATAAATTAAAAAACCTTTAATTCTATTTAAATCGTAAACATAGCGATAAACTATGCGGACTATATTTTTATTTTTTTCGGCTTTCAATATAACCGGAGAATGCGGCGGAACGATTTTAGGAGGCTGAGGATAGCCCGTTTTAGCGCATCCCGACAATAATAAAAAAGATATTGCAGTCAATAAAACATAAAATATTGAAAATACAAAATTTCTTTTTTTATTTAAGAGAAAATAAAAATAGCTTATCGTTTCTGATTTCTTTTTCATAATCTTTTAAAATTTTTTTTATTTGTTTAAATGCGGTTCCACCGGTCGTTTTTTTAGAATTTACCGATGTTTCCGGATTAAAAATGTTAAATATATCTTTATCTGCAATATCTATAATATTTTTATATTCTTTTAGGGATAATTCGGAAAGTTTTTTGCCTTTATTTTCCGCGTAATTTACTATTCTGCCGACCGCTTCGTGCGATTTCCTGAAAGGCAAGCCTTTTTTAACGAAATACATCGCCATATCGGTGGCATAAATAGTATCGTTTTTAAGTACTTTCGACATAACATCCTTATTAAATTCCACGGTTTTTATTATTTCTTTAAATATCGAAAGCGAATCGTAAACCGTCGAAGCGCTTTCCATTACCGGTTTCTTGTCTTCCTGCATATCCCTGTTATAAGTAAGAGGTAAAGATTTCATCATAATGAAAAGCGAAATAAGATTGGATATTATTCCTCCGGTTTTGCCCCTGATCAGTTCGAGAACGTCAGGGTTTTTTTTCTGCGGCATAATGCTTGAGCCGGTCGTAAATTCGTCTTTTAATTTTATAAAACCGAATTCAAAACTGTTCCATATAATAAGTTCTTCGCAAAATCTGGAAAGATGCATAGCTATCATAGAAAGGGAAAAATTAAATTCTATCGCGAAATCCCTGTCGGAAACCCCATCCATACTGTTTCTGGATACTTTTCCGAATCCTAAAATTTCTGCTTCGAGAGACCTGTCGATATCAAAATCTACTCCGGCAAGCGCGCCGCTTCCTAAAGTCAAAACGTCGGCGGTTTCGTAAGACGAAGTTAATTTTTTAAAATCTCTCGTAAACATTTCATAGTAAGCGGACAAATGATGCGCCAGCGATACCGGCTGAGCATGCTGAAAGTGCGTATAGCCGGGGATTACGGTTTCTATGTTTGAATAGGCGGAAGAAACAAGTTCTTCCCTTAAAGCTATCAGCGCCTCCGCAATTTTCTTAATTTCATTTTTTACGTAAAGCCTGAAATCGACCGATACCTGATCATTTCTTGACCTTCCGGTATGCAGTTTTGGTCCGGAAGAAGGCAGCAGTTCAATAAGCCTCTTTTCGATATTCATATGAATATCTTCATATTTTTTATTCAGAATTAATTCGCCTGTTTTAATTTCTTTTTTAATTCTTAAAAGAGTTTTTTCTATATCTTTTTTTTCTTTTTCGTTAACTATGCCGGCTTTTTTCAGAGCGCAAAGGTGGGCGATACTGCCGTCTATGTCAAAATCGGCAAGTTTTTTGTCTATATCCAAAGATGCCGTAAAATTAGCGGTAATTTCGGATATATCCTCTTTAAAACGCCCCCTGACGAAGTTATTATGTTTAAGGATGCCGGTTTTTTCGGTTTTATTTTTATTTTTTTCTTTCATTTCCATTTTGTGGCAGTACCGGAATTGAATTCCAGTACTACATTAATTTATAGCGCAAAGATTTTAAGTGGATGAATCCGCTTGCGTCGTTCTGGGAATAAGAACCTTTATCGTCCTCGAAGGTAACGATATTTTGGGAATAAAGGCTGTTTTTTGATTTTCTGTATAAAACTTTAATGTTTCCCTTATATAGTTCTAAGCCTATTGTTCCGTTAACCGAGGTTTGAGTAGAATCGATAAGCGATTGAACGGCTTTTAATTCTGGGCTGAACCAGCTGCCTTCGTATATAAGCTTTGAATATTGCGGGACAAGGCTGTTTTTGAGTTCTATTTCCTCGCCGGTCAAAGTTATTGATTCCATAACCCTGTGCGCAAAACTTAAAACCGTTCCGGCAGGGGTTTCGTAAACGCCCCTGGATTTCATTCCCGTAATTCTTGTTTCTACTATATCCGCCCTCCCGATAGCGTTTCTGCCGGCTATTAAATTGAGAGCATCGATAATGTTGAAGGGATTCATCTTCTTTTTATTTAATGATACCGGATTTCCGTTTTTATATTCAATTTCTATTTTTTCAGGTTTGCCGGAAGCTTTTTCGGGAGATACCGTTATTTCAAACATAGATTCTTCGGGAGCGTTTTCTAAGTCTTCTAAAATTCCCCCTTCATAACTTATATGAAATAGATTTTTATCGCTGGAATAGGGTTTCGCCTTGGTTACCGGAACTGGAATGCCGTTATACTTGGCATATTTTATAAGTTCGGCTCTGGAAACTATATCCCATTCCCTCCATGGCGCTATAACTTTTATTTCCGGATTAACGGCGGCATATGCAAGTTCGAACCTTACCTGATCGTTGCCTTTGCCTGTAGCGCCGTGAGCGACGTACTTAGCGCCTTTTTGAGCAGCGATTTCTATCTGTCTTTTTGCTATTAAAGGTCTTGCAATAGATGTACCTAGTAAATAAGCGCCTTCGTAAAGTGCGTTTCCCCTGAGTACAGGAAATATATAATTTTCGGCAAATTCTTCTTTCATGTCTTCTACTATAGCTTCCGAAGCTCCGGTTTTTAAAGCTTTTTCCTTAACTGCCGCAAGGTCTTCTTTTTGTCCTACATCGCAGCAATAAGCAATAACATCAGCTTTATAAGTATTTATAAGCCATTTTAAAATTACGGAAGTATCGAGTCCTCCAGAATAAGCAAGGACTATTTTGTCTTTACCGTTGGTTTTACTTACACTTTTGCTTTTCTTTTTTGATTGAGCCATAATAAAAGATTATCCTCCTACGAAAATTTTTTCCATAATAGCTTTCTGGACATGCAACCTGTTTTCCGCTTCCTCGAAGACGATAGGCGCAAACCTTTCAAATACCTCTTCGGTAACTTCTTCGTTTCTATGGACGGGAAGGCAGTGCAAAAAAACAACGTCCTTTTTTGCTTTTTTTACTACGTTATCGTCTATTATAAAGGGCTTTAATTTATCTATTTTTTCTTTTTCTTCGTTCTGTCCCATACTTATAAAAACATCCGTCGTAATAACATCGGCATTTTTTGCCGCATATATTTTATCGTTTATAACGGTAAATTTGCCGCCCTTTTTTTCGGATTCTTTTTTGACTTCAGGATTTATTTCAAATCCTTCCGGCATAGCTAAAACAAGTTCGAAGCCAAGCATGGCCTGAAGGCTGACCCATGAATTTGCCATATTGTTCGCATCGCCGAAATAAACTATTTTCAAGTTTTTTATAATACTTTCCACGTCGAATACAGAACTGCCTTCGATTTTTAAATTTCTTTTTTTTATTTCGTAAGCGGTAAATATATCGGTTAATATCTGCGCTGGATGATACAAATCGGTAAGTCCGTTTATTACCGGTTTCTCGAAATATTTCGCAAAAGTTTCTATTCTTTCCTGTTCGAACGTCCTTATTACTATGCCGTCTAAATATCTGCTTAACACCCTTGCGG
>JAKAQP010000038.1 GCA_021822485.1 bacterium
GCGACTGCGCTTCCTTGTGGGGTATGATAAATGCCGTTTTAAGCGGCGGCATAAAGGTGAAAGCCGTAAGAGACGCAACGAGGGGCGGATTAGCCGCAGTCCTTAACGAATGGGCTATGGCGGCGGATATCGATATTTACGCCGAAGAAGATAAAATTCCGGTAAGCCCTCCGGTAAAAGGTTTTTGCGAACTGCTCGGTTTTGAACCTTACCAGCTTGCATGCGAAGGCAGGGCGGTATTTGCGGTAAAACCTGAATTTGCGGAGAAAACTATCGGCATCCTCAGGTCTCATCCGCTTGGTAAAAATGCAAATATAATCGGAACGGCGGTTGCAAGGATAAAAAGAAAAAGTGGGGACGGAGGACGAAATAATTCTTCCGGAAAAGTTATTTTAAAAGGAATATACGGAGTCGAAAGGATACTCGACTATCCTTCCGGAGAACTTTTGCCGAGAATATGCTGAAAAAAGTTCCCGCTAAGCAGAACTAAGAAAAACTAAGCAGAGATAAAAAAGGATTCTTCCATAAGCGGTAATCCTATGAATAATAAAAATTGCGATGATAATAATGATGCCGTAAATGCCGTAATAAAAAGAGCAAAGATTAGACTGTCGGGCAGGGTTCAGGGAGTAGGGTTCAGACCTTTCGTTCACAGGCTTGCGGAAAAATACGGAATAAAAGGCTATGTTTTAAATAACGACGAAGGCGTAGAAATTTCATCAGAAGGCGACGAAAACGCTCTTCATAACTTTATAAATTCTTTAGATTCCGATTCGGAAAAACCTCCTCTTGCATTAATAAAAGATAAAATAGTAGATTATATCGATTTTATCGAACAAGAGCATTTTTTTTATAAAACGTTTGAAATTAAAGAATCGGATAAAACCGCCCATGCCGTTGATAAATTAAATTTAACGATACCTCCCGATATAGCAATATGCGGCAAATGCTTAAACGAGCTTTTAAATCCTTCCGACAGAAGATATTTATATCCGTTTATTAACTGCACGGACTGCGGCCCAAGATTTACCATATCTAAAGAACTGCCGTACGACAGGGCTTCGACTTCCATGAGTAAATTTATTATGTGTTCCGATTGCCTAACCGAATATAAAAACCCTTTAAACAGAAGGTTTCATGCAGAACCCAACGGATGTTTCGCCTGCGGTCCCGAAGTAGAATTTATTTTGAGTTCGGATATATCTAAAACAGATAATATAAACGGCGAAATAAATATCCGTAAAATAAAGACGGAAGGCGGTTTTGCATTATCGAAAATAGATAATTACACACATAGTTTAAGCGGCATTGAGGGAAGGACGCAAGATATAGCCGAGATTTTAAAATCAAACCGTCTAAAAAGTTTAAACGCCGTAAAATCTTTGGCGGATTTAATAAAGGACGGCGGTATCGCCTGCGTTAAAGGAATAGGCGGTTTCCATTTAATGGCGGATGCCGCAAACGACGACGCCTTAAAATTATTAAGGGAGCGCAAGAACAGGCCTAAAAAACCTTTCGCCGTAATGTTTAAGGACATCGGACAGGCGTCGGAATATGCATACATAGACGGTATTTCCGCAGATTTATTGAACTCTAAGGAAAGACCTATATGCTTATTGAAAGACAGAGGCGGACTTTCTTATTACGTAAACTGCGGACTTAAAGATATCGGAGTTTTTTTGCCTTATGCGCCGCTTCACTATATTATATTCGCTTTTTTAGACGGGCCTTTAGTCGCTACTTCGGCAAACATCGGCGGAGAACCGATAGTAAAGGAGAATGAAGAGGCGTTTTTAAAGTTGAAAAACATTGCCGACGGTTTTTTAATTCATAACAGGGATATCTTGAGGAGATGCGACGATTCGGTGGTAAAAGTTAATTCGGCTAATGAAGATAATTCGGTTAATACGCATAATTACATTACGGACCCGGATAAAAATAAATATGTAAATAATAATAGTGCTGCGCCGTATTTTTTTATCAGGCGTTCAAGAGGCTATGTTCCAGAACCGTTTAATCTTACTTTTAATTTAAAAAGAAACGTTTTGGCATCGGGCGCGTTTCTTAAAAACGTTTTTGCCTTAGCTTACGCCGGAAAAGATGCAGGCTCGGCAGTACTAAGCCAGCATAACGGAGACTTGGACAACTTAGCCGGATTTACTAATTTTAAAAATAATATAGAAGATTTTGAAAAATTTTACGACTTTAAACCGGAAGCAGTCGTTTACGATAGTCATCCCGATTACGAAAATACTAAATGGGCTAAAGAATATGCAAGGGAAAAAAATATTAAAGGCATATCTCTCCAACATCACAGAGCGCACGTTATCTCATGTATGGCTGAAAACGGACTTGGATTAAACGAAGAAGTTTTCGGCATCGCTTTCGACGGAACGGGCTATGGAGACGACGGGACTATATGGGGCGGAGAATTCTTTAAAGGGAAATATGATAATTTAAAAAGAATAGGCAGTTTTAAAAAATTCAGGCTTATCGGAGGGGATAAAGCGGTTAAATCGCCAGGAAGAGTTCTTGCAGAAATTCTGTTCGGCGTTTTATCGGAAAAGGAAAATATCGCCGCTATTTTGCATAACGAGGACAAAAAAGCCGGTAAATATAATGACGATAAATATAGCGATATCTACATTAAATCTAAATCGAAATGTACATTGAAATGTACATTGAAATTGCCGGATATTTTTAAAAATATTTCCGATTTAACCGGTTTTTCCGAAAAAGAAATAAGTATATTTCATAAAATGAGGGAAAACGGATTAAATTCCCCATTTACATCTTCATGCGGGAGAATTTTCGACGCCGTTTCATGTTTGTGCGGTTTCAAAGGAGATATAACATACGAAGGAGAGGCGGCCGTTTATTTAGAAAATTTATGCTTCGAGTACGAAAGCAAAAGCAAAAGCGCAGGAGAGCAGGTTAATTCAATTACTAAAGCTAATTCAATTACTAAAGCTAATTTAATAACTAAAAATGACTGTTTTAAATATGAAATACGCTATGATAATAAGCGTGATAATTATTATAATAAGCGCAATGAGAAAAACGGGGAAAAAGAGGATTTTTTTACGGTCGATTATTATCCTATGTTCAGCGATATTATCGATATAGTTCAAGCCAAAAATAACAACGACTATAAAGATAAAAATAAAAACAACGACAAAAATAAAGTCAAAGATAAAGACAAAGATAAGCTGTATGAAGCCGGTTTTATAGCTGAAAGGTTTATAAATACTCTTGCTATGATTATCCTGGATGCGGCGTTACAGTCCGGATGTAAAAACGTCTGTATGAGCGGGGGAGTGTTCCAGAATGCGTCGCTTAGGAATAAAGCGGCCATTATTCTTAAAAATAACGGTTTTAACGTTTATTTTAACGACAAAATACCTTCTAACGACGGCGGTATTGCATTAGGTCAGGCGGTTTACGGCGGAATTATATAATAAATAATACGGCGCCGAAATTAAATCTCAGCGGCGTATTCCGTGTTTATTTTCCAGTTTATGCCGAGCGGTTTTATTTCGTCCAAAACTAATTTTTCGAGAGCGGGCATGGCTTTTTTTAGCGGTTCCGAAATATCGGTTCCTACGCCGGTGCAGTCCTCAGGAGATATTGCAAAAAACGTTATTTTAGGATTATGCCCCTGCAGTCCGCACATTGAAATTACGTCGATAAATTCTACGTCGTGCGCAGTTTTCTTCATTAAATTTACGGGAAGATTATCCGAATCGAACTTAAATATACTTCCTGGTTTTTCGTCCGTTTTAACGGCATCTACCGCTATGATATAGTCGAGGCTGAATATGTCGTCCAAAAGCCCGTATCCGAGAGTGCTTCCGTCTATTAACCTTATATTGCCCTCAAAGATATATTTTTTTCTTAATAAATTTATAAAATGAACCCCTATTCCTTCGTCTTTTAATATCAGATTGCCTATTCCTATAATTCCCGTCATATAAATATAAAAGTAAAAGTAAAAGTAAATTATTATGCAATTTACACAATTATTAATTACGATTACGATTACGATTCCGATTCCGATTCAGATTTATTTCTCATATATTTATAGCCTCCGAAGGGTATAAGAATATCGCCCTCTTTCCACATTACCGAACGCCATACTTCGATATAAACATGATAAGCTATAAATATTATAATGAGCCACATTATAAAAAGATGCACGAGGGTAACGCCTGTTAGTCCGCCGAATACTACGAGCGTCCAATCGGTAGAAAAATGCAGAAGCCACGGCCACCACGCGCCGACGGCCGAAGTTCCGGTAAAAGAAGCCACGTACATTTGAAATCCGGTAAGCATCTGAAGCAGTATAAGCAAATGAAATAACGTGAATATTATTGCATTAAGAGGGTCTTGATACCTGCCGGTTTTCGGCCTGTCTTTAAGCGTGAAGTAGTGCTTCAGCATTCTCCATGCTTCTTCCAATTTATCGCCGAAAGGAATAAAACTTTTATATAGCGGCTCTTTCCATGAAAAGAAAGCCAGATAAAGCCAGACGAAAAAAATAACGTCTATTATTACCGCTCCTATAAAGTGAAATTCCCTCATCCAAGTCATTATAAACGCCTGATAAGTTTCGCCGGAGTTTAAAACGCCGGTAGAAAGCGAATCTGCCTGCGTCGGAGTTTTTCCGAATATTAAGAAAGGGTAAGCTATATAAAATCCGGTAATAATATTGTTAATAATCGCCGCAAAGAAAGACCAGTGTATAATTCTTTTTATAACCGTCATTCTGTGAACCAACTGAATTTCGCCGTATTTGCTATTTTTATTTTGCATAATTAACCCCGTTTTAAAAGTTAATTAAATAATCTGGTCAACAGATTTTATATTTTTTTATTTCGTTTGTTCTTGGGTCTATTAAATGAACAGCACAAGCAAGGCACGGGTCGAAAGAGTGAACCGTACGCAAAATTTCAAGAGGCTGAGATATGTTTGCAAGTTTTACGCCTACTAACGACGCTTCATATGCTCCGGGATTATTAAAAGCGTCTCTGGGAGATGCGTTCCATGTAGTAGGGACTACTATCTGATAGTGGGTTATCTGTTTGTCTTTTATTCTTACCCAGTGGCCGAGCGAACCCCTCGGAGCTTCGTCTAAGCCTATGCCTATAATCTCTTTTGACGGCATATCGTATTTTGTCCAGCTTGTCTGGTCGACTGCGGCGTTTTTAATCAGTTCTAAAGTCCAGGATTCTAATGCGTCGGCGACGTATTTAGCTTCTATTCCTCTTGCCGCCGTTCTTCCAAGCGTAGAAAAGAGCGCGGTTACAGGCAAGCCCGATGTTTTTAAGACGTAGTCCACCAAAGATTTTATCGTTTTATTGCCTTTTGCGTATGCGACTAACGTTCTTGCGAGCGGACCTACTTCCATAGCCTTATTTTCATAGCGCGGCGATTTAATCCAGCTGTATTTTTCATCTTCTTTCAGGCTTCCGTCTTTGTTTAATCCTGTATAATCAGGGTCTGTTATTCCTACGTTAGGATTAAGTCCTATTTTTTCGTTCGGATATTTATACCATGAATGCGTTACGAATTCCGTTATCTTTTTCTCGTCCAACTTGTGAACCTTACTTAAATCCCTGTCGAAAATTACTCCTCTCATCAAAAAATAATCGTCCGGATTTTCATCGTCCGTCTGAGGAAAGGCGCCGTAAGAAAGATAATTTTTCAGTCCGCCGCCTATTCCCTGAATTGCTTCTTCTTTATAAAACTGCGCCGCCGTCAATAAATCCGGAATGTAGGCGTTATTGACGAAGTCGGTAATTTTTCCTATCCTGAACAGTATGTCGTCCATTCTCTGCGGGTCTATAATATCGGCTATAGAAGATATCCCGCCTACTACGCAGGTTTGAGGATGCGGGTCTTTAGCGCCGAGAATAGCTATAATCTGAGCCGGTATTCTTAAGATATTAAGATTGTCTAAATAATGCGATGCTATTAAAAGATTGCCTTCCGGCGGTAGTTTATAAGAAGGATTGCCCCAGTAGCCTCCTGCAAAAGGCCCAAGCTGTCCGGATTTAACGAAAGCGGCTAGCCTAGACTTTACTTCTTCGAATCTTGCCAGACTTGCATTATAAGGCGTTTTAGTGTAAGCATACGCTAAATCCATGGTTTTTTTAGGGTCGGCTTGAAGCGCCGATACGATATCTACCCAGTCTAATCCGGCAAGCTGATAAAAATGGACTAAGTGGTCCTGCACCATCTGGGCGCCTTTAAGTATATTTCTTGCAATTCTGGCGTTTTTTGGCGGATGTATTCCCAAAGCGTTTTCTACCGCCCATGTTGCGGCTTCGTAATGAGCATAAGTGCATACTCCGCAGATTCTCTGAGCAAAAAGACCCGCATCTTCCGGAGCCCTTCCGTTAAGTATAAGTTCTATGCCTCTGAAAAGAGTGCTGGAAGAGTATGCTTCGCTTATTTCATTACCGTTAAGGATAGCTTCTATTCTAAGGTGTCCTTCTATTCTAGTCACGGGATCGACTATGATTTTTGTTGCCATATATCCTCCAAAGAGATTATTGTAATAATTATTATATTTATATTGAAAATTTTAACTTGTTAATGTTTATTTTTTAGTAAGTTATTCCTTCTTATTATCGTCATTTTTTCCGGAATTGTCGTTTTTTTCGTTTTTAGATTTCTTATGCTCTTTTTTCTTTTTAACTCCGGTATATATGGCATGTGCGGCAATTCCGGCGCCTGCCGCCGCAAACAATCCCACTCCGAATTCGTCTGCGGTCGCTTCTATGCCCGGGATTATAATTTTTGCGTCAGCATTAGGCTTCTCGAACGGTGTCATTCTGTCCCAGAATGCAGGCTGCGAACATCCTATGCATCCGTGACCGGCCCTCATTGGAAAACTGATATCCTGATTATATTCTGCGGTAGTGCAGTTGTTCCAGGTAAAAGGACCTTTACAGCCCATCATATACAGACAGTACTGTTTTTTGGCTCCGTCGTCGCCCCATTCCCTGACGTATTCGCCGGCTTCAAAATGACCCCTTCTGTAACAGTTATCGTGAAGCCTTCCTGAATACGCCCATAACGGACGGCCGAGACTGTCCAACTGAGGCGCTTTTCCTATAAGTATATATTCTACTAAAGTGCCTACAAGATTTACCGGATTTGCGGGACAAGCGGGTATATTTATAACGCTTCTATTGGTGACGGAACTTAATCCGACTGCAGACGTCGGATTTGGATTGGCTGCAGGTATTCCGCCGTAAGCGGCGCAGTTTCCTACTGCAATTATAATGCCGGCATGTTTTGCAGTTTCCCTAGTTATTTTTAAACCGGTATCTCCTTTTGCCCCGATGGTAAGGAATTTACCGTCCATTCCGGTTGGTATAGCGCCTTCGACTACAAGTATATATTTACCTTTATATTTTTTAACGGTTTCCGTTTTTCTCGCTTCCGCCTGATAGCCTGCTGGAGCCATTATAGATTCCATATAGTTTACGCTGACGTAATTAAGTATAATTTCGGCGGGTGTCGGGTGCGCGGTTCTTAGAAAGCCTTCGGTATTTCCCATACAGTCTGCCATATCAAGCCATATAAAAGGCGTTCTGGTTAGAATGTTTGCGGCTCTTGCTACTCTCGGTTCGAATATATAAGGAAGCATTAAAGCTGAGGTTAGAAATGCGCTCCATTTTAGGAAATCCCTTCTTGAAACGCCGTAAAGTTCTAAAATATTGGGCAGGTTTTCTTCTTTATCTTTTTTACCGCTAAAGTATTCTTTTTCTAATTCGTCTAATCTGTCATCGACTTTTTTTAAAACCTCATCCGGTTTTTTAGATATAAATCTTAGAGGATCCCATTTAAAATCTTTTTCAGGATTATTGCCGTTAGAATTGGAATTTTTAGAATTGGAATCTTGATTGCTTGCCATACAGCCTCCTATATTCTAAATTAAATTATAAATACAACAAAATAAATAGATAAACAGACTGAAACGTGAATATTTTTATTTTATATTTGAGGGATAAATATTATATAATGTTTTCTATAATCATATCGCAAATTTATAAAATGTCAAATAAATTTTTTAATATTTTAATTTTTTATTATTTTTTATATGCATGAAATTTCTGTAGCGCTCGAAATAATAGATACCCTTGAAGATAACGGGTATTTAACAGGCGTAAATAAAGTAGATTCGATTAAACTTATTATAGGGAGATATTCGGGGATAGACAAAAATTATCTGTCTTTTGCGTTTCAAAATATCAACGACGAAAGATTTAAAGAGGTTTCGCTGGAATTTATTTCAAATAATTCCGATGAAATTAAAATAGAAGAAATTATAGTAGATTGATTTATTTATAAATAAAATAAGGAGGTTTTTATGCCAAACTCTAACGGTATTAACCGCGGAAGCTCAGGCAGAGGCGGCGCAGGCACGGGCATTGGAGCGTTTGGAAGCGGCGGCGGCAAACATTCAGGTAGAACCGGAACGGGCGGAAGGTCATTAACGGTAAGGCTTAACGCCTTAGAATCCAATGAAATTATTGCTAAAAAAAACAAAGCTTTATTCGGAAAAGCTTTCGTTATGAATTTTTTAAGTTCGCCCGGGTCCGGAAAGACTTCTTTGCTGGAATCTGTAGTGCCGGTTTTAAAATCCGAAGGCTTAAATATCGCAGTTATAGAAGGCGACGTAGAAACTGATTTGGATAAAAGGCGGATAGATGCTTTAAATATACCGGCATATCAGATTATTACAAACGGAACGTGCCATTTAGACGCAAATATGGTGAATACGTCTTTAAATAATTTAAACATAAACGATGCGGACGTAATTTTTATAGAAAACGTGGGCAATCTCGTATGTCCTACTTCTTACAATCTCGGGGAAGATATGAAAGCGGTCGTGCTTTCGGTAACCGAAGGCGACGATAAGCCGTTAAAATATCCGGCGGCTTTTTATAAATCAAAAGTTATGATAATAAATAAAACAGACCTGCTTCCGGTTCTCGACTCGGATGTTTCAAAAATAAAAGAAAACGCTCTGTCTATAAATAAAGAACTTGTAATTTTTGAAACATCCTGCAAAAGAAAGATAAACGCGGAGGTCGGTCAGGTTCGCGTTTCAGACGATACGGACGATAATACCGTAAGACAGGAAGTAATAGATAAAGGAATTTTGGACTTCGCTTCATTCATAAAAGAAAAAACAAGATTAAAAGCCGCGGAGTTTAAGGGCATCGGCGGAGGCATATATTTATAAATAAAAACATTTTTATAAAGTTAAATTAAATAAATAATAAAATAATAATTAATTAAATAAATTAAAATGAATATTTGTGCGGCGGGAGACGTTCACGGAAGGATAGATAAATTTTATAATTGCTTAAAGAAATTCGAGTCGGAACTTAAAATAAATTTTGACGTTATTCTGCAGGTCGGCGATTTCGGCATATGGGTAAATGCCGACTATCACGACGGCGTTACTAAATTTCATAGCGGAACGGGAGATTTTCCCCGCTGGTACAAAGAGAAAAAAACCGCTCCGGTTAAGACGTATTTTATAAACGGCAACAACGAAGATTTTAATTTTCTTAATTCGGTAAAACTATCTGGCGATTTAGAAATTATTAAAAATATTTTTTATATTCCCAACGGCACCGTAGCTGAAATAAATATAGGCAGCGAGCGGCTTATAGCAGCCGGTATCGGCGGAAAATACGACCCTGAACATTTTAATCATAAAGAATCGGACAGACATTATACGAAAAGCGAAATCGATAATTTGTTAAAATATGCGGACGAAAACAAAAAAAATGAAGATAAAAGCATTGATATTTTTATTTCCCACGATGCGCCGGAAGGAGTACTTATAGAAGACAACGATAAAAACAAGTATTATCCTAAGGCGGTAGGCCTTAGGGATTTAATTTTAAAAATTAAGCCTAAAATGGTTTTTTTCGGACACCACCATGGAATATGCAAATCGGAAATCGAAGGAATACCGGTTTACGGATTAAATATATTGGCCCACAAAGGCGCATTGCTTTCGACAGTTATGAAATATAAGACGGCAAATATTATAACCGATAAAACTAATAAAACCGATATAACAAACGTCCGAAAATATATATCTAAAACGGTAAAATATTTTGAAACTCCTGTTATTAAATAACCTTATTAAATAACCGTCGCCAATAGTTTTATAAATTTATTAAATTTCACAAGTACTTCAACGGTATGATAGCTAAAGAAACTTTTATAGACAGTCTCCTAAAAAAATTAAAAAATATTCCGATAGGACATTACTATGACGTAAGGAGCTATAAAAGAGACAGGGGATTTTACGTTATCAGGTCTCAAGAAGATGAATACTGCATACTTGAAAGGGGATTTTTCGACGAAGAATTCGTTTCCGATTTTAACGGACTGAACGGAATTTTTAAAAAGCTTTTAAAGCGTGAATTCCCCAGAAGCCACAAACTTAGGATTTACAATATGGGTGAAATCAATGAATGTATATTTAAAAAACCAAAGCGTAAAA
>JAKAQP010000039.1 GCA_021822485.1 bacterium
TTAAGGCTGCTATCGCCGCAAACAAAATAAAAGGCCAGTGAGGAAGACCCGGAATAATTCCGAAAAAAAACAGTATGCCGGCGGCCGTATAAAGCACTCTCGGATTAGATATAAACTGGCTCGAAAAATCTTTAGACAGGTCGCTTTCGCGGCTTGCCCTAGTCATTATAATACCTGCGGAAGTCGAAACTATTAAAGCCGGAATCTGCGCCACCAAGCCTTCGCCTACCGTAAGAAGCGTATAATCCGAAGCGGCCTGCAAAATAGACATATGATGCTGAAATATTCCTATAAGAAGGCCGCCTATTATGTTTACTATAATAATGATTATAGCGGCTATTACGTCTCCCCTGACGAATTTGCTTGCGCCGTCCATGGAACCGTAAAAGTCAACTTCTTTAGTTAAGTCCAACCTTTTTTTTCTTGCTTCAGCATCCGTTATAAAACCTGAATTAAGTTCCGCGTCTATAGACATCTGTTTTCCGGGTAATGCGTCTAACGTAAATCTTGCCGATACTTCGGCGACCCTGGTCGCGCCCTTTGTAATAACAAGGAAATTTATTACTATAAAAATTATAAATATTACTATTCCTACCGCAAAGTTTCCTCCTACGACGAACTGTCCGAAAGACTGTATAACGATACCGGCTGCATCCGGACCTTTGTAGCCGTAAAGCAGTATAAGCCTTGTAGCGGCTATCTCCAAAGAAAGGCGGAAAAGCGTAGCTACCAAAAGAATAGTCGGAAAAACCGAAAATTCTAACGGTCTTAAGACGTAAATCGAAATAAGAAGAATTATTATGCCGAAAGATATCGAAAAAGTCAAAAATATATCAAGCATCCATGTGGTTATAGGTATAACCATAAGGCCGATAACCATCATGAAAAGAAGCGCCAGCATTACATCGGTATTTCTAAAAAATATATTGCGGGGCGTAACCGCCGCATTTTCAACTCTTTCAGTCATTTTTTAAATAAAACTCCATATCTGTTTAAATTTTTGATTTGTAGTATATAAATGGGCAAGTATTTCGGCGACGGCTTTATAAAGCGATGCCGGAATCGCCTGTCCGGGTTCGCACGTCTCGTAAAGCGTGCGCGCCACCATTTTATTTTCAACCGTCGGAATATCGTTATCCTTTGCTATTTTTTTTATAAGCAAAGCTAGATTGTCTGCACCTTTCGCAATCACGACGGGAGCGTTGTGTTTTTTATTGTCGTATTTTAACGCTACCGCAAAATGGGTCGGGTTGGTAATGACTACATGGGCATTCTTAACCTCTTTTAAAATTTTTCTTCTTGCGATTTCCCTCTGCATTTTTCTTATTTTTCCTTTAACCTTCTGGTCGCCTTCAAACTGTTTGGTCTCGTCTTTTACTTCATGTTTAGTCATCATCAGCCCTTTGTTATACTTGTATTTCTGGAAAAAATAGTCGGCTATCGCAAGAACTATCAATGCCATAATTATGTTAAAAAAAAGTTTATAAATAATTTTAAAGGTAAAAAAAGCATCGTATGAAGGGGTCATATACTGCAGTACTAATATCTTTTTTAAATAAGGAGCGATAGTAAAATAAGTTATAGCCGTTAATACGAAAAATTTAAAAATAGATTTTACTAGTTCGTTTAACGACTGAAGAGAAAAAAATCTTTTAACGCCTGAAACCGGGTCTATTTTTGTAATATCCGGAATCAGAGGTTGAAAGGTCAGCAAAAAACCGACTTGCATGATATTTGAAAGCACCGAAGCTGCAAAAACCAATAAGATAAACGGAAGAATAGCATAAACTACCGTATAAATCAAATCATCGATGATTTTAATACATTCCGTATAGCCTAAATTTAAATTGGAAAAATTAGATAAAAAATAGACTAAACGGTCGTCGATAATATTGCCTATATGCGAAATATTAAAATAAAGATATATTATTACGGCGATGAAAACGAAAGCTGTCGTCACCTCTCTCGATTTCATTACCTGCCCTTTTTCCCTTGCGTCTTGAATGCGTTTGGGAGTAGGCTGCTCTGTTTTATCGAACTGATCTTCCGCCATATTTAATTTATTACCTTAATTATTATTTACTATCTATTTTATTTAACTGCTATTTTTTAATATATGTCATGTAATTTATCATATAATTAAATTCCGTTTTTAAACCGCCGAAGGATTGCATTACGTAATCGGTAAAATACGGCACGGTAACGTAAAGCATGATAAGTCCTACCGCTATAGTTATAGGAAAACCTACTGCAAAAATATTAAATTGCGGCGCAATTCTTCCCATAAGAGCAATAATTACGTTTAATATAATCGCTACCAAAACTATAGGAATGCTTAAATCCAAACCTATTAAAAATATATCGTTCGACCTTAAAACTAAATATTGAAAAATATGCGGGGAGAAATTGACGAAAGTCAGCGGTATAGTTTGAAAACTTCTGTATATCCCTTCTATTACAAAGAAAAAAGCGGACGTCTGGATAAAAATTATAAGAGCGACGTAGTTCTGCAAATTAGATATTAAAGAAACCTGCTGATTAGAGATGAGGGGGTTTATAAGGCTTATCATTCCAAAACCTACCTGAATGCTTATAAGCTGTCCTGCAACTTCTACGCCGGTAAAAATTATAAGAACTAAAAATCCGAAAATAATACCTATAAGAACTTGGGAAATAACGGCTAAAATCAGCTCCGGCAAGGTTAGATGAGGGATTATCTGAGTTTTAACTACCAAAGGATAGATTATTAACGACATGAAAAAAGCCAGACCTATCTTTGCCCAGTTTGGAACGGAAGAACTGCCGATAAACGGAAGAGCGACTATCATTGCGATGATCCTGAAAAATATCAGCATAAATTCGATTAAAAGATATCGATGTATTATAATTGCCGGCAAATCAGCTTCCTCCTCTTATATATTCGGGAAAATGCGAAAACATTGCCGTCGCAAAATTTCCCATAATGTTCAGCATCCACGGTCCAAAAATTAGCAAAACGATTATAACTACGATAATTTTAGGAACAAAAGTAAGCGTCTGGTCTTGAAGCTGAGTAACGGCCTGAAACATGCTTATAAGTATTCCTATCGCAAGACTCGCTATAAGCGGAGGCGCGCTTAAATATAAAACCGTAAGTATTACTTTTTGAATTATAAAATTAACGAACGCTGCCGACATCTGTCCCCATCTCCCTATTTATTTATTATGAGGACGGAATTTAATTCCGTCCTCATATCATTATCGACGTTACGTATGAAAACTCTGTACCAGCGAACCTATTACCAAATACCAGCCGTTTACCATAACGAAAAGCATAAGCTTGAACGGAAGAGATATCATGGTAGGTGGCAGCATAAGCATACCCATAGACATTAAAAGGCTCGAAACCACAAGGTCTAATATCAAAAACGGAAGATATATAAGAAAACTTATCTCGAAAGCCGTCGTAAGCTCGCTTACTATAAATGCCGGAACGAGAACGTAAGTCGGTACGTCTTTAGGCGATTTAACGTTTTTGATTTTAGACATTTTAACGAAAAGCTCCAAGTCTTTAAGCCTCGTCTGCCTTAGCATAAAACTCCTGACGGGCTGAATTCCTATTTTATAAGCTTTTTTAATTCCTATAAAACCTTTTGTATATGGAACGTAAGCATTTTTATATACCGAACTTATAACCGGAGCCATTATAAAAAAAGTAAGAAAAAGGCTCAATCCGATTATTACCTGGTTTGGAGGTTCCGTCGTAAGTCCGAGAGAAGTCCTTAAAAAAGATAATACTACCACTATTCTTACGAACGAAGTCATCATAATCAAGATAGAAGGCGCTATAGAAATGACGGTGAAAATAAGAAGTATCTGTATAAGCATAGATACCTGCGAATGCGGAGCATGACTGGTCATATTTATAGCAGGCAAAGCTAAAAGCGAAGTGTTTTTAAAACTTTTTACTTTTAACATCGCTCTCCATCAACCCCTTAAGTCTTTCCTCTATATCGAAAAATATATTATCGGCTTTGTTTTTAAATTTAGCCTCGTTGATGTTTTTAACTTTGCTTGATTTATCGAAAGCATCACCGGCGATATTTTCGGAATGCTCCGACCTTCCGCCGACCTTTTCCCTCATAACGTCCGCAAATCGGCCGTAAGTTTTGACTGCCGGCGAAGGGCTGACGAACGGACCGGCGGTGTTCCCGTAAACAGGCGTTTCATCGTATGCCGCATAAGCTTCGGAATTAAATTGTTTGTCGCTTTTTCCTTTGATTTCTTTCGATTCTTTTATTTCTTTTACCGCAATTTTGCCTTGTTGGACTGCATAATCCGAAATTTCGGCATTTTGCTGACCGGCGGCCCCCTGTAAACGTCCTATCACCTGAATATTTGAAGGAGAAACTCCTACTAAAAAAAATTCTTTATTTACTTCTATAAGCAGGATAGATTTTTTATTACCGAGATTAATAGAAGATATTATTTTAAGGCTGTTAATTTTTTCTTTAGTCGAAACTCTATTCTTAAATTTATTCATAAAGAAATATATGCCGTAAATCATGGCGATAATAAGGGCTAAATAAACCGCGGTTTTAACGGCTTCAAAACCCATATTTAAACCGGCCGGTTTTTTTAAAGAAGCATTTTTTAAATTTAAATGTTTTGCATTGGAAAAAGCGCCGGCATTCAACGCGGCAGAAGGTTTAGGAGTATTTGGAGGATTTTTAGATTTTACGTTATAAACCTTGCCTGCCTGGTCTTCGGCGGCTTTATTTACTAAGACGGCATGTTTCTTACCCACGTTTTTAAATATATCGGCAGGAAACCTGTGTACTATCTTAATAACTAAATAATTGCGGTAAAAAGAAGCTAAAACGTTTTTCCGTGCTATTTTTATATTTTTATTAAAATAAACGACCGCATCTAATCCCGAATTGCCCGCCGGTATAATTTCGGCCGCTTTAAAAAGCCTGCTGCCTTTAAAACTTACGAACTTAGACTGACGCACGGACATATAGGAATCCGTATTATTAAAAACGGCTTCAATTCCGTATTTTTTATAAATCATATTTTTTAAAACGTTTTTCGGTTTTCTGTTAAATCTGAACCATATAAAATAAGAATTGTTTTTTTTGCTTTCCGAAACCGAAATTCCTTTTAACGTCAAACCGTTTTCGGCATATGCTTTATTGCAGGCGGCAGCATAGAAAAAAACCAAAACCGCAGAAATAAAGCAAAAAATATAAAAAAAAGATTTAATTTTAACCATATTAACCATATTAAAGTTTTTTAACCCTTTCTATAGGACTTATGATATCCGTCAGCCTCACGCCGAATTTATCGTTGACCAAAACGACCTCTCCCCTCGCCATAAGTTTGCCGTTAACGTATATATCCAAAGGCTCGCCGGCAAGCTTTGCAAGTTCTATGACCGAACCCTGCCCAAGTTGCAGCATATCGTTAATAACCATTTTTGTCCTTCCCAGTTCGACCGATATGGTAAGCGGTATATCAAGAATAAAATCCAAATTTTTTGGCGGTTCGGCAGTTTTATCCGATTCGTCGAACGACGCAAATTCTAATTTTTTTACTGGTTTCTTATGGGCGGCCGGCGCAGTTTCATTGTTTGCAGGATTAATATCTTTGACCCCTAAATCTACCGCTCCCGATGTTCCGGCTGTTCCGGTATTGCCTGCCGTTCGGCTTTGTTCCGCCGATGCACTTTCGGATGAAACATCCGCTCCGGCGCCGGCATTAGCCGATTCTTCCTCTTTAAAAGCATCCTCCCAGCTGATATTATCGTCTTCGTCTTCCGGAGGCGCAGCCTGTTTGGCGGTTTCTGGACCTGGAGCAGACGCCTGATTTTGAACTTGAGTGCCTTCTCTCGCTTTTTTTTCTAATTCTTCGGTCTTATTTTCTTCACTCATAATAGCCCTCTTTGCCCAACGGTATGTCGGAAATTATTTTTACGGCAAGATTATTGTTTATTTTACCGGGATAAGCAATAAATTTCGGCAGGTTTTCTATATCTACCACTAAAGGATCTTCTATTCTTTTGTCTAGCACTATGACGTCGCCTTTTTTGATTTTTAAAAAATCGCGGGAGCTTATACTCGTCTTTCCGACGTCGATTCTTATATTAAGCTCTGATTCTTTAAGCCTTTCTTTAAACCTTTCTATCCATCTTTGATCGACTTCAAGCTGTTCGCTCTGAAATCCGCTGTAAAGTTTTTCTTTGATCGGCTCCACCATAGAATACGGTATACATATCATAAATTTAGAAACGGCGCCTTCTATGTCAACCTCGAATCTGCTAATAATTACGACCTCCGTTGGCGTAACTATAGTCGCAAACTGAGGATTTATTTCGCTTCTTTGAAATTCGATATCTATCGGCGAAACAGGCGTCCAAGCTGTTTTTAGCGCATTGAAAGCTATATCCGTTATCTTTTTAATTAGTTTATTTTCTATGGGCGAAAAATCTCTTCCTTCTATTTTTACGTGCAGGTCGGTAGTGCCGCCGAAAAAAATATCTATCAGGTTATATACTAATCTTGAGTCTAAAACGAAAATAGCATAGCCGCGAAGGGGCGGCATTTTAAAAATAGTCAGACTCGTCGGAAGCGGAATATTTTTTAAAAACTCCCCGAATTTCTGCATATCTACCGAAGTAGCGGTTATTTCCGCAACTTTTCTGAGGGCTGAAGTCAAATCGTTTCTTAAAAGACGGGCAAACCTTTCGTTGATTATTTCGAGAGTGGGCATCCTGCCTCTTACTATCCTGTCCTGGGAAGTTAAATCGTAAGGTCTTATCCCGTCGAGATTTTCCTCTTTGTTTTCCGACTCTATTGCGCCGGAAGATATGCCTCTCAGCAGCGCGTTAACTTCGTCTTGCGATAATATTTCAGCCATATTTTTATTTTTTAATTTTTATTGAACCAAATAATTATTAAAATATACTCCTATTACCGTACCGTCTCCAAGAAGCTGATTAAGGCTTCTTGCTATCTGATGCCTTAGCGACAGTTGCCCTTGAGGACTATCTATTTCTTTTGACGTTTTTGAACTTAAAATCATGATTATACGGTTTCTCACCTGGGGCGTAAACTGTTTAAAAGTGCCTACGTTAGAACCGGGTTTTAATTCTATAGACATAGAAACCTTTACGTAAGCAGATCTGTTAGTGTTTGCAAGATTGGTCAAAAACGGTTTAAGTTTTACCATAGGGCCAGGCTGCATATTTGAAAGCGAAAACGCAACGGGTTTATTGACAGAGGTTTTGCTTTTTTTAGCAAATAAAAAATGGTAAGCCGCAAAACCGCCGCCTCCAAGTATAAGTATCAGCGGCACAATAATAAACAAAAGTTTTTTCTTCCCGCCTTTTTTATTGGATGCCTCTATCTGCGAAATAGTGGACATCTCGTTGTCCTCGACGTTGCCTAGTTCTTTATCAGTTTTGCCGTTATTATTGCCAGCCATAAACCGCCTCCAAAATTAAATTTATACAAATATCCTTCTATGATAATGCAATATCTATGCCATATTGTCTCAAATTATAACATTTAGTAAAATAATTAACAAAATAAATGACTTATTAACTAATTTAATAATTAAATGCTATACATATATGCTAAAATAAAACTTAAAGTATCGTCATTTTTCTGACACTATTTTAATTTTTCGTCAAATTTTTATAATTTAAATTAATTTTAATAGATTTTATATTCAATAGCAATTTTTAAATGAAAATTTGGAGTTTTAAAAGGATTTTTTTGCGAAAAAACGGTTATATAAGGAATTGTAAGATTTTAAATTTTTAATAATTATGGATTATTATTAACTATGCGGATATATTATATAATTTAGCTATATTATTTTCCGGCTATGGTATTGGTGAAAAATATAGCGGATTTTACGGGCATCCTTGAAATTATAGCGGAAGCGGCCTTTGCGGTCATGTGCGATAAAATGTAAATCGCGACGCTTTTATCTATACCGGGAAGTATAGCGGCCGCTTTTCTTGGGCTCATGGAAGAATAAACGGGTATTAAGTTTTTTATTTTAGCCTTTTGAGCGGCTTTTATATGATGGATTTTAGATTCAATTTTTTTTAACTGCTCTACTTCCGATTTAATCTGATTTTTGAGAACTTTAATCTCCTGTCTTTCCGCGGAAACGCTTGAAGCATAAGCCGAAACTGGCGAAAAACAGCAATAGCAATAAGATAAAAATACGGCGGCAAATATCAAAAAGGGAATAAAAAGAACGTTATGCCGACTTACTTTTTTCTTCATATATTTTTTATAGATTTATTTATTGACTTATAAATCGGTTAGAAGCAAAATCCGAAGTTGCGGCTTCTTCTCTTTTTAATTCGTTAATTTTATCTATCGCAAGATGCTTTTCTCTAAGTTTGTCTATTTTTTCATATTCCATTTTAGCTTGAATAACCGATTTTTTTTTAATTTCAAGTTCGCTCTCGGCAGATTCTTGCTCGGCAAGCAATTCGTTCAGCTTATACTTCAGGGATTTATATCCGGATTCAAGCATGTTGTAGCCGTATATATTAGAGATACCGGCAACCTGCACCGAATAAGATTTTTTAAAAGATTCCAAAGATTTTTGAACGTCGAATATAGCTAAATTTATCAGCGCAACCCTCTTCTGAACTTCGGAAAGTTCGGTGTATTTTTTATCGAGAATCGTTTTTCGATGGTTCAATATGTTCTGAAATTTAAACGCCATAGTTAATTTGCGACGGGGCAGAATAGAATTCATTCCTGCGTTTTATATAATTTATACGAAATAATCTACTAATGCATTTGGATTGCCGTATCTTAAACCGTTTGTTCCTGCGGAAACCGTTTGCGTTTCTGCCGCTCCGTTTGAAAATCCTGAATTGTAACCGGCACTGCCCTGCGCAAAAGAATTATTAAAAGGCTCGTTTGCGCTGCCTCCGTTGCCGTTATTATAACCCGAACCGGTGCTTATATTCAAGTTTATAGTAGAAAACCCCTGATTTTTAAGGGCGTTCTGCAGAGAATCCGAAGATGCCTGAAGCGCATTCTTTGCCGCTTCGTTCTGGGCAAACATATTGACCGTTATAGCGTTTCCCGAAGAAACCGCTTGATTAAATGCGCTTAAAGAATTTAACGAATTTAATGAAATATTTATTTTGACCGTGCCGAGCGAAGCCGGATTTAACGTAATAACAGCCGACTGGACGTTTCTTCTCAACATAAACATAACCGAATTAATAGCTAAAGAACCGGCGGTTTCACCTGCCGTATCGTCTTCGAGTCCCGACACGCCGCCGCCGGTCAAACTGAAACCTGAGGAATTTCCCCCGGAAGCAGAAGGCGAACCTGAACCTGCGCCGGCTGAAACTGCCGAACCTGCGGCGCCGAAAAGATTTGAAGATAAAGAACCGGAATCTCCGGCTTTTAAACTGCCGGCAGAGTTAATTCCGGAAGATACCGCTGAACCGGAAAGCGATAAACCTGCTGCGGACGAATTTTTAATACTTTCTGAATTAAGAGCGTTATTTTTAATATCCTCGTTCAGAGTTTTTGCGTTTTGAGCGTTTATAACGCTCATATTTACGTCTGCTTTTACGCCGTTATTTGCGGCGTTTGCATTAAAAATATTAATTTTATTTGCATCGGCGGTATTAGAATTAGGATTTGCTTTGTTTGCGGCGGTTTTGTCCGTAATAATTTGGTTATAGGTAATTTTATTAGCAGCAATGTCCGATGATTTAGACAATGAACCGTATGCGGAAACTGCTGCTGAGTTATTACGTACCGAAGCCGGATAGTCTTTACCGTTAATATTTTTGATGTTATCCGCAAGAGCGTTTATTGCGGAATAATTGCTCCCGATATTTCCGGCATTAGAACCTCCGTCCGATACCTGCGTCCCGTTTGCGTTTAAGAGTGAAACGTTTACATCAGGCTTTGATTTTGAATTTGCGCCTTCCGATGCGTTTCCGTTGCTGCCCGTACCGCCTGATTTTACGTCTATTTTTTTTGCTGAGGCTGATTGTCCGGCAAAATTAATATTCGTATTTCCTATGAAATAAACGTTTTGCCCGTTGCGAATATTGGCGT
>JAKAQP010000013.1 GCA_021822485.1 bacterium
CTTAAAAACGATAGTCGAGATTATGAAAATTGCCGAAAACGAAGGAGCATATAAATTCCGTTATTCGGATACGGTAGGCATATTAAATCCTCTTAATATATACAAAGATATATTAAAAATCAAAAACAGCGGAAAATTTAAAAATATAATACTTGAAATTCACACGCATAACGACTTTGGAATGGCTTCCGCAAATTCTATAGCGGCATTAAAAGCTGGAGCCGATTCCGTATCGGGAAGTATTTCCGGTATTGGCGAAAGAGCCGGAAACTGCGCGCTTGAAGAGGTCATAGCTTATCTTAATTTTATAGAAAACCGAAAAATTAAATTTAATTTTATAAAAGCAAAAAAATTAGCAAAAATTATAGCAAAAATTACGAAGAGAAAAATTCCGGTATATAAACCGATATTCGGCAGAAATATTTTTTACCACGAAGCCGGGATACATACCGACGGAATATTAAAAAATCCGCTAAATTATGAAGCATATATGCCCGAATTAACAGGCTCAAAAAGAAAGCTGCTGACGGGAAAACACGGCGGTTCCGCCGCAATAAAATATAATCTCGATAAACTTGGAATTAAAATAACTGATGAAGATGCCGCAAGCATACTGTCCGTCGTAAAAAAAGAATCTTCTATTTTAAAAAGATGTCTGACCGATAAAGAGCTGTTATATTTATATAACCATAAATTAAAATAATTTTGCAATCGTACATTTCCGCTTTATAAATCCAATCATAATCCAAATAATTTATTTTTAAAATATAACGTAATTATATTTTAAAATTTTCTTGACATAATTTAAAAGAAATGATATCTTAACCTAAATATTAAATGTATGTTTTTATTAAAAATAAAAAAGTGTTATATTTAATTAATATAAAATCAAAAATAATCTTCAATAATTTGACATTTAATTTATTTTAAAAACCTATGAAAAAAGATAATTCTGCAAAAAGTAAGTTTCGTCCATTTAAACAATTAAATAAAGCAAGTGATTTAGTAAGACAATTTACTCCTAACTGGTTTACTATGAATATGGGGACCGGAATTCTATCTCTCATGCTGGCAGCTTTTCCATATCATGTTACAGGATTATTAATTGCAGCTAAAACTTTATGGATAATAAATATTTTCCTTTTTATAGTCTTTAGCGTTTTATTTTTAAGCCGATTTGCGTTTTATTTTAATTCCGCAAAAAAGTTATTTAGCCATCCGGTGCAGTCAATGTTCCTTGGAGCCATTCCGATGGGTCTTGTGACTATTATAAACGGTTTTTTAAATTTCGACGCTTCTAAAATGGTCAACCTTGCTTTTTACTTATGGTGGTTAGACGTAATAATAAGCGTTATAGTCGGAATTCTCGTGCCTTTCTATATGTTCACAAGCCATACTCACAGTATTGAAGACATGACTGCCGTATGGCTGCTGCCTATAGTTCCGGCAGAAGTTGCCGCGGCATCGGCAGGTTTTCTTGCGCAACATCTACCGTCGGCATTGGCAAGAAACGTTATAGTGATAGGTTATGCCCTCTGGGCATTCTCGGTTCCGTTAGCTTTCGGAATCCTTGTAATACTGTTTTTGCGTCTTGCCTGGCACAAATTGCCTCACAGAGATATGGCGGTTTCTACTTGGTTGACACTTGGTCCGATAGGCACAGGAAGCATGGGGCTTCTTCTTTTGGGAAACGATGCTCCTCGCGCATTTACCGGAACTAAACTTCTAATTTATGCAAAAACGGCTTCCGCATTCGGACCCATAGGCGGATTGGTTATATGGGGATTCGGATTCTGGTGGCTTATAATGGCGATATTATTGACGATAAGATATGTAAAAGAGGGCCTGCCTTTTAATATGGGCTGGTGGGGATTTACCTTCCCGCTCGGTGTTTATACCGCCGCAACAATTATACTTTACAGACTGACAGATATCGGGTTTTTTAGAATAGCAGGGGCTGTTTTCGTTATAATGCTTGCAACGTTCTGGACTATCGTCACTTCTAGAACGCTTCACGGCATGTGGCACGGATACCTGTTTAAAGCGCCGTGCTTGTCGGCGGAAACTGGTTTGCCGGACGAGTCCAAAGAATGCTCAATTTAAATGCGCATAAAGTCCATACCTTGCTCTATAGTATAACCTCAATAACTTCTTCGACATTCATCCTTGACGATTTAGACTGTCTTTTGACCGGTTTTCCAACCGGAATCAACGCTACGAGATTATCGGGACTTTTAATGCCGAGCATGTTTTCAATTTCGGGCTTGGCGATTAAAGGTCCCGTCATCCAGCATGCTCCAAGCCCTTCATTGTGCGCAACAAGTAGTATATGGGCTATAAAACTGGATACGCCCTGAAGTCCGGGATTTACTATAAATTTTCTGTTGAAATTCCTGTCTTTATTTTTATCGTTACTTTCCAGTATTTTATCGATACTGCCAACATACGGCTTCTCCACTACTGCAAGCACGACCGGCGCTTCATTAAAAAATGCATAAACGCTCGGCGCATCTTTGCCCGTTACGTTTTTATATACGGTTTCTACTTCGCCCCTCATTTTATTAAGAACATCTTTACTTTTAATTATATATGTAAACCAGTTTTGAGCGTTTCCTCCGCTTGGCGAATTTATAGAAATTTCGATAATTTTTTTTATCAGATTTAAATCAACGTCTTCCTGTTCAAAATTCCTTATGCTTTTTCTAGTTTTAACGGCTTCTATTACGTCCAATTTGCGTCTCCTTTTTTACAATTTCATAAATTTTATTGATTTTAAAAAGTAACTTATAATATAATTATATAAATATTTTATGCAGCATTATTTATTTTAACATTAAATCTCTTAAAAATATAAGCAAAAAATAATATGAAACATATATTAAGACTTGGCGAAATTAAAGATATCGCGGTTAAAAGAATCGAAAAATATATAGACGAACGAGGTTGGCTTGCAGAACTTTATAGAAACGACGAATTAGACGAATCCGTTTTACCTCAGATGTCTTACGTATCTTTAACCATGCCTGGAGTACAAAGAGGACCTCACGAACATGTATATCAAACGGACTATTTTTGTTTTATAGGTCCTTCCGATTTTAAAATTATATTGTGGGACAACAGAAAGGAATCTTCTACATATATGAATAAAATGATATTGTTTCTCGGAGAAAATAAGCCTTCAGCGCTGACAGTACCTCCGGGCGTAGTTCACGCATATAAAAACGTAGGCGGCAAAAACGGCCTTGTTATTAATGCTGCAAATAAATTATTCGCCGGAAAAAATAAAAAAGAACCGGTGGACGAAATCAGATACGAATCCGACCCTGAAACTATATTTATTTTTGATTAGATAATTATAAATTGGTTACACGTTACGCTTTTATAAGTTTTGTATTTCTGTAATTTAATGCTTCCAATATTGAATCTGCATCTATTTTTTCTTTCATATCAAGATCGGCTATCGTCCTTGAAACGCGCAATATTCTATAGTAGCCTCTGGATGAAATATTTAATCTTTTTACGGCGTTTTGAGCAAGATTAAGGGCTTCATTCGTTACGTTAAAATATTTTTCTATATCAGCGCTTTTAACCGACGAGTTAAACCTTATGCCGCTATTTTTATATCTGCTAATCTGAATATTTCTAGTTTTTTCGACTAATTTTTTAATATCGTCGGAATCAGGCAAATCGGCTTTAACGGTTAATTCGTCTAAATCCGCAGGATAAATTTCTATAAATATATCAAACCTGTCGAGAATTGGTCCCGATATTTTCGTATAAAATTTATAAATTTCGACGCTTGAACATTTACACTCATGCTTTGAGTCGCCGTAATAACCGCAAGGGCAAGGGTTCATTGCGGCGACAAGCATAAAATTACTGGGCAGAATTATAGAAAAACGGCTCCTCGATAAATTAATATATTTATCTTCCATAGGCTGCCTTAATCCGTCTATGGTTTTTCTGTTAAGTTCGGAAAATTCGTCTATAAAAAGAACTCCGTTATGCGCAAGGCTTATATCGCCCGGCAGAGGGTTTGAACCGCCCCCACCTCCTATTAATCCGGCAAGGGATACCGTATGATGCACCGCAATAAAAGGTCTTCTTAATACAAGTCCGCTTTCTTCGCAGCCGTTTTTTTTATTTTTATTTGAAAAACTATATATATTGGACGTCTCTAACGATTCTTCAAGCGATAAGTCAGGTTGTATCCATGCTATACTGTGCGCCAGCATAGTTTTTCCGCTTCCCGGAGGTCCGACCATTAATATGTTATGATGCCCTGCTACTGCGGTTAAAACGGCTCTTTTAGCCAGCTCCTGCCCCTTAATTTCCGAAAAATCGACATACTGCTCCCGCTCATTTCTAACGGCGTTTGCGTTTTCGATTATATTTTTAAAGTAAATATTTTCTTCATCCCCGTTAATATTATATTTTCCGTTTTCGTTATTTTCGAAATTTATATTTATCTTATTATTGAAATAAACCTGCGATTCTTTTTCTTCTCTTTTAAAGTATGCCGTTTCCCCCGAAGTAAACATACATACTTCTTTTAAATGACCGAATGCCGTGAAATCTACTCCGAGAAATTTTGCGGCGTTTACATTTTCATATGGAATAATTAACTTTTTATTTATTTTTTTAGCAAGTATTCCAAGGGCAATTATGCCGTTAATCTTTTTTATTTTTCCGTTTAAAGACAGTTCCCCTGCAATTATATAATCGTTAAGGTTTAAGGCGCACTTCAGGAGTCCGGCGGAAATTAAAATACCTACGGCAAGCGGCAGGTCGAATATCGGACCTTCTTTCCTTATATCGGCGGGGGCAAGGTTTATAGTTATTTTTTTAACCGGATATTCAAAACCGGAATTTTTTATCGCGGCTCTTACTCTGTCCTTGGCCTCTTTAGTGGAAATATCTGGCAATCCTACTATCATAATACCGGGTATGCCGCCCGATATAAAAACTTCTACGTTCACCGGAACCGCTTCTATTCCGATGAAAGTCGCGCTGTTTAAAGCAGTTATCATAATACCTAAACCTCTTCTAATTTAATAAATAATTAAAATCCGTTATTATTTATTATAAAAAAAAATTGTTTCAGGATTATGACAAATATGTTACGGTTGCGTTAAATTTTTGTTACGATTGCGTTACTATATCTTATAATCTCCAGCCTTTATCTAATGCAAGCCTGTTTATTTCGGATAAAACGTCCGCAACGTTTTTTAAATCTTTTAAAAGAGTCGAAGAAATAATATAATCAAAAGCATCTTCGTAGAATTCTTTAAAATCTCCGATTATATTCATCGAACCTTCAAAATCGGTTCCGGGCAGAAAAAGGTAAACAAAACCGTTTTTAACCGATACAACGTCGGAGTCTCTCAACACGCCGCTTAATGTTTTTATAAAATCGTCGTTGTATTTTTTTATATTTAAAATAACGGAAGACACATAATCTATAGCCGTTAAATCTTCCGCAAGCATGAGCTCTTTCTGTATCCTTTTCATGTTGCAAACCGAATGGTCGAAAACCGGTTCAAAATATTCAAACGGGAAAAATTTAGCCATGACAGCCTCCGCTATTATTTTTATTTATTATACATAGCTAGTAATTACGCATTATTATATATATAAAAATCCTAATATAAGTTTATTATATATGAAAATATAAATATTATATCAGTAAAAATAAGCTAATAGGGCTTTTTCAGAAACGCCTCCGCCTTCTATTCTCCAAACTGGCTTTTCAACGACTAAAGCCGATAGTGCAATCTTCTTTTTATTGGCTTCGCCGAAACCTGCAAACCACTGATATAAACCTGTTGGATGATTTCCTGATATAGTTCCCGTTTTTCCTCCGGCAATAACGCCTGGTAACATATATTGCCCGTTATAATTATAAAAATCGGGATGAGCAATACCGCTGGTTACAGTTGCTATCATCATATGCTTTAACACATATGCAGTTTTGGCGGTAATGGGATAGCCTATGACTTTAATACCTTTATGTTTATAAATAATTTTGCCGGATGCTGACATAATTTCCTTTATTATATAAGGTTCTATTAATCTACCTCCGTTTATAACCGTACCCGCAATCATTGCCGCCTGAATAGGCGTTATCTTAACGTTTTCAAAACCGGCGCCGGTAAGCTCCAACTGGTAAAATTTTCTGGGTATATACGCCTTGCTTTCTTGCAAATTTAATATAAAAGGTATTTTTTTGTTGAAATCAAATTTATCGAAATATTGGGACAGCAGTTTTCTTCCAACATAATATCCCGCAATTTTCCCGAAAGCTACGTCGCATGATTTAGCAAAAGCCTCTTTAAAAGATATATCGTTAGAACCCGTCACTATGTTTTGCTCCCAATTTGTTTTATCGGTTCCGTAAAGCGTGCCGTTAAAGCAGATATTTAATCCCGGATAAAAACCTTTAGATTCAATAGCCGCCGAAGCCGTAATTATTTTTGCGATTGATCCCGGAGGGTATGCTATGAGCGACGAAATCTCGGCAGATTTCTTTTTATTATGGGCATATGAAGCAAAGCCCATTACTGCGCCAGTTTCCGGATTCACGGCCGCAAGCACTCCGTACGGTACTGCATATTCCTTAAATACTTTTTCGGCTGCTTCTTGAACAGAGGGATCCACAGTATATACTACTGTATAATCTCCTATTTTTTGAATATATCGTCCGTTTTTAATCGTTTTAAAAACTGGATTATGATACTCAAAATACCGCTTAAGCGATTTTAGGGAATTTACATTACCCGAACTAAAACCGTTAAATCCCCGTTTTTTTAAAACGGCGGAAGCCTTAATAAATTTTATGGGTCTTATGCCCGTTCCAAACATGGGTTTATTCTTTGCTAAAAAAAAATGCCTGCCGTAATAATAGAACTTAACGAAACCGTATAAAAAAACGCTAACAAGCATTAGCAGCGCTATATACTTGGCAAAATAAACAAACCTATTTTTCTTATTTTTTCTTTTATTAAGGATCTTCTGATATGATTTCCAGTCTTTTATTCTTTCCATCCTTTATTACTTTATTTATTTTGAATTTTTCCCGCCGACTATAATGGACGGAATTCTTAATGTAGGTTGAGCATCCGCTACTGGAGCTCCCTGACCGTCTTTACCGCATGTTCCTATACCGAAACCCAAGTCATTTCCCACCATGTCTATATTTTTCAGTATATCGGGACCGTTGCCTATCAGAGTCGCACCACTGACGGATTCCTGAACTATACCTTTTTTAATAATATATCCCTCCATAACGTCGAAAACGAAATCTCCGGTAACGGTATTAACCTGTCCGCCTCCCATTTTTTTAACGAATAATCCGTTCTCTACGCTCTTTATAATATCTTTCGGATTAGTTTTACCGGGCGCAATCATTGTATTAGACATCCTGACTATCGGAATATGTTCGTAAGACTGTCTTCTTCCGTTGCCCGTTAATTCGTAACCGTATTTAACATAAGATAATCTGTCCGACATATATTTTTTTAAAACTCCGTCTTGAACTAGAATATTCTTTCTTGAACAAGTCCCCTCGTCGTCAAATCTGTAAAAACCTCTTTTTCCGACCAATGAAGAGTCGTCTATCACTGTTATAAGATTTGACGCTACCTGTTCGCCTATCTTGTCCGAATATACGCTTAAACCGTTTCCGGCGATATCCGCTTCCAAACCGTGACCTATTGCCTCATGTATCATGGTTCCGCCAGCTTCGCTTGATAATACTACAGTCATAGGACCCGAAGGGGCAAAAGGAGCCGAAAGCTGCGACAAGGCTCTGTCTAAAGCTTTTTTTGCTATATATGCCGGGTCGTTTGCGTCAAAAAATTCAAAACCGGTAAATCCGCCTGCAGATTCATAACCGACCTCGGTTTTCTTACCGTCCGAAACCACTACATTGACTAAAAAAGCTAAATTTTCCCTGTAATCTTTAACTAAATCGCCTTCCGAATTAATTATTAAGACATCCTGCTTATAATCGGAATAAGTAATATTGGCTTGTACGACTTTTTTATCGTAATCCCAAGAGTAGCCCACGACTGGAGATATTTTATTCAATTTTTCGTCTATAGAAACTTCGGTAACGTCTTTTATTATATTAAAATCTATTTTTGGCTTTTTTTCGTTAAAATTTAAAACTACATTGTTTATATCTTTACTTTGACTGTTTCCTTCACTATTTTTTATATCGCTTAAAGCCGCTTTTTTTAACTGAGAGGCGATATTTAATAAGTTTATTTCTTCGATATTATTCGTATATGCGTAATAGGTTTTTTTATTGGATATTAACCTTATGCCGGCACCCTGAATTAAACCTTTTATTGCTTTTTCAAGCCTTTTACTTTCATTTGATAAAACCGTGGAAACTTTATTTTCTATAAAGACGTCTATGAAATCGTCCGCGCCTATGCGTGCATTGGCTATAACGGCTTTAAAATTAATATCTTCTAAGTTTAAGTTCATTTTATTTTATCCCCGCGCTGAAATTATATTTTATACATATATTATAATAGCAGAAAATACCTTGCCCGACAAGAAAAAACATAAAAAAAGCGGCATTTAAATAACGTATAAAATTGACTTTCGGCAAAATTTTACTTACAATAAATCTATGGAAGATACCTATTTATATATAAATCTTAATAACCTCGTAAATAATCTTAACTTTCTTAAAAACCGGACATCTTTAAAGGACAAAAAGATTATCGCCGTCATTAAATCAGATGCTTACGGACACGGGCTTTTACCGGTAGCCGAAACTCTTTTTAAAAACGGAATAGATTTTTTTGGAATTATAGTAATTGAAGAAGCCGAAAATATTTTTAAAAAAATGTCCGCCGCAAAACTTCTTATGCTGAAAGGAATTAATTTGGAAAATTTAGAGGCGGCAAACGCTTTAAATTTAAGCATAGGCGTATATAGCTTAGATTATCTAAAAGAATTATTAGATAAAATTAAATCTTCCAAGATAAATAAAACTTTAAATTTGCATTTAAAATTCGATTCGGGAATGAGCAGGCTTGGACTGAACGAAACGGAGATGGAACAGGCGGTTTGCATTATTATCGACAATAAAAAATATTTTAATATAGAGGGATTGTTCAGCCATTTATCTTCCGGAAACGACTTGGAATACACTAATTATCAAATAAATAATTTTAAAAAAATATTTTCGGTTATGGGAAAATATAAAATAACCCCACAATATATACACATAAGCGCAAGTTCGTCTATTTTAAACGACAGTTTGTTAGACGACTGCTCAAATGCTGTCAGGCCGGGAATTTTACTTTACGGATTTAATCCAAACAAAGAAATTAAATACGATGTAAATAATAATATAAACCGTATAAATCAAAATGAAACAGCTTATGAAATTAAGCTTAAACAGCTTATGACTTTGAAATCTAAAATTTTACAAATTAAAAATATTAAAAAAGGCAGTTTCGTATCCTACAATAACACGTTCAGAGCTGACCGCGATATGACTATAGGAATAGTTTCCGCTGGTTACGACAACGGCATACCAAGGCTGTTATCCAACAAAGGACGGTTTTTAATAAACGGCTCTTTTGCGCCTATAATAGGTATTGTTACGATGAATATGACCATAGTGGACGTTTCCGAGATAAAAAACGTTAAAGCCGGCGATGAAGTTATAATCACGGGCAAAGACGGTTTAAACGAAATAAAAATAGAAGAAATAGCCTCTCTGTCCGAAACTATTCCATATGAAATATGTCTTAATCTTGGAAAATCCAACAAAAAAATTTACGTTTGAAATTTAAAAACCCGCCAAAAGGCGGGTTTTTAACAAATCTTTATATTATATTATCCTTCGTCGGATATATTTAAACTGCGTTAACTTCTTTAACACCCGGAATGCGTTCCTTAAGAAGGCGTTCAATTCCGCCTTTCAGGGTCATTATTGAGCCCATGCAGTGAGCGCAAGCACCTTTAAGTCTTACATCTACGGTTCCGTCGTCATGTATAGTCACTAACTCAACGTCTCCTCCGTCATACTGCAACGAAGGCCTTATTTCATCTATTACCTTTGATACTTCAGCTTTATTTAATGCCATATATCCTCCCTTTTATTTATTTTTTTTTCGCTTTAACCGGCATGTTTAAAATGCGCCTATTTAAAACTTGCTATATTCATAGTATACATCTATATGTATTTAATGTCAATTATTTCAAACTCTTTAATGCCGTTAGGAACGTTAATTTTTGCTTCGTCGCCGATGCATTTGCCTATTAAAGCCTTAGCTATAGGCGAGCTGATAGAAATCTTGCCCTCTTTAATATTGGACTCGGCATCTCCTACTATCTTATATTTTACTTCTTTATCCATATTTAGGTCGAGCAAAGCAACGGTAGCGCCAAATACTATCTTTTCTTCGCATATTTTGGATACGTCGATAACCTGAGCCCTTGCAATCTGGTCTTCAATCTCCATAATCTTGCCGTTTATAAAGCCCTGTTTGTCTTTAGCATATTGATATTCCGCATTTTCTGAAAGATCTCCGTGCGCCCTGGCCTCTTCAATAGCTTTTATATTTGCCGGTCTTTCAACTGACTTGAGTCTTTTCAGCTCCTTAACTAAATTTTCATGCCCCTCTTTAGTTATATAAAAGACTTTTTCGTTGGCTGCCAAAATTATCACCTCCCGTATAAATTTCAATATTTATTATATACCTTTATAATAATCCTGCAAAGCTTTAACGGCAATGTTATTTTCCTTAAGGGCTTTAATAGCCATGCACGCAGCTTCCGCCCCCCGTATAGTCGTATAATAAGGCAGTGAAAACTCTATTGCGCTTCTTCTTATAACATAAGAATCTTCTAAAGATTTTTGTCCCCGCGGCGTATTGATTATCATTGATATTTCCTTATTTTTAAGCGCATCTATGATATGGGGGCGCCCTTCTTTCACTTTGTTTATTTTTAAGTTTTTAATGCCGATTCCCTCTAAATATTCGGATGTTCCTTTCGTCGCAAGTATATTAAGTCCCGCTTCGGTTAAAGATATGCCCAGTTCTTTTAAATATTTTTTGTCTTCGTCTTTTACGCTTATAAGAACGTTTCCGGCAAGAGGCAGGTTCTGTCCGGCGGCTATCTGCGACTTTGCATAAGCCATTCCGAAACTTGAATCTATTCCCATAACTTCTCCCGTAGATCTCATTTCTGGGCCAAGCATAGGATCGACGTTGGAAAATTTAGAAAAAGGAAATACGGCTTCCTTTACGCAGTAATAATTAATATCGAAAGACCTGCCTAGATTAAAACTTTTAAGTTTTTCTCCGAGCATAATTCTTGTTGCTAATTTTGCTATCTGTACTCCGGTAGCCTTGCCTATAAACGGAACCGTTCTCGATGCCCTTGGATTTACTTCTATAATGTATATTTTTTCGTTTTTTACCGCAAATTGAATATTAATAAGCCCGTTCACGTAAAATTCCCTGCAAATAGTTTCGGTAATATCTTTAATTTTTTCGATAGATTTATTATCTAAAGAAAAAGATGGAAGCGAACATGCGCTGTCTCCCGAATGAACTCCCGCCTCTTCAATGTGTTCCATTATTCCCGCTATATAAACCGATTCTCCGTCGCTTAAAGCATCTACGTCTATTTCTATGGCATCTTCTAAAAATTTGTCTATAAGTATCGGAAAAGAAATATCCTGCTTAAATATCTTTTTTATATATTCCGAAAGCCCTTCCTCTCCGTAAATAACCTCCATCGCTCTTCCGCCAAGAACGTAAGAAGGCCTCAGGAGAACCGGAAAACCGATAGATATTGCTTTGTCGAATATTTCTTCGCCGCTGAATGCCATAGAACTTTCAGGCTGTAATAAATTTAATTTATTTATTATATTTTTAAATTTTTCCCTATCTTCCGCTATGTCTATATATTTATAAGGCGTCCCAAGAATTTTTATGCCTTGGGAATCAAATTTCTTTGCTAATTTAAGGGGCGTCTGTCCTCCGAATTGAAGTATAACAGGAGGATTGTTTTCGGCATCGCATACAGCTTCGGCATCTTCAAAAGTTAAAGGCTCGAAATATAGCCTCGAAGAAGTATCGTAATCGGTGGAAACAGTTTCCGGATTGCAGTTCAGCATTATAGAGGAAATTTTTTTCTCCTTTAGCGCGAGAGAGCAGTGAACGCAACAATAGTCGAATTCTATACCCTGTCCTATTCTGTTAGGACCGCTTCCCAAGATAACGACCTTTTCGTTATCAATCGGCTCTACCTCATTAAACTTATCAAATGAAGAATACATATAAGGCGTAGCGGCTTCAAATTCCGCAGCGCATGTATCGACCTTTTTAAAGACTCTTTTTATGCCCGCATCTTTTAAAGCTCCATAAACTGCATTTTCGGTTTCTTCGATAATTGAAACAGCCTGTGGGTCTTTTTTCAAATATTCTTCCGGTAAAATATGTTTTCCGTCTTTTTTTCTTGCAATTAATTTAGCTATAATCCTGTTTGAAAAACCCATCTCTTTAGATTCTTTAATAAGGTCAATATTTTTTAAAGGCTCTTCGGCAAAAAACAGCTTTCTTTCATGTTCTATTATTGATTCAATCTGGGCAAGGAACCACATATCTATTTTAGAAAATTCATTAATTTCTTTAGCCGAAAATCCTGCCCTTAACGCGTCCGCTATTAAAAAAAGTCTTCTAAAATCGTTATTTTTTATGAAAGATTTAATTTCTTCTCTAACGGTTTCTATATCTTGTTTTTCGTTTATTAAGTCGTAAGAAAGATCTAAACCGTAGAGCGATTCTATGCCGTAATACCCGTTTTCTAAAGACCTTGCCGCTTTTTGCAGGGATTCGACAAATGTTCTTCCAATAGCCATTACTTCGCCTACGGATTTCATATGAGTTGTCAGCGTACTGTCGGTTTGAGGAAATTTTTCAAAAGTAAAACGCGGTATTTTAGTTACTACATAGTCTATGGAAGGCTCAAAACACGCAAGCGTTTTTTTAGTTATATCGTTGGTAATTTCGTCTAACGTATATCCGACGGCAAGTTTTGCCGCAATTTTTGCGATAGCAAAACCTGTGGCTTTAGAGGCAAGACTTGAGCTTCTTGATACTCTTGGATTCATTTCTATTACAAAAACATCATCGGAATTTGGGTCTAAAGCAAACTGGATATTTGAGCCGCCGGTTTCTACGCCTATTTCGCTCATTATCTTTATAGAATAATCCCTGATTTTCTGAAGGTCTCCGTCGCTTAAAGTTTGAACCGGAGCGATAGTTATGGAATCGCCGGTATGAATTCCCATAGGGTCGAGATTTTCTATAGAGCATATTATAATGGTATTCTTATTTTTATCGGTCATCACTTCAAGCTCTACTTCCTTAAATCCTATTGCGGATTTTTCTATCAATATTTCGCTTATCGGACTCAAATTCAAACCGTTTGCGGCTATTTCCCCAAACTCATATATGTTATAGGCTATTCCGCCGCCGCTTCCGCCGAGAGTAAAAGAAGGCCTTATAATGACGGGAAACCCTATAGTTTTCTGAACTTCATACGCTTCGTCCATATTCCTGGCAAAACCGCCCTGTAAAACAGGCACCCCGATTTTTTCCATGCTTTTCTTAAAATATTCTCTGTCTTCCGCTTTTTTTATAGCATCTATATTAGCGCCCAGGATATTTAATCCGTATTTTTGTATGACTCCGGCATCAAAAAGTTCCAGAGTTAAATTGAGCGCGGTCTGTCCTCCAAGCGTAGGCAATATACTGTCAGGTCTTTCTTTTTCGATAATTTTTTCGACAAAATCCTTAGTTAACGGCTCTATATAAGTTTTATAGGCGTTGTCGGGATCGGTCATTATGGTTGCAGGATTTGAATTTACCAATATTACTTCGTATCCTTCCTCGGTAAGAGCTTTAGCTCCCTGCGTACCGGAATAGTCAAACTCGGCGGCCTGTCCTATTACAATGGGCCCCGAACCTATTATTAAAATTCTTTTAATATCCGTTCTTTTAGGCATATAATTATTTTTTTAAGTTTTATTTTATATAATTAATATTTATCGTTTTGAAAAAAGCCCGTCAAATTATTTCTAATTAAGGATTCTATCGCAGCCGAATATTCCCCGTCGGTAATCGGCATCGATATAGTATCGTCGTACTTGGCTTTATAAGCCGGAAAATACTGGCTCATAATACTTACCGGAACATCTATACCAAGCTTTTCGGCTATAAATTTAAAAGAATCCTCGTAACCGCTTATTCCATTCGGCAAAACAAGATGCCTTACGAGAAGTCCCGACACGCCAATACCGTTTTTTTTATTTATTCTTAACTCTTTAACCTGTTCATACATTATTTTTAAAGCATTTCTGTTTACTTCTACGTAATTAGATATGCCTGAGTATTTTAAAGCATATCCGTCATCGGAATATTTAATATCCGGAAGATATATATCTATTAAATTATCCAGCAAATATAACAGTCTTTCGTCTTCATAGCCCGAACTGTTATAAACCATCGGTATCTTAAGCCCTATTTTTTTAGCCAAAAAAATAGATTCGGCGACAAAAGGCATATAATGAGCAGACGTTACGAGATTAATATTATTAGCTCCTTTTTCCTGCAACTTAACCATTTTTTCCGCAAATTCAGCCGTATCATAATATACTCCTGCACAGTATCTGCTTATAGGATAATTCTGGCAAAACTTGCATTTTAACGGACAACCGCTAAAAAAAACCGTTCCGGAACCGGTTTTTCCCGATATAGGAGGTTCTTCTCCAAAATGCAGGTTTATGCTGGCTATTTTAAGAACATCTTCTCCGCCGCATAAACCTTTTTCGCCTTTTAACCTTTTTGCTCCGCACCGTCTCGGACACAATCCGCAATTTTCGGACAAATCGTAAAGCGCATCTATTTTTGCGATAAAATCTGCGTTAGAAATATTAAGAAACGATGGCTTCAACGAATTAACATTATCTCTTATCCCAAACATATTGCTTTAAATTCCAAAAACAGATACAGGGAATCTCTCGGCCCCGGAGAACTTTCCGGATGATATTGAACGGAAAACGCCTTTAATTTTTCGTTCTTAATGCCTTCGACGGTATTGTCGTTTAAATTTATATGCGTCAAAACGGTATTCTTATCGGCGGATTTACATTGAAAATCTACGCAAAATCCATGATTCTGGGAAGTAATTTCTACCTTGCCGCTTTTTAAATTTTTAACCGGTTGATTTATTCCGTGATGTCCAAATTTTAACTTATAAGTTTTAAAACCTAAAGACTTAGATAAAAGCTGATGTCCAAGACATATTCCAAAAATAGGCTTTTCGCCCAACAGACCCTTAATAGTTTCAACTTCTTCAGACATAGTCTGAGGATCGCCCGGACCGTTCGACAGAAGAATTCCGTCCGGCTCGGTATTTAATATTTCTTTTTTAGAAAAATTGTGAGGTACGACAGTAACGTCGGCTTTTATATCATTTAAACATCTAACCGTATTAAGTTTAACTCCGTAATCGATAACCGTAACCCTGAATTCGGGAAAGTCAGTTTTATTTTCGTAAGCCTTTTTACATGAAACGTTTGAGACTAAATTTAAACCCTCCATTCTTGGCAAAGAACTTAATTTATTTTTAATATAATCGACGCCCGCTTCTTTTGGAGCTATATATAAGTTAGACTGCCCTCCGTCTCTTATTGCTATAGTTAATTGCCTTGTGTCTATTCCCGATATAACGGGATAACCGTATGAATTTATGAATTCGGATAAACTTTTAACAGCACTGTAATGCGAATAATGATTAACGTAATTTTTTGTTACTAAACCTGAAATCCATACTTTGCCGGACTCAAAATCAAACTCGTTTATTCCGTAATTCCCTATCATAGGATAAGTCATAACTACTACTTGTCCGTTATAAGACGGGTCTGTAACCAATTCCTGATAACCGTTCATAGCGGTATTAAAGACGGCTTCACCGCCGGATTCGAGAGGTTTCCCCTCAAATAATCCTTCGTAAAAATCTCCGTTTTCAAACATCAATACGGCTCTTTCTTTTTTAAAACTATTATCCATAATTTATTAATATTTATATTTAATTTTCTTTTAAAATTTTACCGCCTGCCATCACAAAAGATGTTTTGCCTTTAAACTTTTCTCCTATAAAAGGCGAATTTTTACTTAAAGATTTAATTTCTCTTTCGGTAAACTGCCACTTTTTATTTAAATCGACTACGGTAATATCTCCTATATAACCGTTGGAAACGGAACCCCTTCCGCTTATATTTAAAATTTTCGCCGGATTTAAAGACATAAGCTCCGCAATTCTTATTAAAGAAATTTTCTTATCGTGAAAAAGCCTTAAAGTAAGCGGCAATGAAGTTTCTAAGCCTATAATTCCGAAAGGGGCGGCATCTAAAGTATCGTCCTTTTCGTCTTTGCTATGAGGTGCATGATCCGTAGCTATCACGTCTATAGTTCCGTCTTGTATAGCTTCTACTACGGCTCTCTTATCCATTTCGGTCCTCAACGGAGGATTCATTTTTGCATTAGTATTATAATCAAGCAAAGATTCTTCGGTAAGAGAAAAATAGTGAGGACAGGTTTCACATGTAACTTTTATTCCTATTTTTTTTGCCTGCTTTATAATGTTTACGGAACCAGCCGTAGAAACATGCGCAACGTGAAGTTTTACGCCGTAATATCCGGCAAGAATAACGTCTCTTGCGGTGCCTATATCTTCGGCGATACTAGGCATACCGATAACGCCGAGCCGCTCCGACATAACCCCTTCGTTTATTACGCCTTTGCCGCGCAATTTTATATCTTCGCTGTGCGATATAACGGGTAAATTAAAAGTATCGGCATATAATAACGCCCTGCCCATAAGCGCCGAATCTTCCACCGGATTGCCGTCGTCGCTCAACGCTACGGCTCCCGCTTCTTTAAGTTTTCCTATATCTGCGAGCGAAACGCCTTTAAGCCCCTTAGAAATAGCACCTATAGGAAATAAGTTTATTAAATCTAAATTTTTTGCCTTATCTATTAAAAAACGGGTTACCTCTTCAGAATCGTTAACCGGCTTCGTATTAGGCATACAACATATAGAGGTAAATCCTCCGGATATTGCCGCCTCCATTCCAGATTTTATCGTCTCTTTGTATTCGTAACCGGGTTCCCTTAAATGAACGTGCATATCTATTAAACCGGGGAAAACAATTAAACCGTCTGCGGATATCGTTTTAACTACGCCCTTATCGACTGTCGGCTTTTTAACAGGTAAATCTTTTATTATTCCGTTTTCTATATATATGTCTCTTTTGACTTCCGTTTTAGTCAAAGGGTCGATAACTATGCCGTTTTTTATTAAAAGTTTATCCATTAAGTTTCTGATATCCTATTAAAATATAAAGACATGCCATTCTTACGGCGACGCCGTTTTCAACCTGTTTAAATATATGGGTTTTATTTTCGTTTATTATACTGCCGGAAATTTCCACGTCTCTGTTTACAGGTCCGGGGTGAAGCACTATAACTTTTTTATCTGCCTTCGACAAAAGCTCCGGCGTCAACTTGAAAAAATTTCTGTATTCTTCTATCGACGGTATAAAATAATAACTCGCCCTTTCTTTCTGTATCCTCAACATTATTATTACGTCGGCATTTTTAACCGCTTCTTCCATGCTTTTCGCAATAAATACTTTGCCGCCGCCGTATTCTATCATTCTCGGCAAAAGAGAATGCGGAGCATAAAGATAAATTTCGGCGCCTAACTTTGAAAATCCGTAAATATCCGACCGTGCGACTCTTGAGTGATAAATATCTCCGATTATAGCCACTTTAAGAGACTTAAAATCTTTTTTTACTTCCGCAACCGTCATAATATCCAAAAGACACTGCGTAGGATGCTCGTTTATGCCGTCTCCGGCATTCACGACGGAAGCTTTTGTAATCTTAGATATAAAATGTGCCGCTCCGGATTCTGAATGCCTTACAACAAAGGCATCCGGTTTCATAGCTTCAAGATTAAGCAGAGTATCTTTAAGGCTTTCCCCTTTTACGACGGAACTCTGCGAAACTGTAATACTTAAAGAATCTGCGCTTAGTCTTTTTTGCGCTATCTCAAAAGACGACCTTGTTCTGGTGGACGGTTCGTAAAAAATATTTACTACGGTTTTTCCTCTTAACGTAGGAACTTTCTTTATGTCTTTTAGAGAAATTTTTTTAAATTCTTTTGCGGTTTCTACAAAATAATTAATATCGGATGCCGACAGGTCTTTGATTGTAATGAGGTCTTTTTTTTGAAAGCTCATATTTTTTCGACAAATTTTTTATCGCTTATACTTGTAATATTTACGTTAATTATTTCATTTTTTTCCGCTTTTATTTTCCTGCCTATAAAATCGGGACAAACAGGCAATTCTCTTCCGTCTTTATCGATAAAAACTGCAAGTTTAATCTTTGCAGGCCTTCCGAAATCTAATATTTCGTCTATAGAAGCCCTGACTGTTCTTCCGCTGCTTATAACATCATCGACGAGTAAAATTTCTCTGCCGTTAATATCGAAAGGAAGATCCGTTGAATCGCCGGACTTTTTAACGACAAACGGATCGTCCCGATAAAGCGTCATATCTATGTAGCCGATTTCACAGTCTATGCCGAACCTGTCTAAGACTGCTTTTTTTATCAAATCGGCTAAAACGATTCCGCCGTTTTTTATGCCTATTATTACGGCATTATTAAAATCTAAATCAGAATTTATTATTTTATTTATAATATCATTTAAGATTAAATCGGTCTCTTTATCGTCAAAAACTATAACTCCGCTTTTCGACATTAAATTCACCCTAAATTTTTAATTGGACATTCAGGAATTGTTTTAAAAAAACGATGCCAATAAATATCGAAATGATTTTTTGGATTCCATGAAAAATATATAATAAAAGCCTGACCTATTACGTCTTTATATGGAACGAAACCCCAGTACCTAGAATCGAAACTGTTATCTCTATTATCTCCCATAACGAAAAGCTCGTTTTTTGGAACGGTAATGGGACCATAATTATCCCTCGGAGAATCGTAAGCCGGTAAAATTTTATCGGATGTCCATTTAGCATACTTGCAATTATAAATACGATTATTAATATACACTTTATTGTTTATTATTTGAATCTTATCGCCGGGCGTACCTACCACTCTTTTAATAAAATCTATACCTGGATGAAGGTTGTATTTTCTTGCGTAAGGAAATTTAAATACTATAACTTGACCGGTTTTAGGATGCGAAACGTGAATAACATCTTTGGTAAAAGGAATATGAACTCCGTATATAAACTTATTTACCAAAATATGGTCCCCAGGTATAAGCGTCGGTTCCATCGAACCTGAAGGTATTTTGAAAGCCTGAACGACGAAGGTTCTAAACAATAACGCTATTACTATAGCTATTACTATAGCTTTAAAATAATCCCATAATGTATGTTTATTATCGTTCATAAAAAAAGTATTTTAATTTTTATAAATTATACCAGTTTTTTTTAATAATGTCTAATGCTACAAGTTGATATAGGGGCAGAATTGAATTCTGTCCCTATGGTATCTAATAGTCGCCAATATCAGACTTTCAATATCGAGAGAAACGCCTCTTGCGGAATTTCGACCGAACCGATATTTTTCATTTTTTTCTTGCCTTCTTTCTGTTTCTCTAAAAGTTTTCTCTTTCTTGTAATATCGCCACCATAACATTTAGCGAGAACATTCTTGCGTAAAGCCTTTATCTCTTCCCTGGCTATAATTTTAGAACCTATTTGCGCCTGAAGAACCACTTCAAACATCTGCCTCGGTATTAAAGCCCTCAGTTTTTCTACTATGTTTCTCCCTCTTACGTAGGCTTTATCCCTATGTACTATAACAGATAAGGCATCTATCGGGTCTTTATTTACCAATATCTCAAGTTTTATCATATCGGCCGGCCTGTATCCGCTGAATTCGTAATCAAAAGAAGCATACCCTTTAGAAAGAGATTTTAGCTGGTCGTAAAAATCGAGAACTATTTCGGCTAAGGGCAATTCATAAACTAACTGAACTCTGGTTTTCGTAATATATTTTAATTCTACTTGTCTTCCCCTTTTTTCTACGCAAAGGTTTATTATTTTGCCGAGATACTCCGAAGGAACATAAATATTTGCCTTAATAAAAGGTTCCTCTATATGTTCGACCTCCTGCATTGAAATATCTTCGGAAGGCGGAAATTTCATAGGATTAAGAGCCGTCTTAACTTCTCCTTTCATCGTTATTATATTATAAAGAACGGTAGGCGACGTAGATATAAGGCTTAAACCGTATTCGCGCTCAAGTCTTTCTACTATGATTTCCATATGCAAAAGCCCAAGAAACCCGCATCTAAAACCGAAGCCTAGCGCAAGCGAATTTTCCGGCTCATATGAAAAAGAAGGATCGTTTAATTTCAATTTTTCTATAGAATCCTTAAGCTCGGGATAATCGTCGGAATCTATAGGATAGATGCCGGCAAACACCATAGGTTTCGGTTCTTTAAAATCCGGCAGAGGTTTTTTAGTAGGATTATTTTTAAGCGTTATAGTATCGCCTATTTTGAACCTTACTGAATCTTTTATATTGGCGATTATAAATCCTACTTCTCCGGCGCTTAAAGCATCAAGCTCTTTCATAAAAGGGCTGTAAACGCCTACTTTTTGGACTTCATATGAAATTCCGGAGTGCATAAGCAGTATGGTATCGCCGGGAACGACGGTTCCGTCAAATACCCTTATTAGCGCGATAACGCCCTGATATGAATCAAACCATGAGTCGAAAATGAGCGCCTTTAAGGGTGCATGCGGGTCTCCGCTTGGATGAGGAATTTTATCTATAACCGCTTCTAATATCTCTTTAATTCCTATGCCTTCCTTGGCGCTTGCCAAAATTGCGTCTCCGGCTTCCAAACCGACTACTTCTTCAATTTCTTTTTTGGTTTTTTCAGAGTCGGCACTGGGCAGGTCTATTTTATTTATTACCGGAACTACGGTTAAGTTCATATCCGAAGCTATATAAACATTGGCTAAAGTCTGAGCTTCTACGCCCTGCGTAGCATCGACTACCAAAAGAGCTCCTTCGCAAGCGGCTAAAGACTTCGATACTTCATACGAAAAATCTACGTGCCCCGGGGTGTCAATCAGATTGAGAGTGTAATCGACTCCGCCGTAATTATATGTAAGCCTCACAGTCTGAGCTTTTATAGTAATGCCTCTTTCGCGCTCAAGTTCCATATTGTCTAAAAACTGCGAAACTTTTTCTCTTTCGGTAATTGCTCCGGTAAAATCTAAAAATCTGTCCGCAAGCGTGGACTTTCCATGGTCGATATGGGCTATTATTGAAAAATTTCTTATTTTTTTTATGTCCATACGATTCATAATTTTTATAATATTACGGCCGCAAGCAAAATCGTAAGCCGGGTTCTGTATATGCCGGTCATTTCTCTATGCGAACAACCCGAAGACCGTATAAGACGAGCAGCCTTGATCTTCCTATTTGTTCTTGCTCCTAATGGGGCTTGCAATAGACATTATTTACATAATGTCCAAGTGAGCTCTTACCTCGCTATTTCACCCTTACCTCTTTACCGTTACGGTAATTAAGAGGCGGTATATTTTCTGTTGCGCTTTCCTTAAAGTTGCCTTCACCGGTTTAAAACGGCATTATGCTCTTTGGAGCCCGGACTTTCCTCAAAAAACAAAAAGTTTTTTGCGACCGACTGCTTTTGCTTACGACCGACAAATCATTTTAACAGCTTGATGTTTGTTCGTCAATATCTAACTTTTCTATATTATAATCTATAGCCGAATTTGCTAACTTATCTGCTTTAAAATTAAGCGATCTCGGAATATGCTTAAATGAATAAGATGCATTTAAATTTTCTATTAATTTTTTTGCCTTATTATAAAGAGGCATGATATTTGGACTTTTTACCGAATAAATTCCGTTTATTTGATTTATTAAAAGTTGCGAATCGGCTAAAAAGAGAATATTAAATATTTCGGGGCCGTTTGTAAATTTAGATTTAGAGAGATATTCCAGCGCTATAATAAAAGCTCTATATTCCGCTTCATTATTAGTTAAAATACCAAGATACTGTTTTAATGAAATATTTTTTTTATTATCTTCATCTATAATGAAAATTCCTGCACCGGATTTTCCGGGATTTCCTCGCGACGCTCCATCGGTGTAAACAGTTAAATTATATATTTTTAAATCCATATTAATTATAATAATCTCGGGTATATTTTCTATAGTGTTTATAAAACATGCGGTAAAAATATGGACATAATCTTCGTTCTATTCGTATTAACCGTTAAATCATACTTTAGCTTTGTTGACTTTTTTAGATGTTTTTGGAGAATGCGGCGCTGCTTCCGCAACGGTTTCTTGTGGAACACTTTCAATGTAAATAATCCTTGAACAGATTGGACACTGCATAAAAACATTTTCGGATATAAGTTCGTTAAACTGCTGAGGAGGCAGCATTCTGTAACATCCTGTACAGGCTCCTGACTGCAGTACCGGAGCAATAGCAGGAAATCCTTTTCTTATTTTTATAGTTTCATATATGTCTAAGTAGCTTTTTTTGATTTTGCTCTTTGCATCCTCTCTTCTGTTTAAAAAATCCTCTTTTGATAACTCAAATTCTTTCTCTATATTTTTTAATTCGGCATCTTTTGAAGATAAACTAACCTGCAGGTCTTCCGCCTCTTTTTGTATTAAATTAATTTTATCGTTCAAAACCGTTTGATTTTCCGCCAACATAATTAATTCGCCTTCGGCTTTCTTTTTTAAAGCTTCGGTATCTTTTATGGATTTTTGAAGCGCGTTATATTCTTTATTAGTTTTTATAAGTTTTTGCGTATCTTTCATTTTATTAAGCTTATCGTCGAAAGTTTGAATTTCCACCTCGGTTCCGGATATTTTTTTATTTAACTCCGTCAAATCTTCATTTAATTTTTCATGCTCCGATTTTTTTAAATTAATTCCATTCTGCAACTCGTCAATTTCATTATTAATTTTCTTAAGCGATTCCTCAAATTTTAAAAGTTCCAAATCAATATTCTGAATATCCAATATAAAAGAAATTTGTTCGTTCAAAGCTATCCTCCTTATGTTTATATATTATTTAAATTTATTAAAGGGGCTGTTTTCGCCGTTATTTTCAAAAACCGGAATATTAGAATTAAACTCTTTTGTTATTATATTTTTCGTTATTTCGGTAAAATATTTTTCGGCATCGAAATGGGATATTTCAATCAAGGATATTCCGCTCAAATTTGCCCTGATTGCCGTACTATGTTTTAATTCGGAAGATATTAGAATATCGCAGCCCTCTTTTATTGCATTGTCTATAAAAGAAAATCCGCTTCCGGATACTACAGCTATTTTTTTTATTTTTTTATTTAATTTACCGCAATAATTTATAAAAACGGGCGAAAAAATGCTCTGAATATTTTCCAAAATTTTGCCCAGCGTCGTAGCGTTTTCTAAATTACCGGTTGCACCCATTCCCGTTTCTTTTCCTCCGAAATCGTATAACGGAAAAATATCGAAAGCGGCCTCTTCGTAAGGATGGACTTTCTTCATTTCTTCTATCGCCTGCTTTATAAATCTTTCTTCTACCAATATTTCTACTTTAGATTCGTCGACGAAAGAAGTTTTTCCGGATTCTCCTATAAACGGGTCTGAGCCGGATAAAGGTTTAAAGGAGCCTTTACCTTTAGTTTCAAAAGAACAATTTTCATAGTTTCCTATTTTTGGATTTCCGTATTTAAAAAGAGCTTCTCTAACCGCTCTTACATAACCTTTGGGAATAAAAACCGATAATTTATAAAGATTTCTTTTCCCGGATACAAGAGGTATAACTTCCTTTACCGACAGCTTATTCAGAATATAACGGCTCATAGAATATGCTGAGGAATCGAAATTAGTATGCATAGCATAAACGCAGATTTTATTATTTATCAGAGCTTCAAAAAATTTGCCGGTCGTCGAGTTTAAGTCTATAAACGGCAATGGATGAAAAAAGAGCGGGTGATGAATTAATATAAGGTTAGAATTGGTTTTAAGCGATAAATCTAAGGACTTTTTAGAAAGGTCTAATGATGTTACTATGCCTGTTACCGGCGAATTGGATAATTTTACCTGATAACCCGAATTATCCCAATCTTCCTGCAAATCGGGCGGTATCAGGTTTTCTAATTTATCTACTACATCTTTTATAAATAATGACATTTTTAAAATGGTGGGCCCACCCGGGTTCGAACCAGGGACCAACCGGTTATGAGCCGGCCGCTCTACCAGCTGAGCTATAGGCCCTAAATCCACTACTTCACAAATGTTTTAAGCCTTTTGGAACGGCTCGGATGCCTGAGCTTCCTGAGGGCTTTTGCTTCTATCTGCCTTATTCTTTCTCTTGTAACTCCAAACTCTTGCCCTACCTCTTCTAAGGTATGGTCGGATTTAATTCCTATTCCAAACCTCATGCGCAAAACTTTTTCTTCTCTTTCGGTAAGAGAAGCAAGAACTTTTCCCGTCTGCGCTTCAAGGTCGGCATTTATTGCCGCTTCTAAAGGCAAAACGGTCGTTTTATCTTCTATAAAATCGCCGAGATGCGTATCTTCTTCTTCGCCTATGGGAGTTTCAAGAGAAATAGGCTCTTTTGCTATCTTTAAAACCTTTCTGACTTTATCTATAGGCAAATCCATTCTTTCGGCAATTTCTTCCGGAACAGGTTCTCTTCCAATCTCTTGAACTAAAGCTCTTGAAGTCCTGATTAATTTGTTGATGGTTTCTATCATATGGACAGGTATCCTTATAGTTCTTGCCTGATCGGCAATCGCTCTGGTAATAGCCTGTCTTATCCACCACGTAGCATATGTAGAAAACTTATATCCTCTTTGATACTGAAATTTTTCGACCGCTTTCATAAGACCTATATTGCCTTCCTGAATCAGGTCTAAAAATTGAAGCCCTCTATTGGAATATTTTTTAGCTATAGAAACCACAAGTCTCAAATTAGCTTCTACCAATTCGGTTTTTGCCGCTTTAGACTTCTCTTCGCCTATTTTTATAGCTTCGACTATTTTTTTAAGTTCGACTTTGGATACCCCTACCTCTTTCTCGGAAACCACAATCTTTGTCTTATATTCGTTTATGAGCTTATTAATGCTTTCCTGGCGTTTATGCTCCTGAGACTTAGACTGTTCTCCGATTTCGTTTTTCTTATTATAAGCAGATTCAAGCTCTTTGATGCTTTCTTCAAATTCCGATATTTTTATATTATGATTTTTAAGCCTCATTATAACTTTATCGGATATTTTCTTTTTGAGCCTTAAATCTTTAATATAACCGAGTATTTTTTTCTTTGATTCCGCCGTTAAATTTTTATGTCCTACCCAAGAAATAGATTTTGAAGAACTATCCGAATCTATATCTTCTATATTGTCTTCATCCGATTCTATTCCGTCCGAACTGTCTTCCCTAAAAGAAATTTTATTTTTCTTTGATTTTTTAGAAGCATTTTCTGTTTTAGATTTATCTTCTTTATATTTTACCTCTTTTTTTATTTTTTCGATAATAGATAAAAATCTGGCTTCCGCTTTTTCTATATCCTTCTCGCTTGGAAAGTCAACGTCATCGAAATCGGAAACTATGCCGCTAATATTTAAATCGCCGTTTTTTAATTTATCTCCTATCGATATAATCCACCGGATTAAAATATCCGAATTCAAAACTGACGAGAAAATTTCTTCTTCCCCTTCTTCGATGCTTTTTGCAATTTCTATTTCTCTTTCACGCGTAAGCAAAGCGACAGATCCCATTTCTTTTAAATACATCCTTACGGGATCATTAGTTTTAAGGGATAAATCTTCCTCCTCTTCCAATTCGTCGCTAAAAATTTCGTCATCGGCAAACTTAGAAGAAGACTTGGTAAAAATAGAAGAGGTATCTCTGCCGATCTCTATATCTTTCTCCCCAAGCATACTTATTAAATCGTCTATCTGATCGGAAGAAACTATATCCTGAGGTAAAATATCGTTAAATTCGTCGTAGCTTAATTTGCCGCCGGAACGTTCTTTGGCTTTCTCTATGCTTTTATTTAAAATTAGCGTTTCTATTTCTTTTTCCTTTTTCTGTTTTTTTAAAGTATCCGCCGGTTTTTGTTCTTTAACGGTATTATTTTTATAGGCTTTATTATTTGCCTCTGTCTTATTTGCCTTATTTTTATTATTTTTTTTATTTTCTATATTTTTTTTAGTCATATTGTATCAATACCCGCAAATTTTTTTTTGAAACTCTTTAGAGATATATTTCAACCTGTTTAATTCCTGAAATTTAATTACTTTACCTTTTTCGTCTAAATTGCCGCTTTTAATTGCCTCTAATATATCTCTGCATATTTTATCTATATTATTAACTTTTAACTTCATAAGAAGTTTCTTAAAATCTTCTCTATTTCCGCTATTTTCCGACATCAAACCTGTATAATAAATCCTTTTCCATTTATCGGCGTTAGCGGTTCCAGAAATTATTTCTTCTACTACGCCTTTAATTATTTCTTGATTTGCACCGTTTTTAACGACATTTTGAATTTCTTTGATAATATATACGGCATCTTTATCGGAAAATTCATATATTATATCATCGCTTATATACTCTGTCAATACCAAATTGCAAAATATCTTGCTTACGATAATATCTTCAATGCCCATATCCTCTTTTATTGAAATTTCGGAGGCAGTATCGAAACTATAATCCGTGTTTCCGGTTTCAGTCCCGCTTTTATTCGATTCAATATACCTTCTTATTACGTTTTCGTTTAAACCGAGCTTATTGGCAAGTACATTTACGTAATGCGAAAATATAATATTATTTCCGATTCTTTTAAAGTACGGTATAACATCTTGTATGACGGATATCTTTCTTTTTAAAACACTTTCCTTGTCATTAATTATACCGCTTTTTTTGTTTTTTTCAACATAATAGTCTACCGCAAATTCTACCGGCGGTTTTTTGCTTTCGTTAATTAATTTGATAAGGTTTTCGCTTCCAAATTTTCGCACAAAAGTATCCGGATCTTCCCCTCCGCTAAGACAGGCGGCATAAATATTCTTATCGGGACTGTCCATGAACTCCCTGAACAGTTCCATGCCTCTATTGATTGCATTAATTCCGGCTTTATCCCCGTCATAAAGCAAAACAATTTCATCGCACAATCTCGATAAATTTGAAATATGGTTTTTTGAAAGAGCGGTACCCATCGTAGCTACGATATTTTTAATACCGTTTGCATAAAGCGTTATCATATCGAAATAACCTTCTACGACTATAACGGCATTTTCTTTTTTGATAAAAGAAAGAGCTTTGTCTAAACCATACAGGGTATTATTTTTTACGAAAATTTCGGAATTATTGGTATTAATATATTTTGGAAAGTTTAGGGATAAATGCTCTCCTTCCCGAGCGATAATTCTGGAAGCCAAGGCAACGGGCTCGCCGGTTCTGTCCATTATGGGAATAATAAGTTTATTGACGAATCTGTCGGCATAAACCTTATTGCGATCCTCTTTTTTAACCAAAAGACCCATATCTACTGCAATATCGAGATCGGCTTTAACGCTTTTAAACAGTGCTGTTAAACCGTTTCCAAAACCGGCATATCCTAATTTAAAATCTTTTGCAACATTCGCGTTTATACCTCTTTCGGCGAGATAATTCATTATATGCCGGCTGTTAGAAACATAAACGAAAAGATTTTCGTAATAAAAATTAACGGCAAGATTTATTATTTTTTTAACAGGATTTTCGGCTTTGGACGGACTGTCGGTTTTGTGAAATTTTAAATATTCGATTGGAATATTATATTTATTTTTAAGATAATCGACTACTTCGGCAAAAGAATCACCCTTGATTTCTTTTAGGAAAGTTATAACATTGCCCCCCTTGCCGCAACCGAAACAGTAGTATAATCCTTTTGCTTCATTAACGCTGAAAGAAGGAGTTTTTTCGGAGTGAAAAGGACATAAGCCGGTATAATTCCTCCCTGTTTTTTTTAGTTTAACGAAGCCGGATATTTCTTCTACGATATTAACGTAAGACAATACGGTTTCTATATTTTTATCCATAACTTTTTAATTATAATACAATATATAATATAAACCTAAAACAATTAAATACGACGAATAAAAATTAATAAAATCTGTTCAGATACGGGGATAAAAATTTGCCGGTTTTTAAAAAATAGGGAATAAAACTTTCCGATTTATAATTATTTAAAGTTTTAGCGGTTATTGGAATGGAAAAAAGAAAGTATAAAATTAAACTCAGTAATAAAAAGGCTTTAATTCCGGCAAAAAAAAACCGCCCATTCTGTTGCAAAATCCTAATCTTACTAAATCTATAATTTTTGTAAGTACAAACGATATTACTGCAAAAACTATTACCGTTAATAAAAAAACAGCCGTAAAAACAGCTATTTTTCCAAATTCTTGGTTATTAAACCGATGCGCGATGCCGCTTAAATAATAAGAATCGTAATACTTTGAAGTTACGTAAGACGCTCCGTAATATGCAAAAAAAATCCCAAGTATAGATATAGCCTCTTTTATAAAGCCTCTAAAAAAACCTCTTATCATAATAATGACAAAAAAGACCAAAAAGGCTATATCCAAATAACTCATAAAATTTATCGGTAAGTTATTAATAATTAAAATAATTTTTTTTGGAATTTCTTTTTCTGGAAGCTGCCGCTTTTTTCTTTTTTTTCACACTCGGCTTTTCGTAATGCTCTCTTTTTCTGATTTCAGAAAGAATGCCTGCTCTTTCGCAAGATTTTTTGAATCTCCTCAAAGCATTTTCGAACGATTCGTTTTCTTTAATTTTTACGATTGACAAAACCTAATTTCGCCTCCTTTTTTTTAATATTACGGTATCGGAATTCAATTCCGGTACCGTCTCAACATTATTATAACTTTTCCCTTATATAGTATCTTATATTTTTTATTAATTTGCAACTATTTTTGTTTGCGGTTATTTTTTTCGTCGAGACCGGATACGCCTTCCCTTTTCTTTAATTCATTAATAACGGAATAAAAATCTATTCCCGAATACACAAGCATAACAGTATAAAAAAACAGCAAATCCGCCGCTTCATAGATAATTTTATCTTTTTCCGAATTGCCTGCAACGGACAAAATGAGTTCAAGAGATTCTTCCTGAATTTTTTTGCCTATTTTTTCATAACCTTCCTTCATTAGTTTTGCCGTATAAGATTTTTCCGGGTCAGAATTTTTGCGGTCCGCTATATGGTCGTATAAAAGTTTTAACGAATAAAATATTGCATCGTTCTTGCTATCGTCTGAAACATCGCCGGATACGGATAATCCGTTGTTTACTTTAGAATAAAAACAAGATTGATGACCTGTATGACATGCGGGACCTTTTTGAATTATTTTCAATAATATGCTGTCGTTATCGCAATCGAAAAATATTTCTTTTACCGTCTGCGTATGACCGGAAGTTTCGCCTTTTTTCCATAATTTATTTCTCGACCTTGAAAAATAATGAGCGTAACCCGTTTCTATAGTTTTTCTAAGCGCTTCTTCGTTCATAAATGCAAGCATTAGTATATCTTTAGTATAATAATCCTGGGCAACCGCCGGAATTAAACCGCTAAGTTTGGAAAAATCTATTTTTTTTAAAAACGATTCAAGCGAACTGCCGTCTAATACGTCAACTATTACCGCATTATCTTTATCGTCTTCTTTCACAATCTTACATTTATCCCTTTTGATTTTAAATATTTTTTTATGGGTATAATACCTGAATTTTCATAATGAAATATTGAAGCCGCAAGAGCGGCGCCGGCATCGGCTTTTACGAATACTTCCTCTATATCTTTTGCGTCTCTTGCTCCGCCTGAAGCAATTACGGGTATTTTTACGCTCTGAACTACCATGGACGTTAGATTTATTTCATAGCCGCTTTTTGTTCCGTCTTTATCCATGCTTGTTAAAAGTATTTCTCCGGCACCTCTGTTATAAACCTCTTTGGCCCAACGTATTGCGTTAATACCGGAATTTTTCTTTCCTCCGTGCGTAAAAACCAAATATTCGTCTCCAACCTTTTTTGCGTCTATAGCTATTACTATGGTCGAAGAACCGAATTTTTTTGCGGCTTCGTCGATAATTTCCGGATTAATAACCGCAGAAGTATTTATTGAAACTTTATCTGCGCCGCTGTTAAGAAGATTATGAATATCTTCTATCTCTGAAACTCCTCCTCCCACGCTGAAGGGAATAAAAATATTTTCCGAAATCTTCTCGACGAGTTTTAAAATCGTCTTTCTTTTCTCGCTTGAAGCCGTAATATCTAAAAACATTAGTTCATCAGCAAGTTCGTCGTCATATTTTTTAGCAAGCTCGACCGGATCGCCGGCGCTTTTTAAATCCTCGAAATTTATTCCTTTTACGACTTCGTTGTTCTTAATATCAAGACAGGGTATTATTCTTTTTGCAAGCATAAGTTTATCCTAATAAATCATTAGCTTTTTTTAAATCTAACCTTCCGTCGTAAAGAGCTTTTCCTATTATTACGCCTTTTAAAGAATCTATATTAAGTTCCTTAAGTTTTTTAACGTCGTTTAACTCTGAAACCCCTCCCGAAGCGATTATATCGACTTTCAATTTCGCAAGTTCCGTAACGAGATTTAAATTAACTCCTTCCAGCATACCGTCTTTTTTAATATCCGTAAATATAAAAGTTTCTATGCCGTATTTTTCTTTTAAGCTTTTTACGGCTTCGCCCGCAGGGATTTCGACGTACTCTTTCCATCCTGATATAGCTATCTTATCGTCGTACAAATCTATCCCGCCGATAATCCTGCCTCTGTATTTCGCTAATGAATCTTTAACGCAATTTATATCTTTAAACAGAATAGAACCTAAAACTATATAAGACGCTCCCGCATTAAAATAACGGTCGATAACGTCATTATTTCTTATTCCTCCTCCTATCTCCACCGGAATATTTACAGATTTAATTATATCTTTTATTATCTCATAATTATCGGGATTTCCGGACTTAGCCCCGTCAAGGTCCACTATATGAAGCCTTTTAGCGCCGTTATTTTGCCAGTTAAGAGCCGCCTCCTCAGGAGAAATTCGATATTCTTTTTTTACGTCGTAATCCCCCATAGTAAGCCTTACGCACTTAGAGCCCAGTATATCGACGGCAGGTATTATAATCATATTTTTATTAGATTTATTTTACTTAATTTTTAACTTTCTATAAAATTTTTAAGCAAAGTAAGCCCCTCTTTATGGCTTTTTTCCGGATGAAACTGGCATGCAAAAATATTATCTTTTTTGACGCAGGCTGTAAATTTACCGTAATAATCGCAAACCGCCACAGTAATATCTTCTTCGGGAACGCAATAATAAGAATGAAGAAAATAAAAAAAACTTCTGTCTTCTATTCCTTTAAACTCTTTTAAGGGTTTTAATATTTCTATATCGTTCCATCCTATATGAGGAATTAGGTTTACGGCATTTTCGTCGAACTTGACTACTTTTCCTTTAAAAATTCCGAGTCCTTCGCTGTAACCGAATTCTTCGGAAGTTTCAAACAAAAGCTGCATTCCCAGACATATTCCGAGAAATTTTTTGCCTGTGGTTATGGCATCTTTAATAGGATTAACCAAGCCTTTTCTTTTTAAAGTCGCCATAGCGTCCTTGAAACCGCCTACTCCAGGCAGCACTAAATAGGTTGCGTCTTTTATGTCTTCAAAATCGCCGGTTATTTTAGCGGAATAACCTAAAAAGTTAAAAGCGTTTTTAACGTTTTTAAGATTACCCATGCCGTAATCTATAACGGCTACTTTTTTTTCCATTTTTTTATATATCTATCTTTTATCTATTATAAAATATTTGTAAATAGCGTTGGCTATTGCATCGGCAACCATCTGCCTGAAAGTAGAAGAAGCCAAAAGATGTTCCTCGTAAGGATTAGAAATATATGCATACTCTATAACTACGGCGGGCATAGTAGTAAACCTCAATACGTAAAGGTCGTCCCTGAGTATTCCGTCGTATTTTAAGTTTAATGTAGATGAAACGTAATGTTCTAAATATTTTGCGAATTGATATGAATTTCTGTGAAAATAATATGTCGTGGTCCCGTAAAGATATGGAACTACCTGAGAATTGCAGTATAATCCTATAAATAGATTTGCTCCGCTTTGATTAGCCAGCGCTACTCTTTGCTGAAGGCTTACGAACACGTTAGACGTCCTGTCTATCTCCGTTTTAATTCCTTTAGCTTCAAGAAGTTTCCTAAGCTTTAAAGCAATGCTTAAGTTAACGAAACTTTCAGGAAGTCCCATAGGTCCTATTCCTCCTGGATCTATGCCACCGTGTCCGGCATCTATAAACACGTTAAAATTAACGTTATTTGACAAAACAGCAGGCGCTTTTTCCTCTATGTTAGGTTGTGCTTTTGATACATAAACAGCGGTTTCGTATCTGCTATTTCCCTCATAAAATGTCTTCACCTGCGGTTTACGTATTAAATTTTGCCTTAAAACCATATGAACCGAATATTTAGGCGCAGTGCTAAATTGAGAGTAAGAAACGGAAAATATATTTGGAAAAGGGTTTTTTAACTTATTGCCGTGTCCATACAAAACTGCATGTCCAAAAACTAAAATAAAATATTTTTTATATCCGTTTTGAAACAAATAACTCTTATAAAAAGGTTTCTTGCCTGCAGTTAAAATATCTATTGTGCCGTCTGCATGATTTATAAAAATTCTGTTAATATAAGTTATATTTTGAGAAAAAGCATAAGTTTTTTGCGCCATAGACAGTAAAACTCCTGCTGAAAGGACAAATAGCACAAGGCAGAATATTAATAATTTATACGCCTTTTTCATTTTTTTTTATATGCTTCCTTTTGTAGATGGAATTCCAAAATCGCCGACGATTTCAAGGGCATCCGAAAACGCTCTTCCGACAGATTTGAAGACCGCTTCGACCATATGATGTATGTTCGATCCGTATTGAATATTTATATGGAGACTTATAAGTGCATTTTTACAAACCGCATCGAAAAAAACGTTAGAATATACGTAAAAAAATTTATCTACTAATATTTCACGCGATTCCTGTTTGGAAATCCTTAATGAAGATTTTAAAAATTCTTTACCAGATTGAGATATATCTTCTCCAATAAATCTGTAGACGAAAAACGACCTGCCGCAAAAATCTGCCGTGGATTGAACAAGCGATTCATCCATAGGAACGGATGCGAAACCGTATCTTTTAATACCTCTCTTATCGCCGGATAATTCTTTAAATGCATGGCCTATAACTATACCGGCATCTTCTATGAGATGATGCAGATCGACTCCTATATCGCCTTTTGCTTTAAGAGATATATCGCATCCGGAATGTTTTGAAAACTGTTCCAGCATATGATTGAAAAACGGAACGCCGGTATCGATTTTATAATTTCCTTTTCCATCGATATTTAATTCCAGTTTTATATCCGTTTCGGTAGTCTTTCTTATAAATTTACCTTTTCTTGCCTTTTTTTTTATCGTATTTTTTTCCGGCATGCAAATTTTACCTTCCCGAAGAATGTATTATTATACTTTTATTTCATTATAGCACATTAGAAACGACAGCAATTATATTTTTTTATAAATTCCTTTTTATAAATTCTTCGAGAACTCTATAAAATAATCAACTAATTTTTTATTTTCTTTTGCTGTGCCGACGGTTATTCTGTAATAAATCTCCATACCGCCGGTAAAATTTCTTATTATTATATTATTCCCGTTTAAAAAATTATCGAATTTAATCTTATTTTTTTCGTCATTAAGTTTTATAAGTAAAAAATTTGCGTCGGAACGATAAACTTTAATAAAAGGCAAAACGCTTAGTTTTTCGTATAAAACTTTTCTCTGTTTTACGGTCTTTTTTATATTTTTTTCAAATTCGTCGAAATTTTTTAAAAAAAATTCTATGGAACTCAATGTCAAAGAATTTATATTATAGGGTAATTTTATTTTTTTAAATTCGTTTATAAGTTTATCGCCTGAAAAAAGCAGTCCGAATCTTAATCCTGCAAGCCCTATTTTAGAAAAAGTTTTTAAAACTATTAAATTTTCATACTTCGTCAGTTCATTTAAAAATGACTTTTCGCCTGAAAAAAATATATATGCTTCATCTACTACGACTAAGTTGTTTTTGTTTTCCAGAAGACCGTATATGATTTTGCGGTCAAAATGATTGCCGGTAGGATTATTGGGATAGCTGAAAAAATATAAATTTTTCGTGTTTTTATCTACGACAGACTCAATATTAGCGGGTAAATCAAAATTTTCATCGTTTAATCTTATTATTTTTGCGTTTAAATCGTTATATTTAGCTATAATTTCGTACATTGAAAAAGAAGGGGCGGGTATATTTACCGTAACGCTTTTATTTAAACTGAGCAGAATAATAGATATAAGTTCATCCGAACCGTTGCCGAAAATAAAATTTTTCGACGAAATACCGTAAAATTTTTCGATTGACTTAAGCAGATTTTTAGAATTTGGGTCGGGGTAAAGATTTATCAGAGTATTTTTTATATAATCGGCATATTTCTTTTTAATATTTTTGCCAAGAATATAATTAGATTCGTTTGCATCAAGTTTTAACGCTTTTTTATGCGCATCCACTTCGTTTACTTGATAAGCTTTTAGCTTACGGACGCTGTCTTTAATAAAATCATCTGTATTAAACGAGGACATAATTATTTTATCTTTTTTATTCTAAAACTTACTGATTCGTTATGCGCGTTCAATCCTTCGATTTCAGAAAAGAAATTAATGTCTTTTGCGCTTTTTAATAGAAAATCGGGACTCGAATAAATAACGCTTGTTCTTTTTAGAAATGATATCGTATCCAAAGGAGAAAAGAACCTTGCCGTACCGCCTGTAGGAAGCACGTGGCTCGGACCGGCTACGTAATCTCCAAGCGATTCGGGAGTATTTGCCCCCATAAATACGGCGCCTGCATTTTTTATTGCAAAAAGTTTATCGAAAGGGTCTTTTATATATAGCTCTAAATGTTCCGGTGCAAGTTCGTTTGCAATATCGACGGACTCGTCTAAAGAGCCGGTTATTACCAAAGACGCATTATTATTTATCGACTTTTCTATTATTTCTTTTCTTTTTTCGCGCTTAATTAATTTAGGAAGTATTTTTTTAATTTCTTTTATAATATCTACGCTGTTGCTGATAACGGTAGAAATAGCCATTTCGTCGTGCTCCGCCTGAGACATCATATCGACTGCCGCAAGTTCCGAGTCTGCGTATTCATCGCACACTATCGCGATTTCGCTCGGACCGGCTATCATATCTATATCTACGTCGCCGTAAACCATTTTTTTTGCGGTTGCTACGTAAATATTGCCCGGACCGGCTATTTTATCGACGGAAGCAATGGTTTCGGTGCCGTAAGCAAGAGCGAATATAGCCTGCGGACCGCCTATTCTAAATATTTTTTCTATTCCGCACAAAACCGCCGCCGCAATAACATAATTATTTAACTGTTTTGACGGAGGGGTGACCGCTATAACGTCTTTAACTCCTGCAGCTGCCGCAGGTATCGCATTCATAATAACGGACGAAGGATAACTGGCTTTGCCGCCGGGAACGTATATGCCTACGCTTTTAAGAGGCGATATTAGTTGACCTGTTACAAGACCTGTTTCGGCATCGTTTGAAAACCATGTATTGAGTTTTTGTTTGGAGTGATAGTCGTAAACTCTTTTTATCGTGTTCTCGATACTTTTTCGTTCATCTTTAGTTAAAGAATTTACGGATTTATCCTTTTCTTTTCTGCCTATTAAAAATTCTTCCGGCGTTAGATTAACTTTATCGAATTTAGCGGTATAGAAGATTAAAGCTTCGTCTCCGTCGGCAATAACGTCTCTTCGTATAATTTTGAGTTCCTGCTGTATTTTGTCTGAAAATTCAAACTGACTGAGCCTTCTTTCTTTTAAAAATTTTTTAAAATCGTCTTTATTTGAATCAAATACCCTCATTTTTATTAACCCGTTCTTTTAAATCTTCTATTAAAGCCGCTATATCCGCCGAATTTATTTTAAGGCTTGCCCTGTTTACTATCAGTCTTGAAGTAACATGAACTATATCTTCTATAGGAACTAAATTATTCTGCCTTAAGGTTTCTCCGGTAGAAACTAAATCTACTATAAAGTCGCACAATCCTGAAATAGGCGCAAGTTCCACGTTTCCATATAACTTTATGATTTGAACGTTTGAAACGCCTTTTTTGTTAAAAAAATCTCTTGCGATACGCACATATTTAGTGGCAACTCCGATATTTACTCCTGAATAATATATTTTATTTTTTATATCGTCGTTTATTTCCGGAAAACGGTCATTGTTTAAATTATTATTTTTTCCGAATATTAAATTTTTGCGCGCCGCAACGACCACTTTGCATTTTCCTATGCCAAGGTCTAAAGGTTCGTATATATTTCTGGGTTTTTCCAGCAAAACGTCTTTGCCTGCGATACCGGCATCGGCCGCTCCGTACTCTACGAAAGTCGGTACGTCTAAAGGCTTTACTATAAGCAGGCTTACGGCATCGTCTTCGTAATCGAAAATAAGTTTCCTGGAATCGTAATCAGCATCCTGATGTTTAATATATCCCGATTCTCTTAAAAATCTTAAGGCATCTTTAAGCACTCTGCCTTTAGGAACTGCAATTTTAAGTTTCTTGAGTTTACGATATTTTTTATTTTGAGAAATTTTCATTAATAATATATAAATAAATATTTTTATTTCAAGCAGTCTTGCTGCAAACGACATCGCTAAATTTCGATTCGTCGTCAGTTACCGGAGATATATCGTTTGCTTTTACCCTTGAAATTATAGCCCCGAGAGCGGTCAACTTTTTTTCCATTCTTTCGTAACCGCGGTCAAGATGATATATTCTCGAAACGGTAGTTAAACCGTCCGAAGAAGCTAATCCCGCAAGAACGAGGGAAGCGCTTGCCCTTAAATCGGTTGCCATAACTTCGGCTCCGGAAAGTTTTTTTACCCCTTTTACTATAGCAAAATTATTTCTCACTTTAATATTCGCTCCAAGACGAATAAGTTCGGCAACATGCATAAACCTGTTTTCAAAAACGTTTTCGGTGATAACGCATAATCCGCCGGAAAGCGTCATAAGGGACATAATCTGGGCCTGCATATCCGTAGGAAAATCAGGATAAGGGGCGGTAGAAATATCTACGCTTTTAATAGCTTTAGATCCCTTAACCCTTATCGAATTAGACGAGTTTATAATGACTTTTACGCCTGCTTCAGAAAGCTTATCTATAACCGATTTTAGATGATGAACGTTAAGATTTTTAAGAACTATATCGCCTTTCGTTATGGCTGAAGCTACCATGAATGTTCCCGCCTCTATTCTATCGGGAAGTACTCTATGGCATAAACGGCTAAGTTTTTTAACTCCCTTTACGGAAATAACTGACGGCTCTATTCTTTTTATATCGGCTCCGCCGTTGTTTAAAGCAGTAATCATATCGTCTATCTCAGGTTCTCTCGCCGCATTTTTTATAATAGTAGCGCCTTCCGCGAGAACTGCCGCCATAATAACGTTTTCCGTTCCGGTAACCGAAGGAATAGGAAAATTTATAATCGCGCCCTTGAGCTTATCGGCAAAAACTTCTACGTATCCATGATCGACTTTAACCGTAGCACCAAGCTGTTTTAAAGCGTTCAGATGGAAATCTATAGGTCTTGCGCCGATTGCGCATCCTCCAGGAAGAGATACTCGCGCGCGTTTATATTTAGCGATTAGCGGACCAAGGACAAGAACGGAAGCCCTCATAGTTTTTACCAAATCGTAAGGCGCATCGAAGTTATTAATGCCGGAAGTATTAATAACTAACTTATCGGCGGCGTCGCTTTTTTTTATTACCGCGCCCAGACTGATTAAAAGTTTTTTTATAGTTTTAATATCTTCTAAATCGGGAACATTTTCGATTTCGCAGTCGAACTCGTCAAACATTATAGACGAAACTATTATCGGCAAAGAAGCATTTTTAGAACCGCTGATAGAAACTTCTCCTACTAAAGGGAAACCTCCCTCAATAACCATTTTATCCATATGTAATTTTAACCGCCCTTTCTTTATTATTTAAATCGTTAATAAAATCTATTTTCTTAAATTTTAAATTGATATTATTGAACTTTTCTTCAAATAAAGACTGAATTTCTTTTTTTTTGCGATAATCTATCTCTAAAATCAATGTTTTAATTTTTTCACAGGCAATCGATGCGGCATCAAATATTTTTTTATAAAATAAAAGTCCGTCTTTGCCTCCGTCTAAAGCTCCGACCGGTTCGTAAAATTTAATATCGTCTTCCAGATACGCTAAATCTTCCGTAGTTATATACGGCGGATTTGATATAATTAAATCATAATTATTAAGATTATGAAAATCAAATTCTCCGATGTTTGCATTTAAAGATAAATTTTCATTGTCGTTTAATTTAAGGATGTCTAAAAAAACCGGAGCTACTTTTTCATGAACGCCGTTATTAATTATATTTTTTTTTGCGGTTTCTAAACTCGTTAAGTTGTTATCCGCAGCATAAATTATAACATTATCAAAATTCTTTGCAATAGAAATCGCAACTGCTCCGGAACCGGTACCGATATCTATAACATAAATCTTTTTTTTATATATGTCGTAAAGTCTTCGTATTTCCTCTATTGCGGCATCGACTAAACATTCGGTATCGGGCCTAGGTATCAAAACCGTTTCGTCAACGTAAAAATTTAAAGAATAAAATTCTTTATTTTTAACTATATAAGCGAAAGGTTCCTTTTTAAACCTTCTTTCTATTAATTTTTGGAAAGTTTGTTTTTTTGCCTCCGAAATATTATCTTCATATGAAATAATAATTTTTTCTAAATTTAAACCGAGCGCATACTGCATTAAACCGAGCGATTCGTTGTACGGATTTTGTATTCCGGCTTCTTTCAGCCTGTATTCTCCGTTTTTAATTAATTCGTAAATAGTCATCCGGTGCAAAGCGAAGCAATTTTATAGCAATGATGCTTCCGTATTTAATTAATTCGTAAAACAAACAATGGAATATTTAATTTTATAACAAACTTTATTGCAGTTGTTTCTGCGATTCGATATAATCCGCCAAAGGTATTAAAAGTTCGTCTAATTCGCCGTCCATAAAAGAAGCCAGCTTATGTATGGTTATGCCGGCGCGGTGGTCAGTTATTCTGCCCTGCGGAAAATTATAAGTTCTTATCTTTTCGCTTCTGTCACCGCTGCCTACCATACTTTTTCTGCTTTGAGCCTCTATGCTTTTTTTATCTGCTTCTATCCTGTTTAATAGACGCGACCTTAATATTCTAAGGGCTTTAGCTTTATTTTTGTGCTGAGATTTTTCGTCCTGACAGGTAACGACTAATCCAGACGGAATATGCGTAACCCTGACTGCCGAATCGGTAGTATTGACGCTCTGTCCGCCGTGTCCGGAAGACCTGTAAACGTCTATTCTTAAATCTTCGGGATTTATTTTTAAATCTATTTCTTCGGCTTCCGGCATGACTGCGACCGTGGCTGCAGAAGTATGAACTCTTCCCTGCGTTTCCGTTGCCGGAATTCTCTGAACCCTGTGCACTCCGCTTTCATTGCGCAAAAGACGGAATGCTTCTTTCCCTTTTACCGAGACTATGGCTTCTTTTAATCCGCCGGTAGAAGAAGGACTTAAAGAAATAGCTTCAAATTGAAAATTTTTTGCTAAGGCATACTTATTGTACATTTTAAAGAGGTCGAGAGCGAAAAGGGCAGCTTCTTCGCCGCCGGTAGCGGCTCTTATCTCGAGAAGTATATCTCTGTCCTGAGAATTTTCTTTGGGATAAAAGAAATCTTTAATTTCTTCGGCTAATTTATCCGCTTTGTTTTTTAGAGAATTTATTTCTTCGTTTTCTAAATCGATAAGAGCGGCTTCGGATTCGGTTTTAATCAGCTTTTCAAGGTCTTTTATTTCCGATTCCGTTTTATTGTATTCCGAAAATTGTTCCGCAGTTTTTTTTATAGCGTTATATTGCTTAGATAATTCTTTTATTTCCGCGCTGAAACCTTTTGTGCTTTCTTCCTGTATTTTAGAATATAATTCCTCGGCTTTTTCTGATAATTCCGAGGCTTTTTTTATTAAGTTATCGTCAAGCATTAAACACATCCTTCAAAGCAATTAAGTACATATAGAAAATAGAATAAAGGTTAAAAGTCAAGACCTCCTTTTAACCATGACTTCCTGACGTCTGAAGGACTTCCGCAAGAAAATTCCCCTTCGGAACAATTTCCTCTTACGCATGACGGACCCGCTCCGTGAAAAACAGACGGAGCTAAGGGATAGGCCAATTTAAACATTTCACGGGCTACCGACCTTATCTCCCACTGCGCCCTGTTGCATCCTCTCAGCTTAAAAAAATGAAGCAGTTCCCTTGCATTCATTGTAAAAATAATCTGAGTTTCCGTTGCATTTGGAAGCAAATATCTGGCATCTTCCGCCGGAACGCCTTTTTCGATAAAATATCCGTAAAGCGAAAAAATATCTTCGATTATTTTTTTATATTTTTCCAAAAAATCAGGATTAGAGGCTATCGAATCCGGAATAAGGTATTTAGGCTTATCTTCCTTAACGTACCGCTGGCTTCTTTGAGAATATGAAGCTATTCTATGCCTTACTAATTGATGGGAAGCGCTTCTCGACAATTTTTCCACGCCGAAAGTAAAATTAGAATGTT
>JAKAQP010000040.1 GCA_021822485.1 bacterium
AGAAAACAGTTCGTGTGGGTTTTTTCCGGTAAAGCCGAAGTAGAAGGAAATCTTTGCGCCGAAGCCGAACTCATGGCAACTTTTATACCCAAATAACCGTAGTGCCGGAATTCAATTCGGGCACTACAATAAAATTATATGATAGATAAAACTGCAATAATTTATCCAGGAGCCGTAATAGACGAATCGACCGAAGTCGGACCCTACACTATTATAAAAGGCGGTGTGAAAATCGGCAAAAATAATCAAATTGCGCCGCACGTCGTTATAGAAGGCAACACGACCATAGGCGACGGAAATAAAATATTTCAATTTGCATCTATTGGTTCTGTTCCGCAAGATCTTAAGTATAAAGGCGAAGACACTAAACTTATTATAGGCGATAACAACATAATTAGGGAATACGTAACTATGAATCCGGGAACTGTAACCGGCAACGGAGTTACGGTAGTGGGCGACGGTAATCTTTTAATGATGCACGTTCACATTGCTCACGACTGTACTATAGGCAACAGGAATATTTTTGCGAATAACGCTACCCTTGCAGGACATATAGAAGTTGAGAATTTTGCGATACTCGGAGGTCTTTGCGCCGTTCATCAGTTTGTCCGTATAGGCGAATCGGCTCTTATCGCAGGCGGGTCTATGGTCGTACAGGATATTCCTCCTTATCTCGTTGCTTCGGGCGACAGAGCTAAGATTTACGGTATTAACAGAATAGGATTAGAAAGAAGAGGTTTTACCAAAGAAGAGATAGAACAGATAAAAAATGCCTACAAAATTGTTTACAGGTCGAAATCTACCGTTAAAATTGCCATAGAAAAAATAGAGCAGGAAATAGGAAAAACCGAAAAAATAGAAAAATTCACTTCATTTATAGCCGATTCTAAAAGGGGCATTACTCGGTAAAAGCAGTTAACATGACAGTCATTTAGGCGTTAGCGGACGGAGTTCGGCAAAGTTTGCCGATGGATGCTATTTTTATTTTAATAGGCAATTAAGCATAAAATTAAATATGGAAAATAAAAACATTGGTATAATCGCAGGTTACGGTGAGTTCCCGCTAATATACATAGATGAATTAAAATCGGCGGGTTATTCGGTTAAAGTCTGCGCAATCGAAGAAGAAGCAGACAATTCCCTTGCTGACCGCGCAGACAAGATTATTTACATCAGCGTTGGACAGCTCGGCAAATTAGTTAATTTTTTTAAATCCGAAGACGTAAGCGAAGTAATAATGGCAGGTAAAGTCAGAAAAACCCTGATGTTTAAAAAAGTCAAACCGGACATCAAAGCCATAACTCTTTTTTTGTCTCTTAAAGATAAAAAAGACGACACCATACTTAACGCCATTTGTAAATTTTTGGAAAAGGAAGAAATAACCATCGTTCCTCAGACGAAATATATCTCTTCCGTTTTTTTGCCGTCGGGAGTCGCATCCAAAAGGTCGCCTAAAAAAAAAGAAAAAGAAGATATAGAGTTCGGAAAAAACGCAGCAATGCTTATTGCAGGGGCGGATATAGGACAGACTGCGGTAGTTAAAGATAAATCGGTAATGGCTCTCGAAGCCATAGAAGGCACGGACGAAGCGATAATAAGGGGCGGAAAACTTGCCAACGGGGGTGCCGTAGTTGTAAAAGTTAATAAACCCAACCAGGATTTAAGATTCGACATTCCGGCAGTAGGACTCGATACTTTAGAATCGATAATTTCGGTAAAAGCGACTTGCCTTGCTTTTGAACGCAATACTATAGTCATCAGGAAAGATGAATTTATTAAGAAGGCCGATTCCGAAGATATCGCCGTATATGTTTTTTAAGCCGTCGTTTTTAACCCCGCAATATATGTTAATCCTTATATAGTTCATAATTAAAGGTTACAGTTATAAACAAATATCATGCAAATACATAAAATACTAGTAGTTTCGGGCGAACCTTCCGGCGACGTTTTTGCCGGCGGGCTAATATCGTCGCTTAAAAAAATTGAAAAGGTTAAGAAACTTTACGATGACGGCATATCCATCGATATTTACGCAATGGGCGGAAAAAACAGCGCCGGCGCCGGCGCAGAGTTGATAGCCGATATTAAAGAATTATCGGTTATGGGTTTCACCGAAGTGCTTTTAAAGTTAAAAACGATAAAAAAAGTGTTAAGAAATATATCTTTATGGATAAAGTCTAACAAACCCGACGCAGTTATTCTCGTCGATTTTCCTTCCTTTAATTTTAAAATCGCAAAATTGGCAAATAAGCTTAAAATTCCCGTAGTTTATTTCATCCCTCCTAAAATTTGGGCATCCCGCTACGGCAGAATAAAATTTATTAAAAAATATATAAAATTCGTTATAACTATTTTTCCGTTCGAGCAGGATATTTATAAAAAAGAGGGCGTGGAGTCTTACTATTTCGGCAACCCTTTATATATCTTAAACAAAAAAGACGTTTTATCGGCTGATTTATCCGAAGATGCCGAAATGCAAAAACTCTTGAACGGAAAATATCCGATTATATCTTTTCTGCCCGGCTCAAGGAAAACCGAACTTAAATATCACTCGCAAAGGATAATCGATTCAGTTATAAAAATAAAATCGGTTTATAAAGAAGCTTTCTTTATCTTTCCGTTCAGAAAAGGAATTGATTTTTCCTATTTTAAGGATGTGCTAGAAAACAGTCCAGCCTTAAAAAAAGATATGTATATATTTACCGATTCAATAGGTTTTGCCCTGTCTTCAAGCGATTTAATAATAACTGCAAGCGGCACCGCTTCCTTGGAAGCCTGTTTTTACGGCAAGCCCGTAATAATATTTTATTATTTAAACTATTTAACCTATATCCTTGCTAAAATATTAGTGAGAATAAAATATGCAGGCCTCATAAACATACTTGCGGGAGGAGAAGTTGTTCCCGAACTGATAGAATTTAAGTTTAATCCCGAAAACGTTTTTAAGGAAGCCGATAAATTTTTAAAAGACGAAGAATACAGAGAAAATGAGCTAAAAAAAATATCTTCCGTAGTTTCTACATTAGAAGATACGGGCGTCGATCCTTTTGATGCGTCGGCAGGCATAATTTATGATAAAATAATAGGAATAATAGGATAATTTCCTGTAAAATTAAAATGTTTAATAAAAAAAATATGAAAAAGGATTTATCGGTTTTAAAAAGACTTATTCCTTACATCCTGCCTTATAAGAAAAAGCTTATTATGGCAGTAATAAGCATGGCTATAGTTTCTGCCCTTACCGGAGCGCTTGCTTATATAGTAAAACCGCTTATAAATAATATATTTATAACTAAAAGCTATACCGAACTTATACTAATTCCCTTGCTCGTCATATTAATCTTTTTAGTAAAAAACGTTTTTTACTATGCCGAGTTTTACTATACGGGGTCGGTAGGGCAGAATATTATAAGGTCGCTAAGGGACGAAGTTTATTCGGTAATAGTAAAATTGCCGGTTTCAAAGCTTAACAAAATACCGACGGGCGTTCTTATAGCGAGAATAACCTACGATATAAATATCATTCAAAGAACGGTATCGGACACCGTCAGCGCCGTCATGAAAGATATTCTTACCATGATAGTTCTTTTAATCGTCGTATTCTATATGGATTTTTATCTTGCCATAGCCGTTTTGATTTTGTTTCCGTTAGTAATATTTCCGGTAACGCTTCTGGGAAAAAAAGCGCGCAGGACAAGCACCGATACGCAGAACGAAATGGGAAATATAACGAAGTTTTTAGACGAAACCATTTCCGGTTTGCGCATAGTAAAAGCCTACAATATGGAAGAATTTGAAATAAATAGGTTTAAAAAGCTCTCCGACAATCTTTATAGATTTTTTATGAGAATGACGAAAATCAGGGGACTTACCGTACCGTTCGTAGAACTCATAGGCGGAATTTCGGTTGCCGTTATAATATTTATAGGCGGACTTCAGGTAATAAAATTCGGATATACTCCCGGCGAATTCTTTTCTTTTTTAACCGCCATACTTCTTCTTTACGAGCCTGTAAAAAGTTTGTCGAGGCTAAATAACAGCCTTCAGGAAGGCATAGCCGCCGGAACCAGAATTTTCGGAATATTAGACGAAAAGCAGGAAGAAACCGGAGGAAATAAGCTCGTTCCTAAAGGTATAAACGTTCTAGAGATAAAAAATCTTTATTTCGGTTACGACTTTTGCGGCGGACAAGGCGATACCGTCAATAACGTAGATAATGATAAAAATAATGCCAAAGATAATATAAAAAACGATATTTCCGGCGGCTCAAACGAAGAAAGAGGAAAAGCGTGCGACGAGCATTTCGACCTTAAAAATATAAACATAAAAATCAATAAAGGCGAGATAGCCGCCGTAGTGGGTTTTTCCGGCGCCGGCAAAAGCACGATATCGATGCTTATTCCGCGTTTTTACGAACCGTTTTCCGGCGAAATAGACATTAACGGAATAAACATAAAAGAGTTTAATTTAAAAGGGTTAAGGGATTCCATATCTTACGTTTCCCAGAACGTCATTCTTTTTAACGAAACCGTAAAATTTAATATAGAATACGGAACGAGCGGCAAGAGCATGGAAGAAATAGTAAACGCCGCAAAGTTGGCATTTGCGGACGAATTTATTAAAAATCTTCCCCAGGGATACGACACGATAGTTGATGAAGCGGGATTAAGGCTTTCCGGTGGAGAAAAGCAAAGAATTTTAATCGCCAGGGCATTTCTTAAAGACGCACCCATACTTATACTCGATGAAGCTACTTCTTCTTTGGACGGCGAATCGGAAAAGAAAATCCAGCGGGCGCTGTTCGGAGCAGCGGGAGATGTCAACGGCGAAGCCGACGGAGGTAGAAATGAGGGAGCCTATGCAGACAAAACAGATTTGCAAGGCGGCTTATCGGACGGACTATCCGGCGGTTTGTGCAGAAATAAAATCGTCCTTATAATAGCCCACAGGCTATCTACCGTGAAACAGGCAAACAAGATTTACGTCCTCGAAAAAGGTGAAATAGCTGAAAGCGGAAGCCATGAGGATTTAATAAAATTGGACGGAATTTATAAAAATCTTCTTTTAAAACAGATGGAATAAAAGATAATTGCAAATATAACAATTGACATTATTATGAATAAAAATAAGACCTATATAGGAATAAAAATAGTAAACGAAACCGTGTACGGCGTAGAACGCCTTACAGATAAAAGTAAAAGCGGAAAACGGATTTATTTTGAAGAATTGCAGTTGTCGGAGCAGAATGCGAAAGTTTTAAAAACGGCTTTGCCTGTTTATAGAAAAATATTCTTTATACTCCCTCCCGAAATAGTATCTTTTAAAATATTGACTTATCCCTTTAAATTAAAGGGTGCCTCTAATATAGAAATGCTCGCCAAAACGGCGATAGAAGAGTTAACCCCTTTAAACGTCAAAGAGCTTATAGTTTCCAAGCATAAATTATCCGACCATACTTTATTGGTAGAATACGCAAAAAAAGAAACCGTAGCAGATTTAATAAGCAAATATAACCTCGGAGATTTAAACGGCTTGCGGATATATTTCCCTTTTTCCGTATTGAGTAAAACGGGAAAACGTTTTTATTCGGAAGACGGCGCCGATTTTCTGCTAAAATACGACTTTTTGGATAAATCTTACGCCGTTATTTATAAAAAAGGAAAAGTCGCAGAGATAATAGATTTAAAACTTAATAACGAATATGACGATGAATTTAAAAATAATGATATAAAAGCCGCAACTACAACTAATATAGTAGATCTAAATTCTAAAGCACGCGAAATATTTTCCGGTATGAAAGATTTTTATTCCGATTTAATGTTTTTAATGGACGATGAACGTGAGCAGGAAAATTTTTTAGGCATTTTTATCAAAATGTTAAATAATTCAAAAGATTCAAGCGTTTTAGAATATTTTAAGATTTCCGATATAATTGGAGACGGTTCGGTTTCGGCCTTTTATGTTAATAAAAGCGCGTCATATGCCGTTTTAGCGGCAGGCTTAGTATTGATATTCATATGCGTCGGACTCATAGAAGAAAACTATTATAAAAGCGCCGAAAAGACGGCTATAAGCAAAAAGATAAATTTAATTCTGGGAAAATACATGCCCGGCCAGAAGGTATTTTACGAACCGAGATACGAAATTAAGTCATATTACGATAAAATAAAAGAAAATTCCGGCGGCGGCAACGACGCTTTTTTAAGTTTTTTAAAATATGCTTCCGAAGAAAAGGGCAATATAAAAAGCTTAAAAATAGACTCGATAAACTATTCGTTTAAAAAGTTCAATTTTAAAGGCAGTATTTCAGGATATAGCAATCTGCATAAGTTTGAAATTTATCTAAAAAAGAGATATTCTACTGTAAACGTTATAAAATCTTATAAAAATTCAAACGGAAATATAAAATTTGATATTGCGTTAAAATGAATAAATCTCTTATTATAAAAATTAAAAATGGGGTATTAAAAAATATACCTCTTAATATATCAGGCTTTTTAAAAAATAAAGACGGAATATATAAAATTTTATTTAAATTATCCGTTATTTTTATAATATCCGTTTTCGCAAGCAATGCCGCGATAAAATTTATTACATATAAGATATTCCAATATGATTTGCAAAAGGCCGGTATAACCCCTAAAACTTTTAACGCAAATTTCGTCGTAAAAAAACCAACTATAAAGCGTTATTCCGATATTTTAAAGTTCAATCCGCTAAACGCCGTCGTAAACGGCCCGCTTTTAAATTTTAATTCAAAAGATTTTACGCCGTCTTTAAATTTAACGTTAATAGGAACTATAAGCGGAAGTTTCGGTTATGCATTTTTTATAAATAAAACCGACGGAAAAGAACTTTTTATACCGCAGGGAGCGGAAATTAAACCCGGATACTATTTAAGCGCCGTAAAATTGAAAAGCGCCGTAATTTCCGGTTTCGGCAGAAGGTTTACTATATCTTTGGTAAAAATTAAAAACGGAAACGCTTCGGCTTTTTCGTCAGGGCCGTCGGCGATAAATACTCCGTATCCAGCAGGTTTTATGTCGTCTTTAAGTTCCGCAGTAAAAAAAACAGGACCTTATTCATATTTAATCGACAGGTCGAAGATTAAAAAGTCGGATTTAAATTCTATTTTCACGCAGATGCATGCGGTTCCTGATATCGTAAACGGCAAAATAATCGGATTCAAAGTCTTAACCGTAGTTCCGACCGGCATTTTTGCATACATGGGATTTCAACCCGGCGATATAATAAAGTCGGTCAACGGAACTCCGCTTTCCAGCCCTCAGGAAGCCATAAATTTATTATCCGGACTTATGAACGAAAACAACGTGTCTATAGATTTAACGCAAGGCGCTCAGAATATAACCATGGACTATCGGATAGAGTAAAGCGAATAGAATAATGTTATTTGCGTTTAATTCAGGTTTAAATATTTAATTTATTTAATTCATATTTAATAATATGATATATTTTTTTCAAAAAAAGCGTCTTTTTGGCAATTTCAAAGCCGTTTCCATCGGTTATTCGGAAAGCGGTTTTACTCTGATAGAAGTCTTAATAGCCCTCGTGATACTCGGCATAGCCTTAATACCTCTTCTCGCCGCTCAGGCAAGGGCGGTAGGCGATTACGGTTACGCTAACAATACCGCCTACGAAACCGTTCTTGCCAAAAACATAATGTCCAAAGTTTTCTTGTTAAACGAAATATATATAATGAACAAACAGGAAAAAATACGCGGCGCAAAAGGCTATATAGTCAAAAAATCGATAAGCAAAACCTCCTACCCCGGCATTTATATGATAAAAATAACCGTTTTCAAAAAAGGGCAAAGTCCAAAAAGCGGCGTTACGCTAAAATCCCTTGCGCAGTAGATTTTTAGGCTAAAAAAATAAAAAATCATAAAATCACGCCTTAAAATTAATTTAATAATTTAACCTAAAAAAAACCAGAAACGTTTAACATATAAGTATGATTAAGTATGATTAAAATTTTCTGTAAAAAAATTCTGTAAAAAAATTCTTGACTTTTATATGGGAGGTGTTTAATATATACAATTTTATATTAATATTTTAACTTTTAATTTCTTTAAGGAGGAGATTATGGAACTCAAGAAGTTCTTCAAGAAATCCCGCAAGTTTTATCTTTTAGTCCTTTTACTTTTAATTTTCACCGTTCCTGTGGCATTATCTGGTTGCGGAGGGGGAGGAAGCGGTAGCGGAGGGAGTACTCCAAGCATTAGCGGCGGAGGTAGTATTCCAAGTGGCGGCAGCTCAGTTCAGAGTTATGTAATTCCTCAGGTATATGGTGGAGTTAATGCACTGTCAAATTATACGGTTACTTTATATGAAATAAATCCGAGTAATGGTACGGTTAATAATATTGGACAATGTACAACAAACAGTTACGGCTCTTGCGGATCATCCGGAATTACATTTACCTGGGACGGAAACAGTGCCGATACGTTCTATGCAACCGCTTCTAATTCAAGCGGAAGCGTTATATTGTTAGGCTTGATTGGAGGTATAAGCAGTAGTAGTTATAACGTCGGCAATATGTCTTATTTTCCATTAACTAACAATACCATGATATTCGGCAATGTAGTTATAGATGAGAATACGACTATTGCGGCAATACAATCTGCTATTATGAGCGGAACTATTGTTAGTATTTCCGGAAATACTATAAATTTATCGTATACTAATTCTGCCCAAGCTTTTACATCTTACGACGATGCATTTGCAAATTATACCGGCGGTTCTAGTAATCCTACCATGAGCGGAGTTAATGGAACTCTTGCAACAAATGTTCAATATACTACCGAAATTCTGTCTAATGCCCTGGCTTTATGTGTCCAGAACAATAATAACTGCTCAACCATTTTTGGCGATACTACTGCAGCCACTGCGTATTATCCTTCTCCGAGTAATACGCTTGAATCGGCAATTAACATGGTCGAGGCCGTTGACTTAATATCTGGAGCAGATCCATCTTTACCTATAAATTCGTCAGATGCTGATACTATTGGCAACAGTATTTTTAACTTTGTTACTGCACAAAGTTCTATTCCATATACTTTACCTACTTTACCGGCAGGAACATATAGTCTTAGTTTTTTGACAACCGGAACTGGGAATTCTCTAATGTAATTGAAAAAAAAGTATCAGATTTATTTATTCTCTTATTCCCGCCCGCGTTTGCGGGAGTAAGGCAAGTTTATTCGTGACAAAACATAAAAATTGCAGTTAAATATAACACAATTTTTTAAGATAATCGCATTAAATTTTAAAACTTAATAATTATATAATTTAAGGAGACATTAAAACTATGACTAAAAAATTAATCTTTTAATTTTAACCATTTTATTTGCCGCAGTTATGCTTTTTTCGGCTAATAAAAAAAGGTGTCAGCAACTGTGTTATTTGTCAAGTAAAATATTTAATGTAAGTTATTGAAATAATTAATAAAATATAAAATACATTTTTTGGTTATTTTATTTCAATTTAATTAATTTTTTTCTATAAAT
>JAKAQP010000014.1 GCA_021822485.1 bacterium
CAGGCTCAAACTCCAATACATCGTTTTTAATAAACTGAAAGTCGTAACAAACGCCGATAAAATGAGAATTTTCGGCTTTTTTTAAAGACCTGTCGTAACAACCTTTGCCGTATCCAACCCTGTTTCCGTATGTATCGAAAGCTAATCCCGGCACAAAAAAAACATCTATATCTTTTTCGTCGATTTCATCGGCGTTTTTTGGACATAAAATACCTAAAGAATCTCTTTTCATAAAATCCATACTTTCAAATTTATAAAAACCCATGCGCCCGGCGTTTTCGCATAACGGCATAAATAGCTGTATATCGCCGCTTTTATTCACGTCGATAAGGTATTCCATCCTGACTTCGTTTTTAATACTCATATATATTGCAATTTTTTTAAATAAATTTAATACTATATAGTCGTAAGCAATTTTAGAGATACTTAAGCTTGCCGCACTAATGAACGGTTCCTTTAATCCAATCCTTTTATTTTTCATTAATTTTCTTGCATCTTTTTTATTTATCATATTTTAAAAGGCATGGTAAAATAGCGGAGGAAATAAAAAGAGAAAGGATAACCCCGCATGTACCGAAGAGATTTTTAAAATTGGACCTATAAAAAAATAGGTGGTAATCGTTTATCTGCTGAAAAAAGAATCTTCGTTTCCAAAGTTCCTTACCGTAGCAGACAGTGACAATCCCTTTCTATCCAACTGTTGGGTCAATTTTAATAACCAGCATCAAATACCGCAGGGTTTATAAAAAATTAAAATACTGCTAAATACTAATATTAATAATGTTAAGGCTTAGATATATATTTATATATATTATTTACTTTTTCCAAAACCCTTCTGCTCTCGTTATTAGTCTCCATTTTATCGGACATAAAATCATCCGCAATATTAAGCGCGGTTAAGACGGCTATGTTAAAAGAATCTACCGACCTTGTTTTTTTAACCACATCATCCGCTTTTGCGTTGACGTACTCCGCTAAAGATTCCAAATACTTTCTGTCTTTATCGCTGTTTAAAATAAATTTACGATTTAAAATTTTTAATTCTATAAGTTCGCTCATAGCTGTATAGAATCTAAATTATTTAATATTTCGTCTATTTTTTTTACTACAAAATCATTATCTGCTTCATAAGTGGAAATTTTATCTTTTAACTCTTTAATTTCATCATCTTTTGTTTTAACCTCCGCTAAAAGTTTATCTCTTTCCGTTTTAATTTTCTCAAACGATTCCTTAATTAAAATAACTTTTTCTTCTATTATACTTAAATTATTGATATCCATTTTTTGAATTCCAGAAAATAATTCATTCATAAGTTTAATTGCTAAATTTATTGATTAAATTACACTAAATTATGCCGAAGTGTATAAATGCGCGTAAGGTCTTGCGCTTGAAGGCACAATTTTATAAAAGGGTTTTTTATATATCTCTTCTATGGATATATTGAAACTGTTTGCAAAGTCGGTTAAATATTCTTTTAAGAAACCTGCATCTTTATCGTCTATTTCATAAAGTTCGGCTTCATTTGAAAACTTTGAAAAATCTATTTTTTTTCTAATAAATATAGTGCCCCCGTGCATGCCGGAAGCAAAATAATCTATATCTAATTCATCGGAATCATCGTCTTCCAGTCTTAGTAACACAATTACGCCGCCGGCCATATATTCGGCAAAAAAACTTCCTACTTTACCTCCTATAATAATAACCGGCAGTTGTTCATTATAACCTTTCATATGAATCCCGACCCTATAGCCGGCATTACCTCTAATATAGATTCTGCCCCCTCTCATACCGTAGCCTACCACGTCTCCGGCGTCTCCGTTTATTATGATTTTGCCGGCATTCATAGTATTGCCTACATTATCCTGGGCATTATTGTTTACCGTTAAAGTAGGTCCATCCATAAAGGCTCCTAAATCGTTTCCGGGAGTTCCGTTTATATTGATAACAACATCGTCGCCTTTTATGCCGTCACCTATATAATACTGACCGTTAACGTTTTCTATAAAAAATTTTTTTACCCCGTTTGCTATGCCTTCTCTTATGAGCCTGTTAAGCTCTTTATAGTGGATTCCAGCCGCATCAATCGTCATCATATCTCTTTTTTATTGCTCCTTTTAATATATGATAATATTATATTTTAATTTTTACAAGCCGGCATGCTTAATTCCTAACGCTTTTAATTCGGCGTCGGATAATTCTATGCCCCTTAATCTTTCTCTGGAACCTCTCAAACTTTCAATGGAATTAACACCCATGGCTCCTAATACTTCTTGTATCTCGTGGCTCCATGCCGAAATAAGATTATATAATCTTTCTCCGTAAACTTCTGGATCCAGCCTGCGCACAAGTTCGGGCCTTTGAGTAGTAATACCCCAGCTGCAGTTTCCTGTGTTGCACTTTCCGCAAACATGACAGCCCATGACTATTAATGCCGCCGTCCCGATGGCAACGGCATCTGCGCCGAGAGCGATAGCTTTTACGGCATCTGCGCTGGATCTTATGCTTCCCGCGGCTATTATAGAAGCTTCGTTTCTTATGCCTTCTTCCCTTAATCTCTCGTCAACCTGTGCAAGAGCAAGTTCAATCGGTATTCCTACATGATCTCTGATAACGATAGGGGCTGCGCCTGTACCGCCGGAATATCCGTCGATATAAACTATGTCGGCGCCGGCTCTGACTATACCGCTTACTATTGCGGCTATATTATGAACCGCAGCTACTTTAACGGATACGGGTTTTTCGTAATCGGTCGCTTCTTTAATTGCATATATAAGCTGTCTTAAATCTTCAATCGAGTAAATATCGTGATGGGGTGCGGGGGAAATAGCGTCCGTTCCTACGGGAATCATTCTTGTTCTTGAAATATCTATTCCTATTTTTTCTCCGGGAAGATGTCCGCCGATACCGGGCTTTGCACCCTGTCCTATCTTAATTTCGACTGCCACGCCGCTGTTTAAATAATCCCTATGAACGCCGAATCGTCCGGATGCAACCTGAACTATAATATTTTTACCAAAAGGTACTAAATCGTCATGCAGTCCGCCTTCTCCGGTATTCATAACTATACCGAGCGCCCTTGCCGCTAAAGCCATAGCCTTTTGTGCATTAAGAGAGATAGAGCCGTATGACATAGCGCCGAAAACAAAGGGTGTCTGAAGTTCTATCTGAGGCGGCATTTTTGTCTTCAAAACAGGTTCGCCTTTTTCGTCGAAATCAAAGTCTAATTTTGAAGGTTTCTTGCCGAGAAACGTCCTTAACTCCATAGGTTCTCTTAAAGGGTCTATAGAAGGATTAGTAACCTGACAGGCATCTAAAAGTATATGGTCAAAATATTTTTTATATTTAAACGTAGTACCCATTCCTGAAATAACTATACCGCCTGTTTCCGACTGCCTCCAGATATTTTTTACGAGCGGTTCCTGCCAGTTCGCATTTTCTCTGATAACGGTAGGATTTTTAATTATAGAGATAGCTCCTTCCGGGCAGTAGGTGTAACACCTCCCGCATGCTACGCATTTGGAATGGTCTGCAAGAATTTTGTCGCCGCCGAAACTGTAAGTTCCCCATCCGCAATTTTGGATACATCTTTTGCATCTTACGCATTTATTATGATCTATGACAGCTAAGTATTCCGATTGGATATTGGAAAAAGAAGATTTTGTCATAAACTAAGCAGTCCTCCTTTCAAAGACGCCTTTTCTTTTATATCGTCAAACTCTACCATGACGGGATCTCCTGCTTTTGGAGACCACACCATGTCGGGGGACTGACAAACTGCACGAATAGCGGCTTCTTCGGAAGCGACATATGTAAAATCGCCGTTAGAAGCTGCGACAAGCGGCCTAAGTTTTATTCTGTCGTTCATAGCTACCATGCCGCCGGAATATCCAAAAACTATAGCAAAAGGTCCGTTTAAAAGCGCGCTTCCGTAAACTTGCCTTAACGCCGTAAAAAGCTTTTTTTTGTCGTTTTCCATTTTATCTATTTTTTGATAAAACGGAGAAGCGAGTACCGTTAAAGCTAAACGCACGGGAATTTTATGTTTTCTTATTAAAAGATCTAAAATGTAGGTTATAACTTCCGTGTCTGTTCTTAATGCCAGGTTATATTTATACATCTCTAAATATCTTTTATTGATGCCGTAAGAAGATATTTCTCCGTTATGGACGATAGACCAGTCCAAAAGGGTAAAAGGATGTGCGCCGCCCCACCAGCCGGGTGTATTTGTAGGAAATCTGTTGTGCGCCGTCCACATATAACCTTCTATTTCTTCCAGCCTGTAAAAATCTGCTACGTCTTCGGGATATCCTACGCCTTTAAATGCTCCCATATTTTTTCCGCTTGAAAACACGTAAGCGCCGTCGTAATTTTGATTAATTAGCATAACGCTGTTTACCACGAAATCATCGTCTTCCAACTCGTGAAACAACTTATCCTGTCTGTCGGATTTAGGTTTTATAAAATAACGGTGAAGATACGGATGATCGTAAATTTTAGAGGTCTTAAAAGTAGGAATAGGCTCCTCTTTTTCTACGATGAAATTATTTCTTAGGTATTCTTCGACGTCGGTCTTAGCGGAAAGATTATCGTACATTATATGGAAAGCGTAAATATCTGCATAATCCGGATAATTGCCGTAAACGGCAAAACCGCCGCCTAAACCGTTTCCTCTGTCATGTTCCACCGAAATAGCTTTTTTAATGTCGCTTCCGTTGGTTTTAACCTTTTTGGCATTTATAATTCCGCATAGGCCGCAGCCCGATATATCTCTTTCCGTATTAAATTTATTTTTTATTTTTAACACTTTAGTACCTCTGCTTTTTGTAAATTTATTTATAATGTATACTTTATATTAAATATAACATATATACGCTTTTTTAACAATAAATCTATAAAATATTTTCGTCTAATATTCTTTTAAATTCATTATCTAAAATCTTTTTGGCAGGAGGAAGCCCTAGCTTTTTCCGCATTCCTTCCTGCGGATCGCCGAGCCTTAAAGTTTTAAAGAAAAGCTCTCCGGCTTTTTTAACTTTCTGCGGACCGACGTCGTTTTTTAGCGCAAGATTTTTTAATGTCGTAAGCACTTTCTCCCAACTATAATTTTGAGGGCATAATTCGACGCATGTATGACATTCGAGACATTCCCATACTATTTTTGAAGACATAGCTCTTTCGATATCGTTTTCTAAAATCATTTTTATTACTAAAGGAGGATTATAAGATTCAAAGGAGAGGCTCATCGGGCAATCGTTTTTACACGCGCCGCAGTTATAGCATCTGACTAACGAATCTTTGTCGAAAATAGTAGTATAATCGGTTACAGCCTTTATCTTTTTAAATTTTTCAAGAAATTTTCCGGCTTTTATTTTATGCTGAGAAATTAGTTCTTCCGCTTCTTCTATGCCAAAAGCCAAACACATAAGCTCCTCTAAAGTTATAACCGGAATCTGACGCTTTATGCCTTCTTTCAAAAGCATATACTGGTTCGTGTCGAACTGCGTAAAACACGACGGACAAACGGTAGTGATTATGTCGGCTCCGCTTTCATTAACGGCATCAAGTTTTATTCTTGCCATAACGAGAGATTTATCGTGTTCATCCACCCTGTCTAAAGCCTGTCCGCAGCACATCATTTTATTTTTATACTGGACTACGTCAGCCCCGATAGCTTTTAAAATATTGTCGTATTTACGCGGCTCAAAAGGGGAATCGAAATTTATGGAATGCGACGGTCTTACTAAATGGCATCCATAGTGTACTGCAATATTTAAACCTTTTAGCGGATACTTAACGTTTGCCCTGATTTTATCCAGTCCTACTACGTCGTGAAGATGCTCAATGAAATGGTAAACGGATGTTTCGCCGGAAAAATTAAGGTCTATTTTTTCAAGAGTTTCGTTAATTTTTTTTTGATACGGAAGGTCGGATGCAACCTTATTCCTAATCTGCTTAAGATTGGAATAACATCCGGTACATACGGAAATTATATCCGCATTCTGTTTCTCCGCAAGCGCTATATTTCGAATGCCCGTTAAATCAAAAAGATTTTCGTCTATATTTTTAATTAAAGATTTTTCCGGACAGCATGTAAAAGAATCGATATCTTTATATTTTATATTCAGCTTGTCTAAGACTAATCTCGTAGCTTTTTCCATAAAAGGGAATTTTGCCTGTATAGTACATCCCCAAAAAAAAGTATATTCTCTATTCATATTTATATTTTATTGTTATATAATTAATAATAATATTGCAATTTATGCATATTCTATTTAATTAAGTTATTAAAAAATAAACCGAGCTAAAATATGCATCATAAAATAGTATAAAATATATTAAAAAAAAATTCAATTTTAAAATTATTTTTTAAAAAACTATGGACATTTTCAATCAAGTCCAGATGTTTGGATCGGCATCGGATTCGTCGTCAGACGTAAATTACGAAAAATCTTTTGGTTCCGCAAATATGCCTATAGCTATAAAAGGGGTTAAAGACGAAATAATTTACATGAACGAGCAGGCTAAAATTCTTTCTAATTATTCCGGAGGTTCGATATTCTCTTCTTATGACGAAAAATTGCCCGAAGATATAATAAGAATAAATGAATTAACCGGTTTAAACATCAATAAAAAAATTGATTTGAAAACGCCTACAGGCAGAATCGACCAAAAATTTTTCCGTATAGACGGTATAACGCTTCTAAATAAATTCGGACTTTTCTCGGGAACTCTGTTTATATTTAACGAGTTCACAGCATCGGTAAAGTACTTTTTAAATTTAAGCGCAAAGCAAGGGCTTAATAATTATGTTTTTGACGAAATTACAGGCTTAATGCTAAAAAGCCAATTTAAAGAATTCTTTACAAAAGAGACTGAAAGAGCGGAAAGATACCGCATTCCTCTATCGATAACGGTATTTAATTTTGAAAATTTATTATTTTTTGGACAATCTTTCGGAAACGAAAAACTTAATCAAGTGTTAAAATATATAGGTCTTTATTTTAAGCAAAAATTAAGAAAAACGGACATAATTTTTAGAATAGATTTTAATGATTTCATAGGAATTCTGCCTCATACTAATTATGAAAACGCCGATAAAAAATTTAAAAAAATTAAAGAGGAATTCAATCTGCTTTTAAAATTTCCGGAAAACGTAAAACCCAAATTTAAATACGGTATTTCCGAATTAAATTTAAAAAAACATTATAAGAATTACGAACTGATTCTTGAAGAGGCAAAATTAGATATGTCGCAGAGAAACAGTTTATCCGTTAAGCAGGATACCGGATACACTTTTTAAATATTTATAAGAAGAAATCAAAGAAAACAGTATGCTGATAAAAATAAGGATTAATCCTATATCTCCAAAATTTAAATAAAAATGTTTGTAATATATAAGAAGACAAAGTATTCCAAACATTTGAAATGCGGTTTTCCACTTTCCTTCTCTGCCGGCCGGTATTACAACGCCTTTTTCGCTTGCTATAGCTCTTAGACCGGTGACGAATATTTCCCTGAAAATTATTACTGCAACAACCCAAGCCGGAATTCTTTGCATCGGAATAAGCATAATTAATATAGTAACAACAAGCAGTTTATCGGCTATCGGATCTAAAAAAATCCCCAAATTCGTTACAATATTTTTCTTCCTTGCAATGTAACCATCGATAAAATCCGTTGCAATAGCAACGACAAAAAAAATAGCTGCAGCTATTCCGTAAATTTCCTTATTAAAAAAAAGGAGAAAAAATATTACGGGTATAATCAATATTCTTGAGAAGGTAAGTATATTTGGAATATTATATATCTGCTTATTAGATTTCATTTTTTTATTTTTGCTATTAACGTTTATCGCCCGTCGTAATAATTTAATACCTCTTTTACATAATTTTGAGTTTCGCCGTAGGGAGGCATCCCGCCGTATTTATTTACGGCTCTGCTTCCTGCATTATATGCCGCAAGAGCCAGATGCAAATTTCCGTTATATTTTATTATCAGGCTTTTTAAATATTCAGTACCGCCGTAAATATTTTGAGACGGATTAAATGGATCCGACACATTAAGCATTTTTTGCGTTTGAGGCATAAGCTGCATTAGCCCTTCCGCTCCCTTATCGGAAACCGCGCTGCTGTCATATCCCGATTCGACTTTTATAACCGCCTCTATAAGTTTAGGGCTTACTTGGTATTTCCTTGAAGCTTTTAAAATAATTTGCTTATATAAATTACTGCCATAGCCGTTAAATTTAGCGTTATTGTAATTCTTAGTGCGCATATAAAGACTGTACCCGTTAGAAACCGGAACGTTAGAAAAATGTACCGTACCGTTTTTACCTACGCGCATATATATATCGGCTGCAGCATTGCGCGGATAAATTTCTGCCGCAAACGTTATGAAAAAAAATGCAGCGATAAAAAAGAAATAATTAAAATAATAATAATAATTTCTCATAAAAATTCTTCATTCACTCTCGGATAATAAAGCATTCATAGCGGCGGCGGCTGGAGAACTTCCGCCAAAATTTCCGAAATTTCCTATAGAATTAAACATATCGTTTTCATATAATAAAGTTTTAGATTCCGATGCGCCTACAAACCCTACCGGCATGCCTATAATCAAAGAAGGAAAATAGCTTGAAGTTTCTCTTAATCTTCCACAATACTCGATAACGGCGAGCAATGCGGTAGGCGCATTGCCTATAACTATAATATCCGGTAAAATTTCACTGATTGCATACTTTATTGCAACTGCCGATTTTGTCTGTCCTGCCGATTCCGGCAGACTTTTATGATTTACAAAACAATTAATGTCGAGAACAGCTTTTTTGTTTAAGTTTTTGCTTATTCCTGCTTTAGTCATTTCGGAATCGCAAACTATCTTTAACGGTTCATTTTTGGCAATTTTATCTTTGACAAGTTCTATTGTTTTTTCCGCCGGTTTATTTTTAAAAAACACCGTGTCGGCATAGCTTACGTCGCTCGTCGCATGTATAACTCTTTTTATTATCTGCCGCTCTAAAGATGAATATTTATTATGAAAATTAATATTATCTTCAAGCAAAGATTCTACTATCTTAATACTTTTTTCGTAAATATTTTCTCCTGCGTTTATAACGGCGCTTTGATTCATGTTTTGTATGTTTTAATTTAATGATATAATATAGCATTAAAAAATTAATAATAGAATATCATTATTATTAATTTTATCATATTTAATATTTATCATATTTTGTCTATAAAGACAAGCAATATTACAGGGACATAATTCAATTCTGTCCCTGTCACAAAACGGAGGTGCCAGAATTAAATTCAAGCACCATAACAAAACGAAAAAATGTAATGAAAAATATACTGAATTTATCCAAAAAAGAATTGGAAGAATACTGTACGGCAAACGGATTCAAAAAATACGGCGCAGAACAGATTATGCGATGGATTTATCAAAACAGAATTTTTGATTTTTCCATAATGTCCGATGTTTCTAAAGATTTAAGGGAAAAGCTCGATAAAGATTTTTACGTTAAGCTTTCAGGGATAATAGACGTTAAATACGAAAACGACGGGAACGGATATTCTAAAAAATATCTTATAAACTTTGAAAACGGAGATATCGTAGAATCCATATCTATAGCGCATAAAAACAGGAGAACGTTATGCGTTTCGTCCCAGGTGGGATGCAGGATGGGATGCGTTTATTGCGAAACCGCAGGGATGGGGTTTTCAAGAAATTTGACATCCGGCGAAATAATTTCGCAATTATTGAGCGTTGAAAACTATGAAAACGATAAAATTACGAATATCGTATTTATGGGCATGGGCGAACCGTTAGATAATATAGTCGAAGTCGAAAAAGCTTTAGAGATAATGTCAAACGGCAAGTTTATCGGAATAGCTCCAAGAAAAATAACCGTTTCTACTTGCGGATTAATTAACGTTCTGGAAGGATTCGATATAAACGATTACAAATATAAGATTGCGATATCGCTTAACGCCGCAGATAATGAAACCAGAAGCATGTTAATGCCTGTCAATAAAAAATTTCCTATAGAAAAAATAACGGAGTTGGTAAATTTTAAAAAACCTTCGCTTCATAATAAAATAACCTTGGAATACGTGCTTATAAAAGATTTAAACGACCGAATAGAAGATGCAAAAAGGATTATAAAATTGTTTTCTCCTTCAAAAGTAAAAGTAAATTTAATTCCTTTAAATAAAGCCGAAAATTCGTTTTATCTAAAAAATTTTGAAAGACCGGACAATTTTACGGTAGATAAATTTAAAACAAAATTATCAAATGCAGGTTTTACCGTAACGGTGAGATTTTCCAAGGGCGGCTCTATTAACGGCGGATGCGGACAGTTAAAGGCTCAAACCAAACGTTGAAATATTAAATTTTTAATAAAGTGTTTTTGAAAAATCCCGCTTCCTGAAAGCGGAAAATTCTTGGATTTTTTTATTATATTTTCTATGTCTTTTTCTCTTTTGAACCGGTCGGAAAAAATATATTTCAAACATCCGTCCAATACCGAAGATTCAATCGCCTTAATATTTTTCCCTTTAAATGGAAAAATATCTATTAAATCTATTATATCCGTTTTTATATGACTGCCGAAAGTTCCGGAGATAAATACGTCGAAATCGGTATAATTAAAAATTTTAAATTTCCCTAACAATATTTCCGAAGCTGATTTTACGGCCGACTTTGCAAACTGAAACTGCCTTAAATCCTCTTGGAAAAATTTTACGGCATTTTTTCCGTCAAAATAAATGACTATTTCATTTTCGCCGTTTTTTTCATTCTTTTTGACCACCGTAAAATTCTCGGAATCTATATCTTCAGGTGGCAGTATTCTTCCATTTTCGTCTATTATGCCTTCTTTTAATATTTCATATACAAGGCTCATTATGCCGCTGCCGCATATACCGGAAGGATGAGAACCCGATACCGTCTTAATTTTAAAAATTCCATTTTCAAGATTAACGTCGGAAATTGCCCCGTTCGAGGAAGCAGTCATACCAAATTTTATATTTCCGCCTTCAAATGCCGGGCCTGCCGGCGCAGATGTCGTATAAATTTTATCTTTATACCCTAAGGCGATTTCTACGTTAGTGCCGAAATCAGCTATAAAAGCCGGCTTGGTTCTGTTTATCATATCTAAATAATAGATAGAAGAGACGGCATCGCCTCCGACGAATCCGCCTAATACCGGAAAAATGAACATTTTTTTATTTTTTATGTTTAAGCCGGGTATATATGCCGTGTTTTCAGGAAAAAAAATTTCGGAAGACGGTTTATAAGGAGGTTTTGATAAAGAAATTAAAGGATAGCCGCAAAACGCCATTTCCATAACGGTGTTTCCGGCAATCACGATTTCTTTTATATCTTCGTATTCAAAACTTAATTCGGACTTAAAAGAATCTATTAAACTATTTATAGTAGCAACTGCTTTTTCTTGAAGTTTGCCTGCGGAATTTTTATCCAATCCGTTCTGTATTCTTTTTACGGAATCTAAGCCGAATTCGTAATACTGCAGATTAGTCGTACTCTTATAAGAATAAACTTTTTTTGTTTCATCCGTCAAAGCGGCGGCGACGGTGGAAGTGCCTAAATCTATACCTAAGGAATATTGCATATAATTTTTTATTGAATTCCGGCACCGTATCTATATAATGTTTATATAAATCCCGTTGTGAACGCCTTTTTCTAAGACTCTGCCGATTTTGTACAGGGGTTCGCTTTTTTTTGCGAAAGCGTCCTCTAAAGCGGCTGATTTATCGTAAGGAACGGACAGAATCAGCCCTCCCGACGTTTCGGCACCGAATGCCGTCCATAATAAATTTTCGTCTACTTCGTTTTTGAAGGAAGTATAAGGCGCGAAATACTTCCTGTTACGTTTCGTGCCAGCCGGATTTATCCCTTTTTTAATTAATTCCAATACTCCTTTTATAACCGGAAACGACTGCAGATATATTTCGCAAGATACGCCGCTTGCAGTCATCATTTCGCTTAAATGACCTACAAGCCCGAATCCTGTAACGTCCGTCGCCGCATTTACGACGCCAGTAGAAACGGCAATTTCGGAAGCATATTTATTCAGCTTAGACATTGATTTCGATGCTTCGTCCAAAGTTTCTTCCGGCAAAAAATCGGTGCATATTGCGCTGACCGCAAATCCGGTTCCAAGACTTTTAGTAAGATATAAAATATCTCCGGGTTTAACGCCCTGATTTGAATAAATATAATCTATTCCGCATATTCCGGTCACGCTTAACCCGTATTTTATTTCTTTGTCGTCTATGGAATGACCGCCCAAAAGAGCAACGCCGGCTTCATTTATCTTATCCAATCCGCCGCTGAGTATAAGGTTAAAAACCTCCTTATCGACGTCGTTTATAGGGAAACATGCGATATTTAACGCCGTTATGGGTTTGCCGCCCATTGCATAAACGTCGGAAAGAGCATTGGCTGCGGCAATTTGACCAAAAGTATAAGGGTCGTCTACTACGGGGGTAAAAAAATCGACCGTTTGTATGAGACATTTATCGCCGCCTATCTTATAAACGCCGGCATCGTCTTTATACCCGAAACCCACCAAAACGTTGTCATTATGCGGAACGGATAATTTTTCTAATATTTTGGAAAGGTCCTCCGGACCTATCTTGCACCCTCAGCCGTGGGCGCTTGTCATACTGGTAAGTTTATATTTCTTTGAAGTCATCATTACATCCAATTAGATACGGGGACAGAATTGAATTCTGTCCCCGTGACAAATCATGGCATTTTACCGCCTACTATAAGATACTTAAGGTCTTTATCGGTAAATTTGATTCCGCCTCCTAGATAAATAGACCTTTGAGAATTATCGGTTATATTATCATATCCGGCATCTAAAAAGATATGCCTGTAAAAAGTATATGCTACGCCGGCATTAATATCCTCGCTGACGCCGTTATTGTCGGAATTAAATCCAAATGCCCTTGCATAAATTTTTAAATTTTTCCCTGTATCCGGAACATAATAATTCACTCCTACGGCGCCCGTAGAGTAAAGCAATCCTGCAAGAAGCGTAAAATTATAAAAATTCTTGGCTATTAACGCATTAAATTTTATGCTGTTGGAATAACTGTACTGGGTGGTATTCGTAGTAACGTTTGAAGGATAAAACTGACCCGACGGAGGATTATTCGTGGTATATGTAGTCGTCTGCGTTTCTCCGTAAGTATTTCCGTACCCCATAGGGACAGAAGCGACGCCGAGTTCGTAATAATGTCCGGGAGACGGCTCTAATTTAACGTTTACTTGAGATACGGAACCTTTGCTTCTAGCAAGATACTGGGAACTCATATTTACTTTCACTTTAAATCTGCTGTATCCGCCTACAATATTGTTAATTCCTTTTAATGAACCGTTTAAATTGTCGTAAACTGCATTTCTGTTGACCAATTTCCCTATAGTTCCCTGTCCGTTGTTTATTTTGGAAGATATTCCATAAAGTTGATTAAGGGTAAGTTTTAATTTTTTTGTATCTGCATTAATATTTTTAAGACTTCCGTTAATATTTCTTCTGTTCTTCGCAACGATATAATTTAAATTTTTTGAAAGACCCTTTATGTTATGAGTTATAGACGGAAGTTCTTTTCTTAAATTATAAGATATGGCGTTAAAATTATGGATGGTTCTTGTAATCGCGGCATCGTTTTGAACCGTCAACCCGTTAATATGCCTCGAAATTGCGGCAAAATTAGACATAACAATGTCGACGTTTCTCTGGTTTACATATACAAGCCTGTTTAAATTTTCGGAAAGTGTAGCAATATTGTGCAAAATCGCTTTAATATTTTTTTCGCCGGTCTTCGTGCCTATAGATTTTTTCAGCGATTTTGAAACTTTCTCAAGATTGCTTGCCGTTTTTGAAAACTTAGTTATCAAGCTGGACATGCTTTGAGGCGACATCTCGCTTCTTATGACTTCCTTATTTAAAACAGTTTTATATTTCTCAGGCTGTTCTCCCGCCGCCGGAGAAATTGCAATATAAGATTCGCCGAGGAGACTCAAAGATCTTATGGATGCTATATATTGAGGATAAACTTTATATCTTGAATTAATAGTCATATAAACTCTTGCCAATCCTTTTTCTAAGCGTATTTTTTCTACCGAGCCTATTTTTATGCCGGCCATAGTAACCGAAGTTCCGGTACCTATACCGCTTGCGGATTTAAAATAAGCCGAAATTACGTACGTAGGTTTTTTAAAAATATGTATCTTGCCCACTTTAATTGAAAAATAAGCAAGTATAGCAAGCACTATTACTACAAAAATACCTACTTTTGTTTCTTTATTGATATTCATAAGCCATAAATTAACAATATATTAATTAAATAGAAATAGGTCCTTCCATGCTTCCCGATACAAATTGCTTTACTACCGGATTAACTGAATTTTTGAAGGCTTCCGACTGTCCGTATTCTATTATTTTACCTTCATAAAGCATTGCTATTATATCCCCTGTCTTATAAGCACCTGCAATATCGTGGCTTATAATTATTCCGGTAAAATTAAATTTATCGTGCATGGATATAATCAGATTATTGATAACGTCCGACATAATAGGGTCTAATCCGGTAGTGGGTTCGTCAAAAAGCATTATTTCAGGATTAAGTATAAGAGCCCTTGCTACCCCTACTCTTTTTCTCATGCCGCCAGATATTTCGGAGGGCATTTTCTTATCATGACCTTCCAAACCGACGTCTTCTAATACGGAAAATACTTTTTTCTTAATTTCATTTTCTGAAATTTTCATATGACGTCTCAAAGGAAACGCAACATTTTCAAAAACATTTAAGGAATCTAATAATGCGCCGTCCTGAAAAACCATGCCGAATTTTTTTCTTAATTCGTTAAGTTCTTTCTTTTTTAAAAGATTAATATCTATGCCGTTTATTAAAACTCTGCCGGAATCTGGCTGCATAAGCCCTATGATGTGCTTCAGCATCACGCTTTTTCCGCCGCCGCTCCTGCCTATTACTACCGTTATTTTTTTATCCTCGAATTTTATATTTAAATCGTCTAAAACTTTTATTCCGTTAAAAGATTTCGACAATTTGTCTAAAATAATCATAAAAAAATAAATTATAAATAACTTGCCGCAATGCGAACAATTAAAGGCGAATAAATAATGTTATATCTATATTTGAATATTTATAATTATATACCTCTATATAAAATTAATCAATTTTACATAGGTTGACGGTTTAAAAATCAAAACAAAATCGAAGTTAAAATATAATCGGCAAATAAAATATAAATGGAACTTAACACTACCGCCTGAGTAGTAAATTTTCCCACGCCCTTAGCGCCTCCGGAAGTCTGAAAACCTTTATACGTACTTATAATAGACAATATAGCGCCGAAAAATACAGCTTTTAACAAGCCGTTATATATATCGCTCAGTTTGACGTACTGGTATATTTTATCTATGTAAGTTACGTGATTTAATCCTAAAAAATAAACATAAACAATATATCCGCCTATAATTCCTATTAAAGAACATAGCACCGCCATTACAGGGAGCATTATCATTGCGGCAAGAATACGGGGTACAGAAAGGAAATAATAAGGATCTACCGCCATAACCTCTAAAGCGTCTATCTGCTCGGTCACCCTCATAGTTCCTATTTCTGAAGCCATAGAAGAGCCGCATCTTGCGGTAATCATAAGTGCGGTTAGAACGGGACCTAGTTCCCTCAGCATAGACAACGCTACGGTAGGGCCTATCATATAAGTGACGCCTATTATTTTAGCGGCATAATAGGCTTGCAAAGACAAAACCATGCCGGTGAAAAGACCAGTCAATCCGATGACGGAAAATGAATCCATGCCGATAAATATCATCTGGTCTATAAGATTTTCTAAATTAATAAAATATGCGGCTACGGAAAGTATCATGTCCCATATATATATAACTATAGAGCCGAGTTCGTTAACTGTGTATATAACAAAATTGCCTATTTTTTCAAACGGACTCAGCAGTTTAATTATTATATTCATAATTTGCGGAAAAACGCTTTTTTATTTTAAATATTTTGAAAACTTGCAGGAGGTAAATTCTTACATAAATTAAGACTCTTCTAATTCAACGTGCCAGTATGCATTATCGACAATATTTAAAAACGGCATCCATTCCTTATACATAATATTTGTAAGGGAAATATGGTAGTACGGCGACCATTCCGGTTTTCTTGGTTTCTTAATAAGTTTCATCCCCGCTTGTTCCGGCGTTCTTCCGCCTTTAATTCTATTGCAGTTTATACAGCTGCATACCACGTTTTCCCATGACGAAACGCCTCCCGACATCCTGGGTATAACGTGGTCTAAATTCAGCTCATTTTTTTTAAATTCTTTGCCGCAATATTGACATCTGTTATTATCTCTTAAAAAAATGTTGGCTCTTGAAAATTTTATGTATCTTTTTGGAAGTTTATCGTAATTAACCAATATTATAACCCTTGGAATCCTTATAGCTCTCCCTATCAATCCGATAGAACCGCTTTTCTCGCTTACCGCGAGATCCTGCCAAGAATCGAAACTGAACGTCCTGTAATTTTCGTCCACCGCCTTGGCTATATCTTGATAAAGAAGTATCAGCGCTCTTTTAAGAGACGTAACGTGAACCGGCAAAAAAGACTTATTCAAAACTAAAACGCTTGAAGATAACATAAAAATATCCAAATTTAAAGGTTAGACTTTATTCTTCCTTTTCAGCCTTATGATGAGGCGCCGCTAAATTGAATTTGCGTCTCCATAACATAATATGTAATATTTTTACTTTAAAAATTTTATAAAAATATATTTTAATTATTTTTATAATTTTAGATATATATTATACCAATAAAATAAAATAAAAACTACCCCCAGCGGCCGAAGGCCGCCTTTCTTGAAACGCAAATTAGACGGAGGTTGCAGCTGCAAGTATATCGTTGAAATCGCCGGGGAACACGGTTCGCATGTCGAGCCTAAACTCGCCGTTTTTTATTTTTCCTATGACGGGGGTTTTGGCTTTTCTGAATATTTCGGCTATGCCGGATGCGCCTATTTTTTTATGGATTATGGACAGCGAATATGTTTTAAGTTCATAATCAGGAAGAGCGCCGCCGCCTACAAGGCTGAAATCCTCGGTTATTTTAAATGCAAACAGACTTTTGTCTATATGTTTAGATCTTTTAATTAAGTTTAAAAGCTTTAGAGCTTTTCGTTTAATTTCCGTGTCGGATTGAGCGATAAGGGAAAGCGTAGGAATATTTTTAACAGCCCTGTCCGCATCTAAATATTCAAAAAGAACGGCTTCTAGTCCGGCAAGGGTCATTTTGTCTATTCTAAAAGCCCTGTTTAACGGGTTAGCAGCTATCCTGTCTATGTATTCCGCCTTTCCGGCTATTATTCCGGCCTGCGGCCCGCCGAGAAGTTTGTCGCCGCTAAAAGTAACGATATCGACTCCGTTTTCTACGACCTCTTGGGCGGTAGGTTCATACGGAAGCCCGAATCTTCTTATATCGACGAAACTTCCGGAGCCTAGATCCTCCATTACCGGAATACCGTGCTTTTTGGCCATGGAAGCTATATCTTTTCCTGAAGGACTTGCAGTAAAACCTATTATCCTGAAATTGCTTTGATGCACTTTTAGCAATAAAACCGTATTTTCGTTTATGGCTGATTCATAATCGCTCAGTTTAGTTTTGTTGGTAGCCCCGACCTCTATCAAAGCCGCTCCTGAAGCCGACATAATATCCGGTATCCTGAACGAACCGCCTATCTCTACCAGTTCGCCCCTTGAAACTACTACCTCTTTTTTTGCTCCTGAACAAAACGTAGAAAGCGACATAAATACCGCCGCCGCATTATTGTTTACTACTATGGCTTTTTCGCATTTTAAAATTTTTTTAAGAAGGTATTCTATGTGCGAATACCTTTTTCCCCTTTTCCCCTCCGAAAGATTAAACTCCAAATTAGAGTACGAAGAGGATATTTTTGAAATATTGTCTAAAGCGCTTTGCGGTAAAATAGAACGTCCTAAATTTGTGTGAATAACGACTCCCGTTCCGTTAACGACTTTCTTTAAGCTGAAAGAAAAATCGTTTAAATCGTTATAAAGTTTTTTTATAAAAAATTCTGCGTCTAGTTTAGACAGGTTTTCCGAAATATCCTGATCGATTCCGTTTTGCATCGACTCGATAACTTTTTTCTTTTCGGATTCTATTAAATTTTCTATTTTATCTTTTATAAATTCATAGGGAAAAGCATTATATGCCGAAGAGTTTTTAATTCTTTCCAATACCGACTGAATGCTTGGAAACCGCCTTAATATTTCGTTTTTATTTTTATTTTCCATATTTTAACTAATATATAGGATATATGTTAAACAGTTTCAAAAGATTTAAGTCTTTTTCCGGTATGAAACGTTAAAAAATCTCTTAAAAACATCGAGCAATCCATAAGTACATCTTCTTTGACGTTAAGTTTATTTATTATTGAAATATCCGACTCGACCATTAAGTTTGACAGATTTATAAAATTAACCGGCATATTTTTTATTTCTAAATATTTAAAGCCGTTGTTTTTATCGTTAGCGCATGAACTGCATATAACGCCTCCTTTTTTAAGGCTGAATCCGAATTCGTTTAAAACATTGTTTTTGCCGCAGATTATACAGTCGGTGAAATTAGGATAAATTCCGGTAAATTTAAGAAGATTAGAAATAAAAAAAATTTCATATTTAAGAAGAATAGAGTTTAACGGCGTTTGTTTGCTATCCTGCAAATTTAAAGCTTCTATTTTATTAAGTCCGGTATAAATATTTTTTATAAGATTAAATATATTTTTGTTTATGTCTCTTTCCTGGCATAAAACCCTTGAAATTTCTATAAGTTTGGTCAGAAAAAGATATATATCGATATTCTTTCTGAGATTTTTATAATCTTCCACAAGATCTACCTCATATAATATATCCAGCGTCATACCCGGTTTTTCATAAAATTTAATATTAGTAAGCATAGCGGGCTCTAATTTTCCCAGAAACCTTTTTTTGCTTTTCCTTGCGTTATTCGCAAAACACGTAATTTTCCCGAAATCTTCGGTTATATAGCTTAAGAGCAGATCCGCTTCATTCATTTTTTTTGCGTATATAACAAATCCTTTCGTGGAATGAAGTTTCATAGATTTTTACTCCCAATACTTAATATTTAAAAACCTAAAATAATCATTTGCCCGAATTAAATATAATAAATATACCGGCTATGATGATAAAAACGCCTATCCATCTTTTAACGCTCACTTTTTCTTTTAAGAATATTTTAGAAAGAAGGACGACGAGAACGTAACCTCCGGACAACATGGGATAGGCAATAGAAAGAGGCAGGGAAGACAATGCCAGCAGGTAAAATATAGTCGCAAAAAAAAGCATAATAAGAGCAAAAAAAATATAGCCGTTAAAAAAAACGAGAATAGATTTTATGCCTATTTTTAAATGCTCTTTTTTTATTTTTCCGGAACCTATTTTTTGAAAAATCTGCCCTATAGAGTTAAAAACCAGCGCAAAACCGATAAAAATGTAAGACGTTAATATCATGATTTAATTATTTGTTTTAATTTATTATTTAAATTTTTATATATGCCGTTTATTTTATTTTATACCGTTTATATATTTTTTCAACCTTAATAGTTCGGTATAGGTAGGCAATATATATATCTTTTTTTCGTTCAAACCCGCCGCTTCCGCTTTATCCATAATAGCCTCTACCGCTTTTTTTAAATTATATTCGACGGTTATTTTTTTAGGATTCATACCGGCCGTTTTTAGTCTTAACGCTATGTCGTAAGGCCTTAAACCCGAAATAACGGCATTTTCTATGTAATCCTTATATTTTTCAAAATCTACGTCCCATATCCATGAAACGTCCCTTCCGTCCGCTGCCCTGTCGGAAAACACAAATAGAATATTAACCTTGGAACCGCTTTCAGTTAATTTCTTAAGAACGCCCGCAAATCCCGCCGGATTTTTAACTAAGTCTATATTTATTTCAAAACCCCCTGCCTTTTTTTTATACGACCTGCCGAATTTAGTTTTAAAATTTTCAAACGAAGTTTTTATAATATCGTCGCCGATATTAAGGTGATACTTTAAAATCGAATATGCCGCAAGATAGTTCGCCGCGTTATAATCTCCCGATAAAGCCGGTTTAAAAGCAAAAGAACACGGTTTTTCTTTTTTTAATTCAAAGGTTAAACTGCCCGAAATGTTTTGCGTTGCTTTTATGTCCGGTTCATTGCCAGCAAAACCGCATTTTTCGCATTTAAAATCATATAAAAAACGGTTTGCCGTACCGTCTTTTGAAGAAAACATCATATTTTTACAGTTAGGACAGGTTACGGCATCGGACAATTCCATTTCGACAGAATTAATATCGTTTGAATAATTTGGATTAAAAAATGATTCGTCGAAACCGAAATATTTTTTATCCGCGTTTATTTCATATCCCAAAAAAGCCGCTAACGGCTCAAAAGAAGGCAAGACTAACGAAATTTTTTTCGATGCATTATTTTTAAGCTCTTCCGATATTTTTTTTACGGCTTTTTTTATTTCAAATACCGTAGAGTTTACTTCTCCGTATCTGTCTAACTGATCCCTGTAAAAATTGGTAGCCGTTATTATTTTAGGATTTAAAATTGAACATACGGCGGGAAAAACTTTTTCGTCGCACTCCATGACTATAATGTCTGCGCTAAATTTAAAATCAAGCATTGCAATGCCTTTAGCGCCTATACTCGATGATTTCGATAACTTATAAGAACCGATAATAGCCCCCAAAATTCCGTTCGTCATATTCGCGCCGTTAGAATTAAAGCATACTTTTTTCCCCGAAAGTTTAATAGTTTCTGCGATAATGTTGGAAGCGGTAGTTTTTCCGTTTGTGCCGGTTACCAGTATAACTGGAATGCCGAGAGAAGTTATATGTTTTGCAAAATTTTCTAAAACTTTTTTATCTATTTTGCGTAAAATATGAGCAGGAAGGACGTCGCCTTCTCTTTTTAATATTTTATTTAAGATGAATTTCAAAAAAATATAAAAAAAAATTTCCGCTTTTTGTTTTTTATTAAGAAACATAATAAAATTAACAACTTAATTGATTTTACTTTAAATATCAAAGGCTTAATATTGATTAAAAATTAATCACTTTGATTAACTGCTTAATTTTTCTAAAATCTTTTTTCAAATTATAAGGCTTTCACAAAAGAAATTCACAGGCTTTGTAAAATTGTGACAAAAATGTAATAAATTAGCAATGTTACATTAAAATTAACATCATAATTTTGCAAAAAAGCTCTTAATCTTCTCTACCGCTTCCATGGCATTCTTCGCATAGATATCGGCATTAATCGATTTAGCGTAATCTTCGGTTACTACGGCTCCTCCGACCATAGAAAAAACCTTTAATCCATGTTTCTTTAGTTCTTTTATAACATGTTCCATTTCTGTTACGGTAGTAGTCATTAAAGCGGACAGTCCTACAAAATCGACTTTATTTTTCTCAGCTTCTTCCACTATTTTTTCGGTTTTTACGTTTCTTCCCAAATCTATGACCTCGTAGCCATTATTCTCAAGAAGCATCGTTACTATATTTTTTCCTATATCGTGCACATCGCCTTCTACGGTAGCCATTAATATTTTCGGGCCAGAAAAAATCTCCGAATTTTTTGGCATTTCCTGTTTAATGCGGTTAAAAGCCGTTTTCATGGCATCGGCGCTTTCCATTACTTGGGGAAGAAAGTAGATATTTTTTTCAAACAACCTGCCTACTTCTTCAAGCGCCGGAATTAAATATTTATTACCTATGTTTAACGGCGATTCCCCATCTGACAATAACTTTTCCACATATTGCGTTATATGTTCTTTCTCCCCCTTTACTACCGCTTCGCGTAAAAGTTCTCCGTCGGTTTTATTCGTTTCGCTTCCCGATTCTTTTTCGGCAGTTTTATTTGAGGAATAGTTTTTCGCGGAATCGGAAAATCTGTTTATATAGTTCTTAAATAAGTAATCTTTCCCGAGAAGCGCATTCATAGCATAAAAATTAGCCGTTAAATACTCATCCTCCGGATTTATTATAGCAGCGCTTAAACCCTCTTTAAGACACAAAGAAAGAAACGAAGAGTTTATATAAGATCTTTTGGGAAGACCGAAAGAAACGTTGCTGATGCCTAAAATTGTCGGAAGATTAAGGCTGTTTTTATTTTTAGACAGAGTCTCTATTGTTACCAAAGACTTTTCTTGTCCTGCACTTATAGGCAGGGTCAAAAAATCTACGATTATATCGTATGGTTTTATTCCGTAATCTACTAGTCTTTTATATACTCCGTAAGCTATATCTATTCTTTTTTCCGCAGTTTCCGGAATACCTTCGTCGTTTAAAGCTAAAATTAAAACTCCGGCGCCGTATTTTTTTATTAACGGCATAATTTTAGAAAGTTTTTTTTCCTCCCCGCTTATAGAATTAACAAGGGGCTTCCCCGGATATAGCATAAGAGCTTCCTCTAAAACATCAGGGTTGGAAGAATCGATGGACACGGGAACTTGCGATACACCGGCCACGGCAATTATGCCGTTTTTCATAGATACCGTTTCATCGGTTCCCGGAACGCCGACGTTTAAATCGAGGACGGCGGCTCCGGCTTCAACCTGTTTAACGGCCGTTTTTCTTATATAATTAGTTTTTCCGTTTTTAAGCTCTTCTATAAAGTCTTTTTTGCCGGTAGGATTAATTCTTTCGCCTATAATAACCGGAGGATGTTTATAACCGATAGGGACGAATTCCGTTCTTGACGTTATTAATAATCCGTCCTCTCTTTTTATGCCTCTTACGGGTAACCCGCCGCCGTTAACCGTATCAATTTCTTTTCTTAAAGCTTTTATGAAATTTTCGTTGCTCCCGCAGCAGGCAGAAATAACCCTGACGCCTATAAGGGCTAGTTCCGAAACTAAAGAGGTAAAATCTTCGGGCTTTCCTGGAAAAATAGTAATACCGTCTTTTAATTTTGGAATTCCCGCATTGGGTTTAGAAATTAAAGGCGCATCCGTCACCGAAGCCATTTTTTTTAAAATCTCATAAATTCCGGACGGTCCGACCGAACAGTTAGCTCCTATAACATCTGCCCCAAGACTATCGGCCGTTATGGCAAAAACCTCCGGAGTAGTTCCCAGTATAGTTCTGTATGTAGCGTCGAATGTCATCATTGCTATAACCGGTTTATCGGACAATTCTTTAACGGCTATAATTGCGCTTCTTACCTCTTGCAAATCTATCATAGTTTCAAGCTGAAAAATATCGGCTCCGGCATCTAAACCGGCTTTTACCTGCTCCTTGTAAATCTCGACACTTTCTTTAAAAGTAGTACCCCCTACCGGATAAATAAATTTTCCGGTAGGACCCAAAGACATAGCCGTCAGCGCATCGTCGACGGCAATCTGCTTAACCGCTTTAACGGCATTAAAATTTACCTCGTAAATTTTGTCCGCTAAACCGTATTCGGCCAATTTAAGCCTGTTAGCGCCGAAAGTGTTCGCCACTATTATTTCGCTGCCGGCATTGTAATAGCTTTTATGGACTTCTTTTATATATTTAATTTTTTCGGTAATGTTGAAACTTTCCGGAAGAAGCCCTTTAGGCAGAAGGTTTTTAAGCTGAAGTACAGTCCCCATAGCTCCATCCGAAAGTATCAGCCTTTTTTTTAATTCCTCCCTGAAATTTTTTATCATATAATATATACTCCTTGTTTTATGCTTATAATTGACTATATATAGTGCTTAATAATTTTATAAATAATGCTTCTATTACGAAAAATTAACGATGTAAACGTTATCAATAGGCCTGCCTAGAAATTTACCTCCAAGCTCCTTAAATCTTTCGGAATCGTCGCTTACAAAATAGGTTTCGCTTCCTAATTCCGTTCCGGATTTAAGCATTTCAGATTCTTCCAAATAATTTTTAACCGACCTCGCCGTTTCAACTCCGGAATCTATAATTTCGGTATTATCTCCTATTTCTTTTTCTATAAAATCTTTAAGAATAGGATAATGGGTACAGCCGAGAACAAGACATGCAGGTTTTTCCTTTATGAGAGAAGCTAAATAATATTTTATTATATTTTTAGTTATCTCTTCGTTTAAAAAACCTTCTTCGACTATAGGCACGAAAAGCGGACAGGATTTTTCTATAATTTTTAAATTTTCGTTAAAACCGTTAAAATCTATATTTGAAATGCTGACGATTTCGGCTTTTTTAACGCCGTATAACAACATAGCTTTTTCTTTTATCGTTTTAGAATATGCTCCGCTCTTAACGGTGGCGGAAGTGCCTATTATAGCTATAATTTTCCTCCCCGAAATATTATTCATAGAAACTTCTACCGCTTTTTGCGCGCCCGGCTCTATAACTCCAAATATTGGAACAGGCGATATTTTGCGCAAATAATCGAGCGCCAAGCTTGAGGAAGTATTACAGGCGACTATAGCTATCTTTATCTTTTTATCGGTTAAAAAACCTAATATTTCGGAGGAATATTTGATTATAGTTTCTTTAGATTTGTTTCCGTAAGGAACTCTGGCCGTGTCTCCGAAATAAATTAAGTCTTCAAAAGGCAAAATTTTTCTTATTTCTTTAAAAACGGTAAGTCCGCCAAGACCGGAATCGAATATTCCTATAGGTGAATTATTAAATTTCATTATCAAATTTTATTTATGATTTAAAATAATTATGTTATAATTTATAAAAACGCTACAAATACAGTAATATTATAAAATAAAAATCAAAAAATAAAAATCAAAAACTAATGGAAGATAAATATTTAAATAAAAGATTTGATATATTAGACGAAAAAAACATAGACGTCGACGTTTTAGAAACATTAGATTTTCGGTATAAAGGAAGCGGTACTGCCGTAACTATATCCACCAAAGAATTTACGTCGGTCTGTCCATGGACGGGACTTCCGGATACGGCAGAAATTTTTATAACGTATATACCGTCTAAAAAATTAGTCGAAATGAAATCGCTGAAATATTACCTGCTTTCTTTCAGAAACGTCGGCATCCTGCAGGAACACGCCGTAAACAGAATCATTAACGATTTGACCGGTCTGTTAAAACCCGAATTTATGGAAGTTACCGCAAAATTTGAATCGAGGGGCGGGTTAGACACTTTGGTTAAGGTAAAATACGAAAAACGGAAACCGGAAAATAAACGGAAATAAACAGATAGAAAAAGGTGTCTTTTATCGTTAATTGTTTCTTTTCGCATGCGCAAAATAAATCTGACACTTTTTTCTTACACATTTTTCTAATCATTATAACATATTCAAGAGGTTTTTTGTTGTTTTATTGCAGGATGAAAATTATCAACAGATATTAAAGCTTTAAAAAAATCTTTTTAAATCGCGGACGTCTTTTCGTGCTTTTATTTCAAAATTATCGTCTATTTCGTCGGCTTTCATGCCGTTTATTTCCATCGCTTCCCATAAATTAACGCCGTATTTATTTTGCAAGGCTAAGCCGATAAGATAATCGCAAAAAACAAAATTTTTAGGCAGAAAACTGCCGTGCAAGTATGTTCCGAAGAAATTACCGGTTCTAGCACCCTCGGTTTTATCTTTGCCGTTGTTTCCGTATCCTTTTAATACTGTTCCCATACAATCTTGATTTCTATCCAAATATGTCCTGCCTCCGTGATTTTCAAAACCTATTAAAATAGTACCGCCGGATTTAACGGCTATATTTCCTGTCAGTCTGGGCGTTCCCGATTCGGTATATCCCTTAAATACAGATATACCTTTCATTATTTTGCCGTCTGAAGACTTGTAATAGTCGCACAAAAGCTGATAACCGCCGCAAATAGCAAGCATAATTTTATTTTTATTCAAAGATTCCATTAAAATATTTTTTTTGCCGGAAAAAAAATCCTCGTAAATTAGAGCCTGTTCGGCATCCTGCCCCCCGCCCATAAAAAAAATATCCGCCGACTCGCATTCTTCTTTATATTTATAGTTTTTACCTATAGTAATGTTTATTATTTTAATTTCTATGCCGTAAACGGAGCACCTGTATTTAAAATATAGAATATTTCCCCTGTCTCCGTATATATTCATAATTTCAGGATAAAGATCGACGGCTGTTAATTCGAATTTTTTCATAATAATTATAATAATTTGGATTATTTATTTACTAAACCAGCAAACCCAGTCGGGAGTAAGAGAATAAATAAATCTAGAATAAATAGGTCTGACACTTTTAAATGAACACCTTTAAATGTAAATGTGAATATGCTATAATATACAATATTTATGTCTATATTATCGGAACTAATTTCAAAAAAAATCGAAGAAAATAAAAAATCGGGGTTTTATCGAAAAATTCCCGATATAAAAATAGAAAAATTAAATAACGAACCATATTCCTTTGATTCCCATTATAACATCGTAACCGTCAATCTTGCAACAAACGATTATCTTGGACTCTCATTAAACGAAAGAGTAAAAACGGCGGCAAAACAAGCAACAGATTTATACGGAACTTCGGCTGGATCTTCTTTTTTAATATGCGGTCATTTCAGTGTACACGACGAACTTGAAAAAGAATTATGCGACTTTAAAGGCGGCTATGATAATTGTATTTTATACCCTTCAGGATATCAGGCTAATATGGGAATTATAACAACCTTGGCAGGCATATCACCATTAAACACGGTTATAATTTTCGACGAGCTTTCCCATGCTTCTATTATCGACGGAGTTATCGCCTCGGGCGTTAAATTTAAAAGCTTTAAGCATAACGATTTAAATTCTTTAGAAAATATGCTTTTAAGATATAAAGACTATCAAATAAAACTCGTCATAACGGAAGGCGTATTTAGCATGGACGGCGATATACCCGATTTGCCCGCTATTTTAGATATAACCGAAAAATACGGCGCATTAAGCATAACGGACGATGCACACGCTACCGGAACTATAGGAAAAAAAGGCGGAGGCAGTTCGGATTTTCATAATGCAAAACCGGATATAACGATAGGAACACTCGGCAAAGCGCTTGCTTCAAACGGGGCATTCGTGCTTTCGAACAGTTTTATTATAGAGTATCTTGTTAATTTCAGCAGAGCTTTTATATTTTCTACCGGCATTCCGCCTTCTTCGGCCGCATCCGCTCTATCAGCTTTAAAAATTGTAAAAGAAAACCCGGATATAGTTTTAAAATTGCAAAATAATGCTAAATTTGCAAGAGAATACTTAAAAAATTCGGGATTAAATACCTTAAATTCCTCTACCCAAATTATTCCTATATTAATCGGCGAAGAAGGAAAAGCCGTTTCAATAGAAAAAGAACTTTTAAAAGACGGCATATACTTAAAGGCGGTAAGATATCCGGCAGTCGCCAAAAATAAAGCAATATTGCGGCTCGGAATAAACCTGACCATAGACGATGCTTTATTTAAAAACGTATTAGAAGAAATAGTCAGTAAAGTTAAATCATAAACTCTCAGTCATAAGTTCACTTAAAAATTAATATTTTTAAAAATATGATAGATAAAAATAAAGTTAAAAAAAATTTTTCAAGCGCCGAAGAGTACGATAATCATACTTCTTACCATAATATAACAATGGCGATGATATCTGAGTCCGTCAAAGAATTTAATAAAAACGGCAAATTCTTAAAAATTCTTGATATAGGCTGCGGAACTGCCCAAGGCTACTATCTTTTAAAAACAAATTTAAATCAGGGCGGATTTAAATACTTTGGGCTGGATATCGCTATAGGATTATTAAATAAAGCAAAAAAAAACGACGGCGCTTTCTTGATTAATGGAGATGCGGAATTACTGCCTTTTAAACCTGATAAGTTCGACGTCATATATTCAAATATAACTATACACTGGCTAAACGATATAGATATTTTTTTATTAAGATGCAAAACTTCTCTGAAAAACGACGGGATAATGATATTTGTTTTTTTAATTTCCGGAACCTTACAAGAATTAAAGGAAAGTTTCAAATATGACGAAAACGGCAGCGGATTAAAATTTCATGAATTTCCGGAAATAGGCAGTTATAAAGAAAAAATAGAAGCATTCGGGTTGAATATCGAACACTGCGATATTATAGAATACACGGAAACTGCAGAGTCGTCATTGCGCCTGCTAAAAAAAATAAATTTGCTAGGAGCGAAAAACACTTTCGATAATAATAATCATAAAACCGGTTTATTAAGAAAAGGTTTAAAAAATTACGACAAAAATTACCGTAATGAAGATAATATGGTTTACTGCACTTATAAAATCGCATATTTAATTATTTCAAAAAAAATAAAAAGCCTTTGACAATTTTTAAAATTACCAAAGGCTTTGTTAAAATTATTGTAATTTTTTTGTTATCTTACTACTGCGAAATGATCTCTTCTGTTTATCGCATAACATACTCTGGTATGAGCTTTACATAAAGGTCTTTCTTTGCCGTAGCTGATTGTTCTTAATTTGTCTGCCGATACTCCAAGGTCTTCAAGATAAGCTTTTGCGGCATTAGCTCTTCTCCAGCCAAGCGCAAGGTTGTAAGCTTCCGAACCCCTTCTGTCGCAGTTTCCCTGAATCTGGATAGCAACATTAGGATTATACCTAAGATAAATCGCATCCTTTTTAAGTATCATCTTGTCGAGCGGGGTAAGGATCGACTTGTCGAAAGCAAAATGAATGTTGTTAGAATTAGCTTGAATGTTGTAATTTGCTAGCCACGGATACTTTTTCAGGTAAGAAGGAACCTGCTGGACTTGCGGTTTAACCACCGCTGCCACTGCCGGTTTTTTTGCGGGCGGCAATGCACTGGAAGACGTTTTTGTTACTTTTGGCGCGCACCCGGAAAGGACCGCTGAAACGCCGAAAACCAAACCAAGAATAGAAAGACCTACCTTTGTTTTTTTGTTCATTGTAAACTCTCTCCTTAAAAATTAAAATTTAAAAAGTTAAATTACTTTAAAACATTTTATAATTAAATTTGCATAATATATATATACCATTATTTAAAAAAAAATCAATAGTTTTTTATAAACTTTTTTACCATTCTTTATTAATTGAATTTTTTTTGAATTTTTGATATAAATAATGTATGGAATATAAAGACTATTATAAAATATTAGGCGTAGATAAAACCGCTACCGGCGAAGTAATTAAAAAAGCTTACAGAAAATTGGCCAGAAAATATCATCCCGATGTTAATCCCAACGATAAAACCGCCGAATCAAAATTTAAAGAAGTACAGGAAGCTTACGATGTCCTAAAAGACGAAAAAAAACGGAAAGAATACGATGAACTTGGTACTAACTACTTTAATTATAAAAACGGCGGCGCAGGAGCAGGGACTTCAAACGGACAGTATTATTACGATTATTCCGGAAGCGGCAATTCCGGTTTCGGTTATAATTACGGCAATGCGGGCGGAGGAGGAAATTTTAACTTCGAGGATATTTTCTCCGACCTTTTTAACAGGTCAGGAAAAAAACATGGCCCCCTAAAAGGAAACGATTTAAACGCTTCGCTTGAAATATCCGTTGTGGAAAGCGTAAAAGGTACGGAAAGAATAATAAATTTAAACGGTGAAAAGATAAAAATAAAGATACCTGCCGGAATTTCCAACGGCGGAAAAATTAAGCTTTCAGGAAAAGGTTCGGCAGGATTGAACGGCGCTCCTAACGGAGATTTATATATTGCTATTTCTGTTTTAAACGATAACATATACGAAAGGAAAGAAAACGATATTTATATTAATAAAAAAATAAAACTTACGGAAGCGGTACTTGGTGCAAAAGTGGAAATTGTCTCTATCGACGGCAAATTTATGCTTACTATACCTGCGGGAACCCAAAACGGTACTAAATTCCGCATTCCCAAAAAAGGAGCAAAAGATATCTCCGGAAAAAAAATAGGCGATTTAATAGTTACGGTTACTATCGATATACCTGCGGGGATATCGGATAAAATTAAAAAAACGTTTATGGAACTTTCAAAAGAAGGCATATAAATATATAAAATAAATAAGGAATCCACAATGGATTATTTTATTAATCTGTCTGAATTTTGCGGAAATATAAATTTAAACGGCGAATCTGCAATGTTTTTCATCGATGAAGGGATAATCTGCGCGGAAAAAAGAGAAAACGAATTTTATATAGACAAAAAAGCGGCGGATGACTTAATGTTTATATCAGAAATGAAAAACGAACTTGGAATTAATGACGAAGGCGTCTCGGTAATACTTAATCTAAGGGAGAAAATTATAGATTATCAAAATATGCTCTCGACCATTTTTGACGCCGTTAAAACTTCGAAAAGCATAGACGAACTTATTTTTTTATTAGAAAGAAGCGAATCTTTTAAAAACATATTAACGAATTTAAAATAATTGCAACTAAATTATACTATAAACTAATTACAAATATTGACAAAAGAGGAAAACAGGCATATGAGTATTGCGCAAGAGATTAGAGAACTTATAAGCGAAAATATTGAAATTCCAGAAGAACTTCTTCTGTCTATCTTTGAACTTTCAGGCGCAAATCTTATGCATATTTTTTCTTTGGCTCTGGAATTAAAAGAAAAACATACCGGAACAAAAATAAATTTTTGTTCTATCGTCAGCGCAAAAACAGGCATATGCTCTGAAGACTGCTCATTTTGCGGACAATCGGCAGTTGCCGGAAAAAAAGAAAAAAAAATCAAAGTAAATCCATTAATGTCAATTTCTGAAATAGTCGAGTCGGCTAAGACCGCTAAAAAAAACGGCGCAAATGAATTTTCCATTGTTACGAGCGGAACCAGAATATCCGATAAAAACGAACTAAAAACTATAGGGAATGCCGTAAAAGCGATAAAAAACGAAATAGGGATAACGCCCTGCGCTTCTTTAGGACTTATGGAATATGAGGATTTACTTTTTCTAAAAGAATGCGGACTTGAAATATTTCATCACAACATAGAAACCAACAGCGATTTTTTTAAAAGCATATGCTCGACTCATTCTTTCGAAGATAACATAAAAACAGTTAAGTCCGCAAGAAAAGCCGGATTAAAAGTTTGTTCCGGAGTTATAATAGGGATGGGCGAATCCCGTTCCGACAGGATAAAAATGGCTAAAGAGATAAAAGAACTTGAAGTCGATAATATACCGATAAACTTTTTAAACCCCATAAAAGGAACTCCGCTTGAAAATATAGAACCGCTTACGCCTATGGAATGCCTTAAAACAATTGCAATGTTCAGAATGGTCAATCCGGAAAAGAACATACTGGCGCAGGGCGGCCGCGAATATAACCTGCGCCAGCTTCAGCCTCTTGCTCTTATGTCGGGAGCAAACGGACTCCTTCTAGGAAACTATCTGCTTACTTCCGGAAGAAACCCGGAATTGGATTTAGAATTAATTAACGATCTTGGGTTTGAAACAAACAATATTATTAACTCTCCCGCATAACTTATCGACATGCCAAACGTCAAAAATAAAAAAGCGCTCGGCATAGATTACGGCTTAAAAAGAATCGGGCTATCTTTAAGCGACGACACCCAAACAATCGCTTTTCCTTTAAAATATATATTAAACGATTCGGTAAAAAAAACGGTTTCCGAGTTAAAAACTGTAATCGAGGAAGAAAATGTAGGACTTTTAGTTATAGGAATGCCTATAGGCCTTAAGGGGAAAAAAACAGAAATATCGACGGAAATAGAAAAATTTATCGAAGTTTTAAAAGAAAGCTTAAAAGAAAAAATTTGCGGCGGTTTGATATTGACAGTCTACGATGAAAGATTTTCTTCGGCGCAGGCTCAAAGAAGCCTTATAGAACAAAAAATTAAAAGAAATAAAAGAAAAGAAAAAATAGACTCTATAGCTTCAACATTTATACTCCAGTCTTATCTAGATAAGCAAAAAAATATTATCGGAAAAAAAATATCGGAATAAATGGTTAAAATCTTTTTATAATTTGTGCTTTATAAATTTCACAATAAAGTAAATGTGCTATTTTGACTATACGCTTTATAAGCGGGTAAAAAAAATAACTTTTATTCTAAAAATTTTAATTCCGATAATAATTATCGGATATATTTTTTTATATGCTTTTACTCCTCAATCTTTTATAAGTTCAAAACCTAAAATAATCATCGTTAATAAAGGAAGCTCTTTAAAAGAAATAGCATTTAAACTTTATAATAAAAAAGTAATAAACAATCCCTATCTATTTTATTTTATTGGATTTATAAGCGGTTATTCAAGATATATACAGGCGGGAACTTATTATTTATCTATAGACGAATCCCCGGCTGAAATATATCATAAATTTGTAAACGGCAGAGTAGCAACATCCAAAGTTTCAATTCCTCCAGGATTAAATATATTTGAAATAGCCGAAATTTTATCTAAAAATCATATAACAAACAAAAAACTTTTCTTAAAGAAATGTTACGACAAAAAATTTCTTTTAAGTATTAAGGTAGATGCGCCAAGCGCGGAAGGTTTTTTGTATCCGGACACTTATATTTTTAAAATAAATTCAAATCCTAAGGATATAATTAAAGATATGGTAAATAATTTTTATTCAAAAACTAAAAAAATAAAACCGGATTACAAAGATTTAATTATGGCTTCCCTAATAATAAAAGAAGCAGACGAAAAGTTTAAAAATTCGGTATATTTTATATCTTCCGTCATACATAACAGACTAAAAATCAATATGCCGTTAGATATCGATTCCACTTCTATTTATGCTATGAACGTCAAAATGTATAAAAATTATTTAAGGGATAAAAATTTATATAAAGTTATTATTCATATAAAACCTCAGTACCTTAAAATAAAATCGACATATAATACTTATCTTAACTACGGACTTCCTCCTACTCCTATTGCCGAACCCAATTTAGAAGCAATTGAAGCCGCAATGCATCCGGCAAAAACAAAATACTTGTATTATATATCTACAAAAACCGGCAAGACAGTATTCTCCGACAATCTTTCTGGGCAAATAAAACATATTGACAAATATCTTAAATAATAATTTAATATAATTAATTATATAATTAGGCTTATTAAATAAATTAGCCGCTTTATTTAAAATTAAAATTGAAATAACATTAAAAATAACATTAAGAAGTTATATAAATATATACTGTAATCATTGTAATCATAAAAAAAATAAGTAAATTAAATCTAATTTTAATTAAGGAGGATTATTGATGAATTTAAAAAGCATCAAAAAAATTAAGATATTTGCATTGATCTTAGCGCTTCTTATCCCTGCGCTTGCTTTTTCGGGATGTGCCACTACGGCAGGCAACGGAACCAGCGCAAGCGGACTATCTTCTAACGGCGTCGGTTTGAGCACAAAAATGAGTTCCAGTATATTTTTGCAACCTGTAGCACCTCAGGACAAAATTGTTTATGTTAGCGTTAGAAATACTTCTACCGCAACCGGTCTAAATTTTAGACAACAGCTTATTTCTGAGCTTATAAGCGAAGGCTATAAAATTACTAATAATCCTCAAGAAGCTAATTTTATGCTAATGTCTAATATTCTTTATATAGGAAAAACAACAAAATCTTATACTATGGCAGGAGCTTTGGCAGGAGGTTTCGGGGGCGCGTTAATAGGTTCAAGATATAATACGGCAACCGGTGTAGTCGGCGGAGGATTACTCGGGGCCGCAGTTGGAGGATTAATTGGCGACTTGCTTAAGCACAAGGCCTATATGATGGTAGTCGATATTCAGCTTGAACAAAGACAGAAAGGTTCATACACTACAAACGGAACATCCGCAAGCGAAGGTCTCGGCAATTCTACCACAACTTATAACGCAGGAGTAAAAAATTGGGCTATATATAGAGACAGGGTTGTTTCACAGGCTAAAGCCATTAATTTGCAATTCAGTACAGCAGAACCGTTGTTGAAGAAACAAATTGCTCACGCTATCGCAAACTTAATGCCTTAATCTAAGTGGCGCAGTAACAATAATCAAAATAAAAAAGGTGCAGGATTTTAAAATCCTGCACCTTTTTTATTTTAAAAAAATAAATAAAATAATTTAATTTTAAATAAAAAAAATTAAGGTAACTATAATCCACCTCCTAAAATGGCACCTATTCCTCCTACTTTAATTTCTTCCTGCATATAACGCGAAACCATCTGCATGTTGCCCAATTTTTGATAAGACAACATAATTCCGTGTATAGCAGGCATATAACTTTGATTATATTTCAACGCAGAATTAAATTCTTTAACGGCGGCATTATATTTTTGCATATTATTATAAAGATTACCGCTCAATGTATAATAATTAACGGCATTGTCTATATTTCCCAATTTAACATATGTATTTGCTATATTTTTATACGGATATATATAATTCCTATATAATTTTATAGAAAGTTTAAACGAATTAATCGCCTGCAAATAATTCCCCGTTCTAAAATAGGTCAGGCCGGACTTATTGTATTCTTTAGCCGCCCTTCTGTCTTCGCCTAATTTTCTAAAAATAGAACCTAAGTTTAAATACGCCATAGTGTAAAATGGATTTAAAGAAACGGCTTTATTGAAAAATTCAATAGCTTTATGATTTTTTTCCCTTTCTTCTTCGATAAAACCTAAATTATTATAATAAACTGGATTTCTTGAATTTATTTTAACTAGTTTTGAAAATGCTATATAGGCATTTTTGTAATTATGATTTTTATTATACAGCAAACCTAAACTATTATAGGACTTTATATATTTAGGGTTCTGCTTTATAGCTTTTTTATAATACATTATAGCTTTATCGTCATTATTTAATTTGAAATAAGATTGGCCTAGATAATAGTATATTTTTGCATTTTTTAAATTTTTATTTTTTTTATTTATTAATATTTTTAATTTCTTTATGGCAGCTTTAGGATTTTTATATAATATTTTTTGAATGCTTTTTAAATTATTATCATTTTTTGCGCTAAGCTTTGCGCTTTTAATTTTATTTGCATTAGCTGCTTTAGCCGCTGTTTTCTTTGTTGTGGTCGTACCAGTACTGACGACTTTATTTTCAGTTAAACCATAAACGGATCCAGATATTAATAAAGAATAAGCGATTAAAAATAAAACGGATGCATTAATAATTTGTTTAACTTGTATTTTCATTAGATTTCACCTCGATTAATTAATAAAATATTTATTGTTTAAATTTTTTAAATTGATAATATTATTGTTACAATATACTTATTTATTGACTATTTGTCAAATATTACTCTTATTTACTTTTTATAGTTTATTTTTTTTCTTTATAAGATGAATAGATGATTTTTTGAGAGAGATATTTACCGCTTTACTTTCAAAAAGATTCATTACTTCATAAGCGTGAAAAGGTATTAATATTTTAAAGTTTAAATATTTTTCCGTTTCGACTATTATTTCCATCATTCTTGAAGTAAAAATAGACGAAATAATTTTACCGGAAAACCGATTTTCTTTTACTCCTGCCGACATACCGCGGTCTTCTCTTAATATCATAATATCCTCAGGTCTTACAGCCATATAAACACGCTCGCCCGTTTCAAAATTAATGTTAAAATCGGCTTCCATAACAATTTCCGAGTTAATTTCATTACCGTTATTATTGCGGCTTTTTTTTTCGTAAAGATTCATTTTATTATAATCATACAATTCTTTCTTGCTTTCGTTTTGGATTTTAACTCTAATTTTCATTAAATTATCGTTTTGCCTTATTTCAGATACGATGCCTTCTAATATATTTTCCGTTCCTATAAGAAAAGCTGTATCGATTGAAGAAGGCTTTTTTAAAACGTCTTTAGGATATCCTGAATCTTGAATTTTACCTTCGTTCAAAATAAACATTTTATCGGATAAGTTCATAACGTCTTCTATATCGTGGGTTACCAGCAATATAGAAACATTAAGCTCTTTATTGATATCCTTTATTAATTTTCTTACTTTTACTTTTGAAATTATATCGAGATTAGAAAACGGCTCGTCCATAAGAATTATGTCGGGGTTGACCATTAAAGCTCTTGCCAATGAAATTCGCTGCGCCTGCCCCATGCTTATTTCACTTGGATATCTTTTTTCTAGCCCGGTTATTCCAAGCAGTTCCATTATTTCTTTTGGAGAATAAAATTTATTTCCACTCCTTTCTATTTCTCCCCTTGCCTCTATTTCTTTATTATTTTTCTTTTCTTTATGACTTTTATTTAATTTTAAACCGAATTCGATATTCTCTATTACGTTCATATTTGAAAACAATAGAGGTTCGTCCATTACAAGCGGAGTGCGCCTTTTATATGATTCCATATTATTTATATTTTTCCCGTTTATAAAAACGTCGCCTTCATCCTGTTTTAATATTCCGCAAATAATTTTTAAAACAGTGCTTTTACCTTCGCCGGAAAAACCGAAAATAGAAGAAATTTCACCTTTTTCTATTTCTAAATTTACACCGTCCAACACTTTTTTGTCGTAAAAAGATTTGTGTATATTTTTTATTTCTAAAAGTTTCATTATAATTTACGATTTATTATTTACAGAATATTATTAATTATCTATTTTAAAATTTAAAGTATAAGTCTGTCGGAAAATTATAAATCTTATAAAATCTATCTATTGCTGCCGCTGTTTTTTATACCAGTTTTATAATTAAAATATTTAAAAATACCAAGCGAAAAAAATGATATTATCATTAAAATACCTGCTATTGCAATTGCCGCCGGATAATTTCCGTAACTTGTTTTAACGAATACTTCTATAGGCGCAGTTTCCGTAAGGTTTGGTATAACGCCCGAAACCATCTGCGTCGCAGCATATTCGCCTATTGATCTGGACCAGCTCATAGCCAGTCCCGCTATAATTCCGTTATAAGAAAGAGGGATAATTATCTTAAACAAGATATCGAATGAAGAAGCTCCTAAAGTTTTGCTTAAATCTATCATTTTTCTATTTATTGAATCAAAAGACGTTTTTACTATATTTACGAAAAAAGGGAAAGATATAATTAACTGAACCAGTACTATTCCTTGTGGCGTAAACACGAATTTTAATCCATTGTCTATAAAAAATTTGCCTATCGGATTTAAAGAGCCCATAGTAATTAGAACGGCAAACCCTATAACCAAAGGGGAAGTAGTAAGCGGCAGCGTAGAAATTATATCTAATAAAAACGAAATTTTGCTTTTTTTAAATGAAAGGATGTATGCAACCGGTATTCCTATAATTAAATTTATCGATATAACAATAAATGATAGTTTAAAACTAAGCAATACCGAATTCCATAAACTATGGTTTTCCAATTCTTTGAAGAAAAGATGTGCCGAAGTTTGAAAAAAAATTCCAGACAGAAGAATTATAAGCGTGGTAAAAAATAGGAACGAAATAATATAAACTATTATGTCAAATATTCTGTTTTTTTTTAAATGCATATTCCGTGTTTAATTAATACATCAAAAAAAAATATTTTAAATTATTAAATATCACTTTATATTTTTTTTATTTTATATTAATCATTTTATAATATATAAAATATTATTGAAATAATAAAATCCAAGCCATTAAAAAATCCCTCTTTTTTTATAAAAGAGGGATTTTTATAGAGGTGAAAGTTAAACAAGTCTTATTTTTAAAATGCGGAAGGAGTAAAACCCCAATATTTAAGTATTTTTCTTCCTCTATGCGAAAACAAAAGTTTTTCAAAATCTTTATCTAAAGATTTATGTTTTGACTGATTAAGTATAGATACCGTAAATTTTGCATGCGTATTATATTTTGCCGGAATTTTTATTATATTAATTTTAGCGCCGGCTTTTTGAAGTTCCAACAGCTGAGAAGTATATAATATTCCTAAATCGGTATTTCCGGATTCTAAAATAGGCATTACAAGCGCCGCGTCCAATAGATGGTCGGCATGGGACGTAATTGTTTTAAAAGCTCCGGGATATTTTTTATTTATTCTTCTGAACATTGCCCATGTATAATCTCCTGCAGGGTCGCTATGCGGACTTGACGTCGTTAAAGAAACGTTTTTATCCATTAATTTTTTTATCAAATTGTTTTCGGTTACATTCGCCGGGTTATTTATAGGAGTTGCGGCGGCAAGATAATCGTAAGCAAATATTTTATATGAATTTAAAAAACCTTTTTTTTCAAGCTGTCTTTGAAATTTTCCGTTGGCGGACAAAAACATATCGGCAGGTGCGCCCTCTTCTATGTCACCTTTCAAAACTCCGGCGCCTAAAAAATCGTAATATATATGAACGCCGGGATGTTCTTTTTTGAAAATTTTCCCTATTTCCATTATAGGCTTAGGAAGCGCATCGGCCGCAAGTATTCTTAAGGTTACGGCGTCAGCTTTTTTAACTGCAAAATTAATCGAAATAAATGAAATAAGCAACAACAAAAATAAAAATGCCGATAATTTTTTAAAAATTTTTCTAAAGACTTTCTTTTCTGCTTTCATTTTTACAACCTCCTCATAACGATTTTATTTTCCGTTAATTTTAATTTTATTAATAAATTTATTTATTGTTAGGTCTATTATGATATAACGAAAAATAAAAGTCAAGTTAAAAATAAAAAGCAAAATACGTGACATCTTTTACGATTTTTTTGCAGATAGGACTTTGGTTTTTAAACTACCGTCGCTTAAAAGGATGCGCAGGTTTTCGCTTGGTTTGACTTGAGAGACGGAGGAAACTACGGCATTGCTTTCGTTAAAGGTTATAGAATATC
>JAKAQP010000041.1 GCA_021822485.1 bacterium
TAAAGATATTAGTTAAATCTTTTGCGTCTAAACCGCCGGTCGTAGTTTGCAGATAACCTCTTTCATCTAAATGTCCGTCTAACGACATGCCTAAATCAGGTATCATAATAGGTTTTAAATTAAAATCTTCTAAAGTTTCGCGAAGTTCTAAAAAATCCTGCGGCGTAAACGAAGGCGGACAAAACACGTTAACGCTTTTTGATTTTTTATAAGAACCGTATTCTTTGTTTTTATCTCTCGCCTCCGTCAGCAGTGAGAGCATTGCCGATAGATAGCCCTCTTCAAATCCGTCTTTATAATCCGGAGTACTTGCATAAATTACGTTAGAAAAAGGGATATTTTGCTCGTTTTTAAAATCTTTAAATTCTTTAATAATCCTTGCGATATCTTCGCCTTGCGTTTCCGTAAGACCCGACGAAGTTACGCCTATAAAATCCGGCTTCATTTTTTCGTAAACATTGTTAATTCCCGATATCAGAAAATCTTTGCCTCCGAGTATTGCGCCTGTTTCATTTAAAGCGCTCGTAACTATCGGTATATTTTCCCTGAAGTGCTTCGTTAGCGTGACCTTGTCGAAACTTGCGCAGCCAACGGCTCCGTGCATCAGGACGACGGCATTTTTTAATCCTAGAAAAAATACGGCAGCGCCGAGCGACGAACTTGTTTTTAAAGGATTAATTTCTATATTTTTAAGTCTATTTACCATATTATTTACCATAATTTTATCCCTTATATTACCTTGCCTTACTTTTATATAAAGTTGCACAAAGCATCAGCAATTCTAAAGTCGATTTATTGCCTAATTATTGCTCATACAATCGATTCTTTCAGCAATTTAAAAAGCGGATTTTTAATTTCCGAATAAATTAGTTTTGCCATACATTCAATGCCTTCATAAGATACATACGGCTGCAATCTTTCCTGATTTACGTCTAAAAACGGAATGAGCGATTTTATTGCGGTATATTGATTTCTGCCTCCCGCAAGTATGATGTCGGCATTATTTTCCCTTGCTATTTTTATAAGATTTACGGGATTGCCGTTATTTAACATAATTATATTTCCGTTTTTATCGAATTCCTTAATTATTCTTAATTTATCTTCGTCGGTACTTTTTTTAATGCCCGTAGCTATAACCTTTAAGCCTAAGTCGTTAAGCGCCGAAATCATAGACCAGCTCTTGACTCCTCCTGTATATAAAAGAACTTTTTTGCCGGTTAAAAATTTTTTATACTCATAAGTTTTCTCTTCGGTTTTTTTAGTCATGATTTTAATATAATCTTTCGTCTTTTTTATCAGTTCCATATTGCCTATTGCATTTACTATATCCGTAATCGCCTTATTGGTTGACGTCATGCCGAAAAATGATTCTTCAATGTAAGGAATTCCAAATTTTTCTTTCATTTTTCTCGCAAGATAAACTAATGCTTTAGAACAGATTACTACATTCAGTTCCGCTTTATGCGAATACATTATTTCCTCTATCGTCGAATCGCCGGTAATAGTAGAAAGAACGTTTATCCCTATAGATTTCAAAGCTTTTTTAATTAAAAACAGTTCGCCTTTTATGTTATATTCGCCTATTAAGTTTATATTGAATTCTCCCATTAAATCTATTTTAGGCTCTTTTTTCCCTATAATATTGGTAAACAGAGCGTCGCCCGCAATTTTATTTCCTAAATTTTTATTGCCGGAAAATCCCTGCGATAATACCGGAACGACCGGAATTTTAAGTTTGACGGAAAGTTCTTTCGAAACTCCTTCGATATCTTCGCCGGTAAGCGCAGGAACGCACGTATTATAAATGAATATTCCTTTAGGTTTATATTTGTCGTAAGTATAAATTGTGCCCTGCCTTAATTTTTCTTCAGAGCCGAAAATAAGGTCATTTTCGTTAATAGCAGTCGTTAAACCATACATATAGTAATTCTTTCCTTTTTCCGCTTTAGATGTTCTCTGGTTATAGCTGTTTCCTAAGCAGTTAATAGGCGCATGCACTATATTTAAAGCATCTTTGATAGGGCTTAAAACTATATATGCCCCGTCAAGTGCGCATCCTCCTGTAGATGACCCGGGCGCCGCAGTTTTGCACGCTTTTTTCTCTTTTGCGACTCCGTTATGTTCGCATGCCGGCTCGTCAAAAAATTCTTCTTTTAATGCTAAACCCATTTTACACCACTTCCCTTATTTTATTTTAAAATTATTTTAAAACCGATATTAAAATTTATCTCATAAGCTCAAAATGGGCATCGTCGCAAGTATCATCCAATATATCTATAAATTTATTGACTATCCATGTCGTTAAATTAATTACTCCGCTGTAGCCATAAATCGGATATCTGTGTATATTAACTCTGTCGAATATCGGATAACCGATTCTTATGTGTGGAACTTTGGCATCCCTTGCAGCGAACTTTCCGTGCGAAGGCCCTATAAACATATCTACCGGCGAAGTCATTACTAATGACCTTAAATGCCATAAATCTTTATCTATATAAACTTCGCCCTCGCTTTCCGAATAAGCAGAAAATAAATCTTCAATCTCTTTCTTAAAATCTTCGTTGCCGTTTGAACATAATACGTATTTCGGTATTCCGCCCATTTCCAATAGATAGCCTGTAAGCCCTACAAGCATATCGGGGTCGCCGAATATAGCAAACTTTTTTCCATGAATATACTGCTGGGCATCGGTCATAGAATCTATGGCCTTTCCTCTTTCACCTTCAATTTCTTTCGGAACTTCTTTACCCGATATTTCTGAAAGCGTCATTAAAAATTCATCGGTGGCTTTAATTCCTATCGGGCTTTTAACTATCCTTACATCCTGTCCTAGTTTCTCTGACAGCGTTGCAGAGGTCTTTTTTGTCGAATATTTTTGCAGAACAACGGTAGCCTTATTATTCAGGCAATTTTTAACGTCTTCAAGTTTAGTCGCGCCGTCCGGATACATTTTATACTCGCCGTTTAAAGGACTGTCTAACGTGTTTGAATAATCGGCAAGAACAAGAAAATTAATTCCGAAAATTTTTAAAATTCTTTTGACTTCGTTTATATTGCCAATCGTAGTTTCGAAACCAGGAATTATATTGATTATATCGGTTTTAGCGGCATCCGTTTTTTTGCCTAGAGTTTCGATTATCGCATTAAGCATACTGTCGTAACCTTCGAGATGCGAACCTACAAAACTCGGAGTATTTGCATAGGGCGCCGCTATATCCTCCGATAAATGACCTTTTTCTCTTGCATTGCCGACGATAGAACCAAGGTCGTCTCCTATAATTTCAGACATGCAAGTCGTAGATATTGCAAACATTTTCGGCTTATATAGAGCTGTTGCATTTTTAAAGCCTTCAAATCCGTTTGCCTGCCCGCCGAAAACCGCGCCGTCTTCGGTTAAAGACGTGCAGACCGCCGCAAAAGGCTCCCTGAAATGGCGCGATAAATTATTTCTGTAATATGCGACGCAACCGTGTGAACCGTGAACGAAAGGCATAGTGTCTTCGAAGCCTGCGGCGCACAGTACGGCGCCAAGCGGTTGGCATGCTCTTTCGGGATTTATTACTATAGCTTTCCTGTTAAAATTTTTTTCTTTATATTCTTCCGTACTCATCCAGTCTTTTATCTTTTTTACTTCTTCTTTTTTCATAATCTAACCTCCGGTATAATTTTAATAATTATTTATTTCTTTTATTTTTTCCATAACGGCTTCACTAATTTCCAAGACGGACTGTTTATAGCCAGGTCCATATCCTTAGCAAAAATTTCAAATCCGTCGTAACCGTGGTATGGGCCTGAATAATCCCATGAGTGCATCTGCCTGAACGGTATGCCCATTTTTTGAAAAACATATTTTTCTTTTATACCGGAAGCGACTAAATCGGGTTTAAGTTTGTTTGCAAGTTCCACAAATTCATACTCGTTCATGTCGTCTGCGACTATCGTTCCGTTTTCGACTTCTTTCGTAGTTCTTTCATAATCATCGTTGTGGGCAAATTCGTATGCGGTAGAAACTACTTTCATTCCTAAATCTTCATAAGCGCCTACTATATGACGGGGTCTCAAGCCGCCGACTAAAAGCATTACCTTTTTTCCTTCTAATCTGGGACGATATTTATCTATAACCGCCTGCATTTTTGGTTCATAAGCCTTAATAACCTCTTCAGACTTTTCCTGTATATTTTCGTCGAACAATTTAGCTATTTTTCTTATGCTTTCTTTTATTTTCGTCGGACCGAAAAAATTATATTCTATCCACGGAATACCGTATTTTTCTTCAAAATGAGTTGCTATATAGTTCATAGACCTGTAGCAGTGAAGAAGCAGATAATTTACGCCATGGGTTATTTTCATTTCTTCTATCGAACCGTCTCCCGACCAGTGCGCTACAATGTTTAAGCCCATTTCTTTAAATATTTTCATAGAAGCCCATACATCGCCGCCTATATTATAATCTCCCAATATCGCAACATCGTAAGGCGTCTTTTTGCTATCGTCTATTTCACCTTTTCCTACTACAAAATCCCTTATAGAATCGTTGGCTATATGATGTCCGAGGGACTGGCTGACGCCTCTGAAGCCTTCGCACCTCACGGGAATAACGGGAATGCCTACCTCGTCCGTCATTTTTTTTGCGACGGCTTCAATATCGTCGCCTATTAATCCTATCGGGCATTCCGATTCTATGATTATTCCTTTTGCCGTAGGAAACAGTTCATGCAATTCTTTAATTGCCTGTTCTAATTTTTTGTCGCCGCCAAAAACTATATCTCTTTCCTTAAAATCGGTAGTAAATTGAAAAGGAACGAAATTTTCGACCGCCGGCTCGCCTTCCGCTAAGTTTCTTCTGGTTCCCCAGCTGTAATGGCCGCATCCTATCGGGCCGTGGCTTATATTGATAACGTCTTTAACTGGCCCCCAAACTACTCCCTTGGAGCCCGCATAAGCGCAGCCTCTTGGGGTCATAACGCCGGGGAGGGATTTTACGTTTGATTTTGCGATGCAGGTTCCGCATGTTTCTTTATCGTTAATGCCGATATGTTCTTTTCTGTTTTTCTTTGCCCTTTCGGAATAAACATTAAGAATATCTTCTACTATACTTTCTTGCTCCTTAAAATTAACCGCCATTTTAAACTCCTTATTTTTTATATTTAGTAAATTTATATTTAGATACAAATATTGTTCTTTAATATTAATTTTTACCGAGCGGCGAAAACTTATGCAGATGCATCGTCTTGTTCTTGGGACAAACTTTTTCGCAGCAGGTATCGCCTATGCAATTATCTAAATTATCTATCTTTACTATCATTTTATCTCCGTCGTCTTCAAATACGTAAACTCCGCCCGGACAAACTTTTATACACCTTCCGCACGATATACAGTTCGCATGGTCGAATTCTATTAGAAAATGCGGAACCCATTTTGCCCCGGAACGACGCGGAGCATTTACGTAATTATCTATTTCGCCGGAGAAACCTTCCATAATACTCATATTTTCTTTCCTCCCATTTTATACTTTTATAATATATGTATCTTATCTTTATAAATTTAGTTTTTTGATGGTTATTTTTAAATCGAGTCCGTCGTGTTCTATTAACGAAAATTTATCCAATCCCGCTTCCGATAAATGATTTCTATATTCTTCTATATCTAATGAGCAGTTCAATTTACGCCTTAGCGATTTTACTTTTTGGGGTTTCATATGTTTAGTCAACAGGGTGAATTCGTCTTCAGGAATATCTTTTCTGAACTCGTATATATAAATTTCGCCGCCGTGGCTTAAAACCCGGTACATCTCTTTAAGCGAATCTATCTTATTTTCTAAGCATTTATACGTTCCTTTCAATAGAATCAAATCAAATTTTAAATTACAGAACGGAAGTTTGGCACTGTCGGCAATCATATATTTAAGCCTCGGTTCATAATAATGCAAATAATCCGGCTCTTTTTCAAACATTCCAAGCGATCCTCCCTCCATTTCAAATTCTGAACGAAAAATATAATTATTCTTTAACGATTTATTAATAGCGTTATTTGCATGATTTATCATAACGTGAGATTTATCGACGCCAAAAACAATAGAATTCGATAAAACTTCGCTCAATCTTCTAGCTATATAACCTGGACCGCATCCTAAATCTAAAATATTTCTTGGGATATAAGAAATATCGTTTAAAATTTTATCGACAAACGGCGCGTAATCCTCTATCATTTTGATTTTAGTATCGCTAGCGGCTATATAAAGCTCTTCATCCTGAGAAAAACTCAAACTTTTAGATAGCTTACATCCTAAAACCGCATCTTCTTGCATTCGCATTTTAAACCTCCTTCCTCAGAAATTAGTTTGCCGCTCAAATCTTCGTCTAAAAGTCCGGCAGCGTCGGAGCGGCACTGCCTGCAATGCTCCATTATGTTTATACCTTCAATGTCTTTGGTTATATCCGCGACATCTTTTCTACTGGCGCCTTTTACGCCTATTTTTTCAAAATAAGACCTTTTTGCCGGAATCATAGGCATAACGTTAAAAAGATATACTCCAAGTTTTTTTGCTTTTTCTGAAATATCTTTTATATGAAAATCGTTTATACCGGGTATAAGAACGGAATTAATTTTTATCGTAAACCCCATTTTAACTGCGCTTTCTATACCTTTTATCTGTTTTTCAAGCAATATTTCAGCCGCATCTTTATCTGTATAAATAATATTCTTATAATCGACATACCTGTAAATCTTACTGGCAATGGAAATGTCGATTGCATTTAGAGTTACGGTAATAAATCTTACGCCATGATCGGACAATTCTTCTAAATTATCGTTTAAATTAAGGCCGTTCGTACTCATACATAGAATAATATCCGGAAACTCTTTTTTGACAAGCTCAAACGTCTTAATAGTATTCAAAGGCTCGGCTAAGCTGTCGCCGGGACCCGCAACTGCGGCTACGCTTATATCGCCGAAAAACCTTTTTACTTCATATATCCTGTTTACCGCTTCTTCCGGCAAAAGCAGACTTGACGTTACCCCAGGCCTGGATTCATTCTGGCAGTCGTAGTCTCTGTGACAGTAGTTGCATGAAATATTGCACGATTTAGCAACCGGTAAATGAACTCTGCCATAACTTTTCGACGCTTCCTTATTGAAACAAGGGTGTTTGGAAATTTCCGTCGTAAAATTATTTTTAATACTATTATTGTTATTTTGATAGTTATTCATATATTAGTTTCCTTAAAATTATACGGCTGCGTTTTTTCCGTCGGTTGTCCTTTCGTATTCCTCCATAAAACCGTATTCCATCATATGGTCTTCAAGTTCCTGCATACTCATAGGTTTCGGTATAACAAACATTTCGTTTTCTTCTATATTTTTTGCAAGCTGTCTGTAAACGTCAGCCTGAGCGCAATCTTTATCGTGTTCTATAACGGTCTTCTTTTTTATTTCCGCTCTTTGTACAACGTTGTCTCTTGGAATAAACTGTATCATCTGCGTTCCGATTTTTTTTGCAAACGCTTCCACCATGTCCTTTTCATTGTCCACGTTTCTGGAGTTGCATATCAGCCCGCCTATACGCACTCCGCCCGTTTTCGCATACTTAAGGACGCCTTTGCATATATTGTTTGCCGCATAAAGCGCCATAAGCTCTCCGGAACAGACAACGTATATTTCTTTAGCGTAAGCTTCTCTTATAGGCATCGCAAATCCGCCGCATACTACGTCGCCCAGAACGTCGTAAAATACGTAATCAAGCTCTCTTTCGTACGAACCAAGCTGTTCAAGAGTGGTAATGGACGTAATAATTCCCCTGCCCGCACATCCGACGCCGGGCTCCGGTCCGCCGGATTCTACGCATCTTACTCCTCCGAAACCTATTTTAAAAACATCTTCTTCCGTAACGTTCTCCTGTCCTACTTCCCTAACGGCGTTTAAGACACTTTCCTGACTTTTCCCGCCTAGAAGCAGCCTTGTAGAATCGGCTTTTGGATCGCATCCTACTAGCATTATTTTATTTCCTCTTTCCGCAAGAGCCGCTAAAATGTTCTGCGTCGTCGTGGACTTTCCGATACCGCCTTTACCGTAAATTGCAACCTGTCTCATTTCTTCTACCTCCAAATAAAAATAATTGTTTTTTTAAAAACAAAAACGCCGCAACTAAGGAGACAAAAACTTAATAAATACTTTAAGCCTCATTAATTGCGGCGTCATTGCCGCAAGCGCCCATTTGCGCTTTATTTAAAAATAGATATAAATTTAATATTGTTCTTATTTAATAACTAACTCCCCACTATGGTTTTTTAATTTTTTAATTTATTTATTTTAGTTTAATATATTGCAATATTCATGCCAAAGTTTCTTTTCAATCTAAAACTCCTTATAATTTACGACTTTATAAACTTTTTCACTAATTTAAAATGAAATAAAAACAATTTGTGAAATAAATTTGCTTAATATATGAACACGATTGATTAAATAAAAAGCAGAAAAAACAGAAAACGGCTTAAATAAACAATAAAGGGGACAGATTTATTTATTCTTTCACTCCTGCTTGCTTTTGCAGATGAATATATTATAAAGATAGTAAGATTTATTATTTGCAAAAAATAAATAAATTTTGATACCTTTAAAAAGATAACTAAAGTTATGGCATAAATTATGCATTTGCAAAATGTATGAATAATATATTAGAGAATATAATTATAAACGATACGACTCTCAGGGACGGAGAACAAACTGCAGGTATTGTTTTTTCTGTGGACGAAAAACTGCTTATAGCTAAAATGCTTGACGAAACGGGTGTTAATGAAATAGAAGCGGGAATACCGATTATGGGAGGAGATGAAAAAAACGCGGTAAAAAAAATAAACGAATCTGGGCTCAATGCAAAAATAATCGGATGGAACAGGGCAATGACCGAAGATATCTATTCGTCTTTAGATATAGGGCTTAAATTTATACATGTATCGGTTCCGATATCAAAAATCCATTTAGAATATAAACTTAAGAAAAATTTTGAATACGTTAAAAATAACCTTATAAATATATTAAAAATATTAAATAAAGAAGGCGTAAAATATTCTGTAGGAGGAGAAGATTCTTCCAGGGCAGACTTAAAAACGATAGTCGAGATTATGAAAATTGCCGAAAACGAAGGAGCATATAAATTCCGTTATTCGGATACGGTAGGCATATTAAATCCTCTTAATATATACAAAGATATATTAAAAATCAAAAAC
>JAKAQP010000042.1 GCA_021822485.1 bacterium
GATTTTTTATACGGCTTATTAAAATCGTTGCCTATTTCGTTCATAGCAAAAAGAATTCTTCTGTGAACGGGCTTTAATCCGTCTTTTACTTCGGGAAGCGCCCTGCCTATAATAACGCTCATCGCGTAATCTAAGTAGGACTGCCTCATCTCGTCTTCGATATTAATGTTGATAATGCTTGTTTGCTCCAAAATTTTTCTCCTCAGTATTATTTATATATATTTTAAATACGGTGACGGAATTCAATTCTGTCACCGTCACAAATTGATTATTATCCGCCGATTGAGTTCATAAAATCGTTAGCCCATGATATATCTCCTTTTTTTTCCGTTTTTTCGTTAAAGTTATGCTTGAAATGCTTTAACTTGACGATATTAGAAATTTTCTCGAAAACAATCTCGTCGTCGCTTTCTTTTAAAATATCTTTAATATTGTACTCATCGTCATAAAAAAGACACAGCCTGAGATTTCCGGAGGCCGTCAGCCTGAGCCTGTTGCAGCCGCCGCAAAAATGCTCAGACATAGGACTTATAAAACCTATAACCGCATCATTGCCGTCAAAACCGAAAATCCTGCTTACGCCGTCGTAAACGCTTAATTTCTTTTCGTAAACATTTTCGCCCGATACGTTATTATATTTTATTTTTGATTTCTTAGGCTTAAAATCATCAAACTCTAATTGTATTTTTTCTTCTATCTCTCGAGAAGACACTGCATCCGCTATATTTCCTCCGATCGGCATATATTCTATAAATCTTAAATTAAGTTCAAATTTTCTTGCAAAATTTACGAAATCTATAATTTCGTCGTCGTTGATTCCTCTTATTAAAACCGTATTGATTTTAATAGGATTATAGCCTATTTTTTTTGCAAGCTCTATGTTCTTCAAGACGGTTTCAAGTCTGCCGGTTCTGGTAATTCTTTTGAACTTTTCTTCGTTTAAGGAGTCTAAGCTTATATTGATTCTTTTTAATCCTGCATCGAATAAACCGTGAGCATATTTATCGAAAAGAATGCCGTTCGTTGTCATAGAAATATCGCTTATATCTTTTATTTCCGAAAGTTTTTGCACAAAACCGATTAGGCCTTTTCTTGCCAAAGGTTCTCCTCCGGTAATCCTGACTTTGTTTAAGCCGTGCCTTGAAAGAATGCGCACTAACCTTAAGATATCTTCGTATGAAATAATATCTTCGTGTTTCATAATGGAAACGCCGGATTCAGGCATGCAGTAAACGCATCTTAAATTGCACCTGTCGGTAACGCTTATTCTAAGATATGTTAATCTTCTGCCGTATCCGTCAACTAAATTATTTAATTTATTCATTAGCGGTATGTTTTATAAAAATTATTCTTCATTAATTAAAATAATCCGAAAAACGATTGCGGATTTTTAATCTTTTTCTTCTTTACGGTTTCAGTAGGTTCGGTGCCTTTAATATAAGGCATCAGTACAGGATCTTTATAGCTCGAATTTGCTATTAAACCTGTATAAGGATTGATCTCTGCAAAAACTATTCCTTTAGGTATAGAAAATGCATGAGGACGAAAAATAAGAAGCGATTTGGACATATAAGAGTACCATATAGGCGCCGCAGTTATAGCTCCTACCATAAACCTGCCCATAGAATGAAAATCGTCTAAACCCGTCCAGACCCCTGTAACTAAAGAAGAAGTATATCCCATAAACACTCCGTCCCTATACTGGCTTGAAGAACCGGTCTTGCCGGCTACGTAAGGCGTAATTTTCCGAATATTTCCAATGGTAACTCCTGTCCCGTTAGTTATGACTCTTTCCAGCATATTAGTCAATACATAAGCAACTTGAGGCGATAAAACCTGCTTGCATTCAGGTTTATAATGATAAAGTTCTTTTCCGCCCGGCGTTAATATTTTAATTATAAAAACCGGTTTGCACTCTTTTCCGCCGTTTGCAAAAGAAGTATATGCATCCGTTAAGTCTATCAAACGGACGCTTGAAGAACCGAGAGCCATAGTTAAGTTTCTGACTACGTGATGAATGCCCATTTTGTTAGCAAGATGCGCAACTTTATCTATTCCTACTTTTTTAAGAAGTTTGACCGCCACCACGTCTATAGAATGCGCCAGTCCTATAAGAAGCGTAGTAGGACCTGTAAATCTTCTTGAGAAATTGTGCGGTTTGTAATATTTTCCGGATACTCCGGTAGGATATATTACAGGAGTATTATTGATAATAGAAGAAGGGGTGTAGCCTTCCGTAAGGGCTTCGGAATAAACTATAGGTTTAAAAGCCGAACCGGTCTGTCTTTTTGCATAAAGCGCTCTGTTAAACTGAGTCTGACGAAAGCTTATTCCGCCGACCATTGCCCGCACAAAACCGTTTTTAGGGTCTAACGAAACTAAAGCTCCCTCTATAATGTCTTTTTCTTCCAAAGAAAAAACCGGTATATGATTTTTGTTCCAGCCGTCAAATTTGACGAGTATTTCGTAACCCGGTTTTAAAGCCTGATTGACGTTATTAATAGTCCTGTATGCAAAATATACGTATCTTTGAAAATGGGAAGCCCATCTCATATTAGACACGGGAAGTATTCCTTTAAATTTTCCTACCGATACATAGGCAGCTTGGCCGTTTTTAGAAATTGACGTAACAAAACCTTTATATAAACCGCCTTTATATAAATAATTAATCCGGTTTTTTTCGTCTTTTATTTTATTAAGCATTTCGACGTAAGAATATTTATGCAAAGGCCCTGCGTAGCCGTATTCATGTGTAAGCTTGACTAAACCCTTTTTAACTGCTTTATCCGCATACATCTGCGCCCTTGCGCTTAAAGCCGCGTATATTTTTAAGCCGCCTTCTTTATAAACCGGTTTGCCGTATTTGCTTATAATTTCCTGCTTAATAAAAGCAAGATAATAGGGCGCTACGCCGTAATATTTAAAAAAATTCCTAAAAACAAGCTTTGTCTTATAAGCTTGTTCTGCCTGCGCTTTCGTTATAAATCCGTCGTTCGCCATCTGAAATAAAACATATTTCTGCCTTCTTTTTGCATATTTATAATGAACGTATGGGTCTAAAAAAGACGGGGCTTGCGGTAATCCGCCGAGCATAGCGGCTTCCGGCAGGGTAAGTTTCCATACGGGCACCCCGAAGTATGTCAGCGAAGCCGCCTGTATTCCATAGGCATTATTGCCCAAATAAATCTGATTAAGATAGATATTTAATATATCGTTTTTAGATAAATTGTCGGCAACCCTGTATGCTAAAATAGCCTCCCTCAATTTCCAAATATACGTTCTTTGATAAGGAATAAGGATAGTTTTTGCTACCTGCTGGGTTATAGTCGAACCGCCCTCTACTATATGTCCCGCAAAAAGATTAACGAAAAAAGCCCTCGCTATTGCTTTATAATCAAGCGGCCCTTGATTATAAAAATTTTTGTCTTCCGCCGCGAGAAAAGCCTCCCTTACCTGTAAAGGAATTTCGGAAAAAGGCACCACCTCTCTGTTGACGGAACCCAAATAACCTACTAATTTACCGCTTGTTGAATATACGTAATTGACTTCCTGCGGATGATAGTCTTTCAAAGTATTAATACTTGGAACCGTAGAAGCAAGAAGAAAATATAATACGGTCAGAATAACGGCCGGTGCAAAAATTATAATCAGTATAGCCGAAATAATTATCTTAGTTAATTTTTTTTTCTCGGTTTTTGGTTTGTTGGAACTACTCCCTTTAGCTTTTTTATCGTCTTTAGTTTTCATAAAAAATATTTTATAAATTTATTTAATTCCGCAATAAATTTACGGACATTTTTATATTATACAATATTAATTTTAAGTTTGAAAGTTTGAAACGGATTTACTTGAAATGCTTATATCATTCAATGGTCATAGAGGAGGAGTTGTTTTTCTCTTTTGCGCTTTTTGAACCCTTAAGCAGGAAAATAACCGGTATAGATACGGCAAAACAGACTGCCATAAATATAAATGCCAAATTGAATGCAATCATGGTAGATTGCTGAGTTACCATACCGTTAATTAAGGCAAGAACCTTTTTGACGGGAGGGTAAAACACAAACGAATGCGTAATTTGAGCGGCTCTCCTTAAAGATAACATTGTCTGCGTATTATCGCTTATGTTTTGTACAAGAACGGAATGCGCCATCTGGGTATTGTTATCTATCATCGTAGCCAGTATAGCTATGCCTATCGAACCGGCAACCTGCCTTATCAGATTAAACAAACCGGCTCCGTCTATTTTATATTTATTGTCAAGGGTAATCAAAGAAGACGTCATAAGAGAAACTATTATCAATCCGAAGCCTAAACCCTGCGTAAACTGCGGCCAAAAAACATCCCAGAATCCCATATTAAGACTCATAGAGCCTATCTGAATCGAAGATATAATAGATAAAATAAATCCTATAAAAACTAAAATTTTTGGTCCTACTTTATTAAACAGCCTGCCTGCAAGCGGCATGCTTATAACCATAGCAAGACCCCTCGACATTATAGCAATACCTGCATCGTATGCGGAATACCCCATTATTTTTTGCAAAAACATAGGCAGAAGAAACAGACTTCCGAATATTCCGAGGCTGAAAACCATAGACAAAAAAGAATTAGCCGATAAATTTATATCTTTTAAAACTCTAATGTTAACCGCAGGATTTTCCACTATGAGTTCCGTTATAACGAAAAGTACCGAAGCAACTGCCGATATAATTGTTAGATTCACTATATAGCTTGAAGAAAACCAGTTTTTATACTGACCGTCCGTTAAAACAATCTGCATTGCCCCGAGTCCTATAGTTAAAAAAATTATACCGAGCCAATCTACATTTCCTTTTATCCTCTTCATCAAAGGATGGTCTTCGATTATTAAATAAATAAGTATAAGGTTGAAAAGTCCTATAGGAAGATTAACGTAAAATACCCACGGCCAAGAATAATTCGTTACTATCCAGCCGCCGATATAAGGACCGATTGCAGGACCTAAAACTATCGCAAGACTGAATATCGCCATAGCCTTGCCCTGTTCTTTTTTTTCAAAATTTTCGGCAAGGTAGGTCTGCGACAAAGGTATAAGGGCTCCGCCGCCTACGCCCTGCAGGAGACGAAAAAGAACTATGGAGTCTAAATTCCATGAAAGACCGCACAAAGCTGAACTTACGGTAAATAAAAAAACGGAAGATATGTAATAATTTTTCCTGCCGAAACGCGAACTAAAAAAACTTACCAAAGGCATTAAAATAACGCCCGAAAGCATATAGCCCGTAACGACCCATGTAACCTGCTCTATCGAGGCATCCATTGCGCCCTGTATATACGGCAGGGCGACATTTACCACGCTCATATCCATACTGTAAAGCGTGGTGCTTGGAATTACCGCTAAAACTATCAGCCATTTATTTTTTAAATCCATGTTAATCTAAATATCCATAATTATTAGGAAAAGGTGTCAGATTAATTTTCCGGAAACAAATTTTATGTTAATCGACTGTTTAGTATGCGGAAAATAAAATCTGACACCTTTTCCTTTAAGTTTATTTTTCTATTTTAACGAACGGTTCTACTGATAGCCCGGGATACAGAGGGGTCTTAGAGTAAAATTCTTTGTTTAAATTAATTTTTACGGGAACCCTCTGTACTACTTTTATATAGTTTCCCGTCGCATTTTCCGGCGGAAGAAGACTAAAAACCGAACCTGTTCCCGATTGAAAACTCGAAACCGTTCCGTGAAAAATAATGCCAGGATAAGCATCGACTGTTATAATAACCTGCGCGCCTATTTTTATATTATCTATGTCCGACTCTTTAAAATTAGCCACTATCCAGACTTTGCGAAGATTGACTACATTTAGGTAAGGAATGCCGGGCATAACGTAACTTCCGACGTTTACGTTTTTTTTCGTCACATAGCCGTTGCATGGCGCATAAACTACGGTTCTGTGAAGATTAATTTGGGCTATTTTATAGGCGGCGCGCGCCGTCTTTGCGTAAAAAATCCTTGATTTTAAAGCCGTCCTTAATTCCGCTATGCTTGCGGCAATCTGGGTCAGGTTTGCTTTGTCTGCGCCGATTTTCGCCGCAGCCATTCTGTATTTTGTAGCCATTTCATCGAACATAAGTTTTGAAGCGGCCTTTCCTTCATAAAGATTCCTGTATCTTATATAATTCTGGCGGTCTAATTTTTCTAAAGCTTCGTCGGCTTCAAGCTGATATCTTGCTTTCGCTAAAGCGCTGTTCTGGACCAAAATAGAAATCGATATCTGTTTTATCTGTTTTTTGCTGACTTTAAAACCGGCAAACGACCTGTTTACGTCCTGAATGTAATCGGACCGGTCTATTTTAAAGAGCGGCTGTCCTTTTTTTACGAACTGATTTTCTTTTACGTATACTTTTACGACTTTACCCTTAACCTGTGGAGCAACAGGCACTATAGCACTGCTCCCGTCCACGAAAGCGTCGCTTGTCGTAACATGGGAAAATGAAAATTCGATATTATGAAGTTCAAAAATCGTCCCGATAACTAAAACTACGATTATTGCTATTAAAACGTATTTCTTTTTTATTCTGTTTTTTTTGCCGTTGCCGCCGGTATTTTTATCGGCGCCATTATCTGCAGTAACGGTGTTTACGGCACCTTCATTTGTTTTATTCTCCATATCTATTCCTCCCTATGTCTCTTTGAAGCTTGGCTAAATATATATCGTATCCGTAAAGCGAATCGTAATAGTTTAATTGGGCATGTTTCAGATAAGTTTCCGCGTCTAAAACTTCCGTCGAAGTAGTTGTTTCCTGTATATATTGTAAATCAGTAATCTTGAGGTTTTCTTTAGCCTGCCTTACCGACAATTTTGCGGCTTTAATATTTTTAAAAGCCGTCCGAAGATTTAATAAATCGCTTTTAACCTCAAGCCTGACGTCGTTTATATAAGATTTAAGGCTATATTTTAAAGCAGTCTTTTCATGCTTTTCTTTCTGGTAATTATCCGATGTTTTAAACCAGTTAAACAAAGTCCACGTCGCGCTTAAACCTATTATCTTATTTTCCTGATTATTAAACGCATTATTTTCCGCAAGCCAGTTTTGGCCGGACTGAGAATATGCGGCAAAAGCCGAAACATGAGGATAATACCTGCTCTCGGCAATCTTTTCTTTAAGCGTCTCCTGCTTAATTTTAAATCTGAATATTTTTAATCCAGGTCTGTGCCTTAAGGCATAAACAAAAAGAGGGCTTAACCGGTATCTTTTAAAATTAACGTAACGTATATTTTTAAAACCGTCCTTTGCGTTAATGTTTTGATTGAGAATGGTATTGAAATTCGACACGGCAATATTTAAAGCGGCTATAGACGACGTCTTATACTGCACGGCGTCCGCAAGGGCGACTTCGGATTTCAGCAGGTCGTTATAAGGAATTACGCCCTGTTTGTAAAGGAGTTTTGCCTGCATTTCGTGCGATTTTAAAGATTTTACCTGTTCGTCCGCTACTTTTAACTGCTCCTGCGCCCTTAAAACGTTAAAATAAGCCAATTTTACGCCTTCTATAACGTTTAAGACGGCTTCATGTTTTTGAACCCTCGATATATTTATGCCTATTTTTGCAAGTTCTCTTTTATCGAGAAGCGCAAAACCGGTAAAAACCGGCTGGGTTATTTGAAGACTCCAGTTAAAATTAGTATCGGAATTCATATATATGCGGGGAGGGAAATACATATAGCCGTCTTTTGCGCCACTTGTATTAAACGTCGGGATAGGCACGTGCGACGTCTGAAGATACGGCTGGTATTCCATTCTCGACGCATTATAGTTAAACGAAAGTTTCGGCAGCATGCCTGCGGTAGCCGCGTTAAAATTTGCCTGCGCCGCCTTAACCCTTTGAACCGCGCTTTTTATTAAATCGTTGTTTTTCAGCGCCTGCCTTACGGCCATGTTTACGGTATATGCGCCGTTTTGAGCCGTTTGCCGCCCCATACTTATGCCGCCGTTATATTTATGCTTATTTTTAAACATTTTTTTGTTTGTTTGAGCATAAACGCTGAGCGGCAATACAAGGCTTATTATATAAACAATAATTATTAAAAAAACGGATGCAATTATATTTTTTTTCATTTTATTTTATCGCCTAATAAGCCATTTTATTTACTTCTCGGCAGATGCCTTTTTAATTAAAGGAAGCAAATTTTTTAAAACTTCGTTTTCGCCGTTAAGGCTGTAATTCATCCATGTGCCTTTTCTTCTGGTCTTAACGAGACCGGACTTTCTAAGAATGCTTAAATGAAAAGAAAGGTTGGGCTGTGATATTTTAAAAATTTCCTGAAATTTACAAACGCACATTTCTCCGTTATCTATTAACAGGCTTATAATCTCAAGCCTAACCTTATCCGATAAAGCGTAAAAAATATCTCTAAGCCGTTCTATAGATATATCTTCGGATATATCTATAGGTTCAACATCGTTTTCGCTTTCTAAAATTTTTAACGCTTCTTTCATATTTTGCTTTCTTTAAATCTTTCAGCAGCAACAAGAACCTTTTTTCTGATTTTTTGCCGCTTTCTCCATGGCCTGTTTTATTTCCTCCTTGTCGATATCGCCTTCTATTTCAACGGAAAGACTTCCAAAATCTCCTTCTTTTAAAGAAATAGATTTTATTCTGGCTTTTTGCGAATCG
>JAKAQP010000043.1 GCA_021822485.1 bacterium
TTTGCAAGAATAACGTCTTTGGTTTTACAGGATGGGCATTGCACCTCTTTTTTTGTTTTAAAGGTTTTCCTATAAAATTCGGAAAGCTTGCTTCGATAAACTTCAAAATCCCTGCCGCACTTTTGGCATTTATACTGATAAATAGGCATTTTTTTAACTCCGGTCTTTTTTGATTAATCTATCTTTATATTATAACGATAATGAATTTATGAAAATGTCTCTTACGCGACAGAAATTTTAAAATAACGATAATATATTAAACATATTATATTATAAATGGTTATAAACAGACAATACAATTAATAAATAATTAAAAGGGGGATTACGCTTATGTTTAAGATTAGGTTATTTTTAATAGCCGCTTCGATTCTTATTTTAGGTTTTAGCTCGGTTTCCGCGTTTGCTATGCAAAATTATAACTACGGCGGATTTTTTAAAAACTATAATAAACCCGTGAAAATAGTTGCCGGCGTCAATATGCCGGGACAACAGTTAGGAATTTCCATGCTGAATGCGGAACATGCAATAAAGTACCTTAATTCGGAAGGCAAAAAATATTCCATACAGGTAGTTTTTTACGGACCCGTCGTAAAGTTCTTAACCGTTTCGCATAAGAAATACAATCGTTTACTTAATATGCTTAGAAGTAAAGGCGTAAGCTTCAGGGTCAGCGGCAACGCTTTGATGTTAAACGGCGTGAATCCCAAAAATATGCCGCATTTTATAAAAATAATTCCTAGCGGAACATTGCAGATTTTTAAAAAAATAAATGAAGGTTATACTTATCTAATCGCAATGTAAAACTGGAAGACGAGGAGAGGCATCTCATTCCTTTATAAGCCGCTTCAAATCGGCTTGGAGAATAATTTTTGCATGTCAATAAAATAAGGAGGTGAAATCTATGAAAAAGACTTATAATGTCCCATTATTTTATGAAATTCCCGCTGAAGAATTTTATAGTTCAATCATGGAAGGTTATGGAATGAAGGATTCGTGCTATTCCTGCAAATCCTGCAAATAAGCGCGGTCGACGCTATTTTACTCACCCGCCTTCGTCAGCCTGATAACGAATAAGGAAGGCGGGTGGATTGTTTAAAAAATTTTAGGATAAATTAGCCTTAAGTGCGCGTGAACAAGTATAAGACTATTTCCACAGTGTTGCCCTTCATTTGACATTGTATAATTTTTATGATAACCTGTAATGAATAATTAATTTTATTTACTGTTCGTAAAGTATTATATTTTTATTTTAATCATTCATCAATCTTTTAAAAATTACATTTACTAAAATTAAATGTAATTTCCGCGTACATTGTTTTATTCGGATTAAACATCTATATAATATAATAATAATTTCTAAAATAATAATCTTATTTATATTATTATATATTATCGCATGCATATCTTTACGGGGTATATATATGCTAAGATTAAATAAACTTAAATCAAATTAATTTAAAAGGGGAGGTTAAAGTGAAACTATTTATTTATTTAATTGCATTGATGTCGTTTTTTGTATTTGGCGGAGTAAATGCCAATGCTATGTTAAATTCACAGGAGCAATCCAATGTGCCTGCTTCTAGCAACAATTCTTCAAACCAATACGGTGCCCCTGCGGCACGTCCAACTATGCATTCAAATAACTATTATGCAAATAAGCCGGTGAAACTACATGTAAGTCCAGCCCATATTAAGACAGTAAAAAAAGTGGTATCAAAAGCTGTCAATGCTTTGGCAAAAAAAAATTACACTAAATTTATTAAAACTACGTCATCATCGTTGAAAAAAAATATAACTAAAACTAATTTCGATAAAGTTTCAAACTCTTTAAATAATAAATTGAAATTAAAAAACGGTTATAATATTCAATATATGACTGCGTTAAAACTATCAGGCGTCAAATTTTATGTTTGGAAATTATTATTAAAAAGCGGAAGATTTATATATATTAAAACGGTAATTAAAAACAATAAAATTAACGGACTATCTTTTATATAATTATAATATAAATAGTTATATTAAAGTTTATCGCTTAATTTTGCCAAAAGAAAATTTATTTTCTGCATAAATAGAGTGAATTTGCATTAGTTTACGCGGAAACGACGATAAATAAATTTAAATATTTCCAAAGATAAGTCGTTTCCGCGTAATATGGAGTAAAAAAACAAAATAATTACTATGCAGTTTATTTATAAAGATTTTATTTTCACGGAAGATAAAATAAGATAATGATATATTTTTTCGGCTTTATTAACGCTTATCTTTTTTAAATTTTTTAGTTCAACGACGGTTTCATTAGATTTTAGCCCTTCTATAACGGAATAATAGCCTGCGTATCTTGTTCCGACGATAATACTTTTAGCCTGAAAAACGTTTTTATTTTTATTATAAATAAGGACAATGTCTTTATGGTCTATATGCGCTACCGCGGATATCGGAACAACCAAACGTTTGCTATAAGGCATTTTTATATATACATTTCCGTATGAATTAATTTTCAAGATATCCTTTTTATTATCTATAAATATTCTAGCCTTAATAAATTTCCCTTTTTTAAAAGTATATGGATAAATGTATGAAATTATACCGTGAAAAATCGTATTTCCATAATATGTAAATCTTAACGAAACACGCTTTCCAATATGAATAAATTTTAAATCTCGAACGTTTATAAATATTTTCATCCATAATTTTGATATATCGGCCAACTCGTAAAGTCTTGCGCTTGGCTTAACGTAACCTCCGTCAGAAATTAATTTTTTGACTACAATTCCGTTTATAGGTGAATATATAGGAATTTGTTTTATAATTTTATGATCTTTTTCTATTTTTTTAAGCTGATATTTATTTATTCCCCAGAATAAAAGTTTTTTTTCGGAGGATAAATAAATTGTTTCTGCCTGCGATTTAAAAGAAGTATTTTTAAGTCTAAGATAGTTTTTATAAGCAAGGATATAATCGTTTTCAGCATCGATTAAAGACGGACTATAAAGCAAAAACAGGGGCATTCCCTTACGAACTTTAATTCCAGCTTTGTCGGCATATATTTTAGATATATAACCGCCGAATTTTAATGAAATAATTCTTACAAGAGGAGATGCAAATGTAGTTCTGCCGCTTGCCCGTATTGTAGGAAACACTTTAATTTCTTTTATGGTTCTAAAATACGGCTTTATTTTTTTTATATTATCAAGTTTTAATAGATGAATTTTGCTACTTTTCCCAATACCGATATTATAATTATAAAAATTGTATAATTTTTTATTATAGTAAATAACCGGCATTATAAAGAATCTATAAGCAATAAAAAGTATCACCGGTATTGCTACTAAAACCGCAGAAATAATTAATTTATTTTTAGCAGCCGTCGTTTTAACGCTGTTAAAAATTTTTTTTATTTTAAACATTATTATGTATTTCAGTTTTTTTAATTTATTTTTCCCAATGATGCCGTTAAATCGCTTTTGCTTATTAAGAAATTCAATTTATAGCTATTTGACAGCAATTCCGCTTTGACCATTTTTTTAAACGAATTAAGAAGTTCAAAAGCGGAGGTTTTTCCGAATATATATCTGTTTATATATAATTTCAAAAGAAGGGACGATTCGGGAAGATAAATCTTCTTTTCGGTTTCATAAAGTTTATAATATTTTTTAATTTTTGTTAAATATGTCGAAATTTTTCTTGACACCCCGCTATACTCCCAACTTCTTGCAAACATTGTAGAAATCATATTTTTTTTCGCTTTGTCGATTTCAGGAAACTGTCTCTGATTAAAATATAGTGGAATTTGGAGGCCTATCGAGCCTCCTAAAGCAGGTTGTATATCATATCTATAGCCGTATTTTACATGAAAAATAATATTTGGATATAATCCCTGGTCAGCTAATTGTTTTTCATCTTTTGAATTTTTAAATAAAAAATTAATAGCTTTAAGCAAAGGGCTATTTTTAAAAGCTTCTAAAATAATATTTTTAAATTTTTTAGGCTTTAATTTTTTTATATTAGGCAGAATTGCTTTCCCTTTTAGTTTATTTAGCTTTAATCCTGAGAACCTAGACAGTTCGTATAATGCTTCAAGTTTATCTTTTTCCATATCGGTTAATTGGTTTTTAAGCGCTATCATCTTTAGTTCAATTCTAATTACGTCGGTTTCTTTAGTTTTCCCCACGGCATAACCGTTGTCCGTATTTTTCTCTAATAGCTTTAACAGCGAATAATCGCTTTTTATTATAGCAATGTCGTTTTCTATTTGCGCAAGCCTGTAATAATAGTTTTTTACGTCTGCAACGGTGGAAACTCTTGCAGATTCGGTGATTTCCTTATTATAGGCGTAATAATTTTTTGCAATTTTGCTTCTTAAAAATAGTTTTGTCGGAAAAGGTATCAACTGAGTAAAAGTAAATCTTACTTTAGTTCCCTGATATTCTTTGTTGCCTATCATAAAATTATTAAAACCGTCGGAATCATTATAACCGAATGCTATTTTGGGATTAGGCAGACTTTTTTCTATTTTAACATTTTCTTTAGAAGCTGCGGCTTTCATTTCTAAAGACCTCAAATTATCATTTTTCAAAGAATTTTTGATTAACCGCTTCAATGATAAAATTTTTTTCAGTTTTTTACTGTATTTTTTATTTATTAAAACTTTATTTGAGCGTTTTAAACCTGAACCGAAATTTTTTTTATCTCTATCTCTAATTATTGAATGATGAAGTTTTTTTTTAAGTTTTTGGAAGCAAAAGACATGTTTGGGTAAGCCAGAAATAATATAGTTAGGACAAAAGGCATTAAAATAAAAAAAACCAGCGTAATTTTTGTTTCTTTTTTACTCATAGCAAATAAGTTTTTATTAAATATTATATTTATTATGTTACTATAAATAATAACAAAAATCAATGTAAACATCCATACGAAAATTGCCGATAGAAAATTATCTTTATGGATAAGCCGTCTAAATACCGACGGCTTTAAACCGTACACGCTTACTCGGGAATGACTTTGTAGGTTTTTAATTCTTCACTCAACTGGTGTCATTCCCGCCGAAGTACAGCATGCAAACGCATGACGACGTTTGCATCATCCAGTGTTCACATATCTTTAAGACCTATTTTAAGATTTATATCGGCAAAATTTTAATCCTTAATTTGAACATAAAAATTATTATTCTCCCACTTTTTTGCATCAGTCCAGTAAAAAGTAAAAACAGTTTCATCGTTTTCCTTTAAATTTTCCGTCGGCAAATCGGTATAGAAAACTCCAAGACCGGAATCTTTTACTTCGGTATCGTTAACAGTGTGCCATCCGTCGCTCGTCCAATGAACTAAAGCATGGGAAAGCGTTTCAATGCGTAATTTTTTTCCGGCGGGAATTTTATGCAATTTATGATTAAAGCGCCATTGCATAATATTTGACGTTACTCCGTTCTTAAGATAACGCAAAACGGTCTGAGGAGGCATGTCGAATACTCTTTCTTCAGTAATAGAACGGATAAGTTTCAAATATTCGGCGTGCGCCCATACCAAAGGCATAGCCGAACCGGACGGACGGCCAAAGAAAAGTCCCCGCTCCGGTATATCGTTGCTATCCCATACTTGTTCAGGAAAAAGTCCGATACCGTCGGCAAAACCTTCCATAGTTTTAAGCAAGCGTTTAGCTTCTTTAAAATCTCCTAGGGCTACGCTGTAGTGTCCGCGTTCTCCGGAAAGAAGCGGCCAAAGCCTGCCTCTGCCCGTACCGTCAAAAGGACTGCCGTCCTGATGTTCGCCGTAACCGTCTCCGTTGTATCTATGCCAGCATGGACCGGAAGGCGTTTCTACTTTTAGCATTGCATCTATAACTTTTACCGTATTTATTATTCTTTTGTCGTCCGCTTTTCTCAAACCGAATCGAACCAACGCCAAAGCGTCCGTACAAACAACCGAAGATATATGAGGATAACAGGATGCGGGCGGACGGTTTTTAATACATATAACATCGTCGCCTTCTTCAAAATCTGGCGGGGTAACCCTGACGTAAAAACCTTCTACTCCGGCTTTGTCTGCAAGTTCCCCTCCTTTTACGTAAAGCCAGCGGTCTATGCATGAATACCATGAATCCGCCGTTTCCCTTAAATATGGGGCATAATCGGACTCGCCGGCTAATTCGGCAAGTTCGGCTCCTATTATAAGAGCGGAAATTTCAGCCGCAATAGTATATGGAGTATAACCGCCGTTTTCTTCCCACCTATCCTGCTGAGTTACGGGACCGTTCTTTACTATATAGGCGAGGGCTCTTTTTACCATAGGCCAGAAACGGTTAATATCGCTTTCTAAAATAGCCGTTTCCCTGCGGGCAAGGTCTAAAAGCAAAACGGGCAGCGCCGTTTCGTCCATTTGAATACCGTTCCAGTATGGAAAGCCGTCAAGCCACATATTTTGAGGCCAATGACCGTCGGATTCCTGGGTAGATTCAAAATATATAAGCATATTCATAACTTCCGATTTTATATTTGCGGCGATAAGTCCGCCTGCGGACTGAACCATATCGCGCGGCCAAATAAGATGATAGCCTCCGAGGTCGCCGTCTCCTTTCGAAAAGCCCCACGGCACGGCAAGACTTGCAAGAACCGCCCCAGGAATATATTTAGAACGGTGAATTAATATTACCATTGCGCTTATAGAAAAAAGCTCATGTTTTTCGGCATAAAAAACAGGTTTTTGTTTTTGCCAAAACTCCTGCCATTTTCCAGCGTAAAATTCAAGAATTTTTTCAAAACCTACGTTTATAGAGGCTATCGATTGAAGCGCCGCTTCCGAAGGATTGCGCCCGAATCCCAGAGCCAGCAGAAAAGAGCCGTCTTCATCGAGCATTATTTCTCCGGTTAGCGCAACATTGCCGTTTTCGGCTCTTTTATAGACAGACGTAAGTTTTCCATTTTTCTTTAAATCCTGCCAGCCGTCCGAAAAACCTACAAAACCGACCGAACAAGCTTTAAAACCTTTTTCGCTCATAAGGCATAAAGAAGTTTTATGACGTGAGGCAAAAAGTCCCGTTTTTCCTTTGAATTCATCAAACCAAGCCGTATTGCCCGCACCATGATTACCAATGTGGGATGCCGTAATTACATAGAGCCTGTAATTACCCGGCTTTAAAGGAGTAAATTTCCCTCTTATAATAACTACCGACCTTTTAGGGTCGGTTAAAATATCTTTTTCTATCATGTAATACCCGTTTTCGCATAAGCTTTCTACGTGATATGCCGGTACGCCTGTATAAATAAGCGAAGGAGAATGTTTAGCATGTCTTTTTTCTTCCGAAAAAAAATCGTCGTCCGCCGTTACCACAAAACCAAGGTCGCGGATTGCCGCTTCGTCTTCTCTCGGCGAATAAACTTCGTTTAGAATACCGTGAGACATAGTAAACCATACGGAACTTCCGTTAAAAGCCGTTCCTACTGCGCTTTTATTAGCTCCCGTCCATCTGCCCGGTATTCCAGGCCATCCCGGAGCAAAAAATTCATTATTCATAATTTACACCCAATTAAAATTACGCTAAATAAACTATGATTTAACGCAATATGTTTTGATTTATTTTATATATTTTTTATTTAAAATTACGAGAAATTTCTAAATTTAAATTTGGGATTAACCGCCATGGGTAAAATTAGCATAATCAATCATCGCTCCGTCTGCAAATATGGTACTGCCCGTTATATATGAAGCCGCATCGGAAACTAAGAACGCGGCGACGTCGGCAATTTCATCAGTACTGCCCATTCTGCCGAGCGGAATTTTGTCAAGAAGATCTTTAAGCGTCGCAGGATTGCTCCATACGCTTTTGTTGATAGCCGTTTGAATGGCGCCGGGCGCAAGAGACAGTACCCTGATACCCGACGAACCCAGTTCCTGCGCCATAGTTTTCGTAAGCATAGAAAGACCGGCTTTCGCAGCGGTATATCCGCTGTAACCGCTCCACGGAATTACTTCATGTACCGACGTCATATTTAATATAACGCCTTTTTTCTGGTTTATCATGTACTTTACGACTTCTCTTGCGCAGTAAAAAGGGCCGAATAAATTTATTTTGATTACTTTTTCCCATTCCGATATATCGGATTCGTATATAAGAGAATGTTTTCCGTCAATTCCGGCATTATTTACCAATATATCTACTCCGCCCCACTTTTTAACAAAAGTATCGACCATATTTTTAACTTCGCCGCTGTCTGAAACGTCTGCCTGAATATTAATAACTTCTGCCCCTAATGCTTTTATTTCTGAAGCAATTTTTTCCGCCGCATCGGGGTGGGAATGAAAATTTAATCCGATTTTTGCTCCGGCGGCACCGAATTTTTTAGAGATAGATTCTCCGAGACCCGAACTTGCGCCGGTAATTAAAGCTCTTTTACCTTTTAAATTTATATCCATAACTGTTTATACCTCCTATTTTTTACAAAAAAGGCGTCTGACGCCTTTTTACTTAAAATTAAATATGAAAAACTTTAAACGGGTCGTGTTCGAAATGATACACTTTAGCTACTTCTATTTCTAACATTTTAAGCCATTTCGTCTGAATAGATACGGCTACAAAAGCGCCGAGCAGCGGACCTATCCAGTAAACCCACCAACCG
>JAKAQP010000044.1 GCA_021822485.1 bacterium
ATTAATGAAACTATATTGTTGTATAATAAACTCAAAAAGAAAAAATCGGATATTCCGACTAAAATAGCTATAGAAGATTTTGAAAAAATTCATATCCTCTTAAAACAGGCTGAAAAAGGCGGAGATTTTATTTTTCACGATATTTACGCCGCTAAATTAATTGTATTGAAAGAATTAAAACCTGGGCAGTCGTTTAAGGTTGTAAGCAATCTTATAGAACCGTTTTATTGGGGATACGGCAAGGATGTTACCGAACATACGCAACAAAATTACAGGCAGGCGAAAAGAGGCGTTCATATCGAACGAATATTTGTTTTAAAGAATGAGGATGATTTTACCAAAATGAAAGAAATTATGGAGGAACAAGCAAAAAACAATATTAATGTATTTTACGTTTTTCAAAACGAATTAGATAAAATGCTGCCGTATGCCAGTTTTGCAATATCCGAAGAATTATCTATAGGGATAATTTCACATAGGGAAGATTTATTGGGAAAAATCACCGTCACGTCTAATAGCCAAATAATCACTGAACTTGCCTGGCAATTCGATATTATTAAAAAACAATCAAAGAAGTTAAATTTTGCAAAATAACCGCATTTTGGATTGAATTTAAAATCTTATTTTAGCTTATAGCTTTTTTTATAGCGGTTTTAAAAGTGCTTTCGTCGCAGGCGTAAATTTCAAAAAGTTTTTTGCGTAAAAACGGCTCCCAGTATTTATTAACGTGGTTTTGAATTTCTTCCGCCGCAATTTCGGGGGGATACGGAGCAAAAATCCTGCAAATGTCTAAAAACATCGATTTAATTTCTTCGTCTCCTTTAAATAAAGGATTATAATTCCTTGAAGCAAAAGGCGTGTCGGCTTTGCTTATAGAAACCGCAGTTACTTTATATTCTGGAGTTTCTGTTGACCAGTCGGCATATTCGCTGGTTAAAACGTTGGTTTTTAGTTCCGGAAAGTGAAAAGTGGTGGCAACTACTCCTTTCATAACTCTTTTGCTGATTTTTGCGTGAAGCGTAACCGAACCTTTTTTGCTTTTTACGGCAACTAAACTGCCGTCTTCTATTAATAACTTTTCGGCATCTTCTTGGGAAATTTCCAATATGTCCTGCCCATACCATAAGCTGTTAAAACTTCTGCGGGTATTATTTGAACAGTTATACTGGTAAAGATTTCTTACGGTCGTTAAAATAAAAGGATATTCTTCCGATATAGCATCTTTGGAACCGATATGTTTCGTAATAGAAAACCTGCCTTCCCCCCTTACGAACTTCTCTGCATGTAAAATAGGCGTACCTTCCGGATTTTCGGAATTGACGGGCCACTGGACAGAACCTTGTTTATCCAGCAATTCATAACTGAGTCCCGAAAACTGAGGCGTAGTAATTGCAATTTCATCCATTATTTCCGCAGGATTATAATAATACATATTATAACCCAATGATTTTGAAAGTCCTGCTATTACCTGCCAGTCCTGCAAACCGGCTAAGGGTTCTATTACTTTTCTTACCCTCTGCACCCTCCTTTCCCAGTTTGTAAAAGTGCCGTCTTTTTCTAAAAAAGATGAACCTGGGAGTACGGCATGTGCGTATTCCGCTGTTACCGTTTTGAACAGATCGTGAACGACTACCGTATCCATATTTTTTAAAGATTCAATTATTCTGTTTGAGTCGGGGTCGGTTTGTACGATGTCTTCTCCCATGATATATATGCCTTTAAATCTGCCGTCCAATCCGCCCCTTAGCATATCGGGAAGCCTCATACCCGGTATTTCGTCCAATTTTACGTTCCATATTTTTTCAAATAAAGTCCTCGACTTTTCGTCGGAAATATGTCTGTAACCTGGCAGGGTCGAAGGCTCCGCTCCCATGTCCGCCGCACCCTGCACGTTGTTCTGCCCCCTTAAAGGAGAGACGCCCGTGCCTTGTCTGCCGATATTCCCCGTCGCCATAGCCAAATTTGCTATGGCAAGAACTCCGGTAGAACCCTGCAGATGTTCGGTTACGCCGAGACCGTAAAAAATAGATGCGGCTGACGCTTCCGCATAAAGCCGGGCAGCTCCCTCGATATATTCAACAGGAACGCCGCTGATTTTCGACGCGGCTTCCGGAGAGTTCGATTCGTCAAGTATAAAATCAGCCCACAACTTAAAGGATTCTTCGTCGCATTTCGATTTTATAAAATCTTTTTTAATTAAATTTTCTTTTAAAATATAATGCGCCATAGAATTAAGAAGCATTACGTTGGTTCCGGGAAGCGGTCTTAAATGATAACGCGCAGCTATGTGGGGCGATTTTGCAACCTCCGTTTTCCTTGGGTCTATTACTATAAGTTTTGCTCCGGAACGTCCCGCCTGCCTGATAAAAGAACCTACAACCGGATGAGCTTCCGTGGGATTGGAACCTATTGCCATTATAACGTCCGAATGTAAAACCGAACTTAAATCCTGCGTTCCGGCACCGGTTCCAAAAGCTACGCCAAGGCCGTAACCGGTAGGCTGATGACATACTCTTGCGCAAGTATCTATGTTGTTATTATGAAAAGACGCCCTGACGAGTTTTTGCATGAGATAATTTTCTTCGTTTGTACATCTTGACGAACTGATTGCGCCTATAGCATTAGTTCCGTATTCATGCTGTATATTTTTAAATCTTTCGGCGATAAAGCTAAAGGCTTCTTCCCACGAAACCTCTCTGAACGGCAAATCTATATTTTCCCTTATAAGCGGATGCTTAAGCCTATCCGCGCTTTTGACGTAGCCGAAAGAAAACCTGCCTTTAATACAGGAGCGTCCGTAATTTGAAAGGCTGTCGTCCGCAGGAACAGCCCTAATAATGTTATCTCCTTTCGTTTCTATGTTAAACAAACATCCGACTCCGCAGTAACCGCATATAGTTCTGGTACTTTTAAAAGGTTTGCCGTAATCTGCTATTCCTTTTTCGATAAGCGCACCCGTAGGACATGCTTTTACACAGGCACCGCAAGAAACGCATTCGGAGTCGAAAAAGCTGTTTTCTTTACCCCAGCCTGCTTTTATTACGGAATTAAAACCTCTTCCGGAAACGGTAAGAGCAAAATTACCCTGAATTTCTGCACAAGCCCTGACGCATCTTGCACAGACTACGCATCTTTTAGGGTCAAATAAAAAATACGGATTTGAATCGTCGACGGGCAGATTTAAATGGCTTTTCCCCCTGAATCTTATTCCGTTTAATCCGAAATAAGACGCCGCAGTTTGAAGTTCGCAAAGGCCGTTTTTAAAACATGTCAGGCAGTCGTTCGGATGGTCGGACAGATAAAGTTCCATTAAAGTCTTTTTTAAAGAAAAAAGTTCGTCGGAAACGGTCTTAATTTTCATGCCGTCTTCGGCATATAAGGAACAAGCCGCAAAATATCCTTTCCTTCCTTCTACTATAACTCCGCAAAGCCTGCATGAACCGTACGGCAATAAATCTTTATAATCGCAAAGAGCGGGGATATATATAGAGTTTTGTTTGGCCGCCCGAAGCACGGTAATCCCTTTATCCGTTTTAAAGGTTTTATCGTCAATTTCTATCGTAATTTTATCAGGATTATTTTCTTTTTCGCCGTTCATGATTATATAATTTCATTCTTAAAATAAGTTAAAAGGCTCTTTACAGGCATATGAACGCCTGCTCCGAAAGCGCACAAAGACAAATATTTCATAGAATCAAGAATTTCGTCTATTATTGTTAAATTCTCTTCCGTGTTTTGTTTCTTTAAAACTCTATCAAGCAGTTCTTTCAGCCGTACCGTTCCTATTCTGCAAGGAGCGCATTTTCCGCACGATTCGTCGATAAAAAAATCCAAAGCATTTAACAGCCTGTATTTAAAATCGGTTTCGCCGCCAAAAACCACGACTCCTCCGTGTCCAAGCAGTCCGTTTTTTTCCGAAACGCTTTCATATGACAGATTTAAACTTAAAAACTTTTCGTTTAAAGGAAAGTAAGCGCCGAGAGGTCCTCCTATCTGAACTGCTTTGGCATTAACATCGGCTTCCGCAAGTTCTAAAAGTTCTTTCAGTGTCACTCCGAATGGCAGCTCAAAAATTCCCGGATTTTTAACCGCTCCTGAAACCTGAAAAGGCATAGTACCTTTAGAATTTTCCGTACCTAAAGATAGGAAGTATTCTAAATTAGAATTACCTTTAAGAATATAAGCGGCATAAGCAAACGTCAATACGTTGTTAATAACGGTGGGCTTCCCGTATAAACCGCTGACTGCAGGAACAGGCGGTCTCTGCCTTACCGTTCCCCTTTTATTTTCTATGCTTTCCATAAGGACGGTTTCTTCGCCGCTGACGTAACTTCCTGCTCCGGTTATTAAATCGATATTAAATCTAAAACCTGAACCTAAAATATCGCTGCCGAGATAGCCGTCGTCTTTCAATAAACCGAGGATGCTTTCGATTACCTGTTTAGCTCCCCCGTATTCCGCTCTCAAATAAATAAAACCGTATTCGGCGCCGGTTATTAATCCGGCTATAATTATTCCTTCTATAACTGACGCAGGGTCGCTTTCAAGAATAATCCTGTCGGCATAAGCGCCGGAATCGCCTTCGTCTGCATTGCATATTATATATTTAACGTCGGATTTTTCTTTAAACACCGTTTCCCATTTAATACCTGCGGGAAATCCCGCTCCTCCCCTGCCTCTGAGTTTCGACTGTTTTAGTTCGTTAATTAATAATAATTTTCCTTCGTCCCCTTTAGATTTAATTTCTTCTATGACTCTCCTTAATGTCTTAAATCCGTCGTCGTTATTTAAATAATCGCTCACGGACAAAGGATTTATATATCCGCACCTTTTAAATATAAGAGATTTGACCGGTGCTTCTTTTTTAACGGCGTCAGTAGCTTTAAGTTCGGCAGGTTCTTCTAATTTATTGGAATCAAAGGTTTTAATAATTTTATCGAAAACCTCTGGATTTACTTTTTCGTAAAGTATGCCGTCCACCTCTACTGCGGGGGAGGCGGCGCAATGTCCGAAACAATAAACATAATCCAAAAAATATTTTCCGTCGGGACTGTATTTGCCAAAATCCAGATTTAAGCTTGCTTTTATATGCTCTATTAATTGTTTTGAACCGGATGCTTCGCAGCTTTCGGACCGGCAGACGACTATTTTACGATAAATATAGCCGACTTCGGCATCCGTTTTATAATTCCTGAAAAAGCTAAGAAAACCGTAAACTTCGGCTTTAGAGATATTGAGGTTTTCAGCCGTCTGCAGCAGGGCTTCTTCGGGTATATAACCCAGCTCTTTGTTTATGCCGTTCAATATATAAAACAAAGAACCCTGCCTGCCTTTAGCTTCTTCGGTCAAACGCAAAATCAATTTATCCGTATTTTCCATCTGGCTAAAATATTTATTTTTTACTCTCTTATTTTTATAGCAAGAATAATAATATAATTATATAACATAAATGCGTGAAAGTGTCGTTTAGGTAAGCATGACTATCGGAAAGTATTTAAACGCTTCTTAAGATGATTTAAAATGATTCTATTAAAAAACAAGGATTATACTCCTTAAAATTTAAGGAGTATAATATCATAAATAAAAGCGATTATAAACTTAGCATGTAAACCCAAAACTTGCAACATAATTATTTATTTACGCGCAGCAGCTGAGTTTGCTGACATCTTTCGTAAATGTTTGAGCCGCTAACTTAAGTCCTTCCGCCATAGTAGGATAAACGCCTATTTCTTCGCCTATCTGCTGAATAGTGTAAGCGTTTTGAAGATAAACGCTTGCCTGCTGAATAGTTTCCGACGAGTTATGCGCAACCATATGGACGCCTAAAACCCTGCCGGTTTTTTTATCCGCTATCATCTTTATAACGCCGTCGGTTTTAAAAATAGACCTTGCTTTTGGAACGTATTCCACGGGAAAAACGGTTTTTATCACGTCGTACCCCGCTTTGACCGCTGCTTCTTCGGTCAATCCTACGGACGACACTTCCGGATCCGTAAATATCGTATGGGCAACCGCAGAATAATCGACTTTTAAATGTTTCGCGTGCAACATATTTTCTGCGGCAATTTTTCCGTCGTAAGCCGCCGTCGTAACAAGCCTCGTTAAACCGGTAACGTCCCCGCAGGCATAAATATCAGGATTAGCTGTTTGTAATTCGCCGTCCGCTTTTACGAAGCCGTATTCGTCGGTTTCCACGCCGGCCGCGTTTAAATTTAAACCGTCCGTATTGCCTATAACTCCGGTCGCCATTAAAAATTCGTCGAAATTTATAGTTTTAATACCTGCTTCCGTTTTAATTTCTGCAAATTTTTTGCCTTTGTCTTTGTAAAGCCTGCTAATTTTTGAATTCAGTAAAAATTCTATTCCTTCCTTTTTTAGAATTTCTATAAGCGATTCCGAAATTTCAGGCTCTTCGTTAAGCAAAATCCTACTTGAACGTCCTATCACGACTACTTTTGAACCGAACCTTCTAAACATCTGGGCAAATTCGAGAGATACAGCCCTTGTACCTAATATTAATAGAGTTTCAGGCAGATAATCTAGTTTTAAAATCTCTTCATTCGTTATATATCCTACTTCTTCTAACCCTTCGATATTTATTATCTGGTTTTTTGAACCGGTAGCGATAATAAACTTATCCGAAGTAATATTGAAAGATTTTTTATTTTTATCGTTTGGAACGACTTTCACAGTTTTTTTTGACGCAAAACTTCCTCTTCCTTCAATAAAAGTAATATTGCCGTAACCCCTTAATACATTAAAATATTTCATTTCCCTGAGCTCATCGAGAAGTTCGGTTTTCACTTTTATAAGTTCTTTTACGTCAATGCGCGCCTGTTTTGTTTCTATGCCTTTAAATTTGTTGCTCAACGGTTCGTAATATATTCTGGCAGCTTCCAAAAGATGTTTCGACGGAACGCATCCTCTGTTGAGGCATGTGCCTCCTATAATCCAATTTTCTACTACGCACACTTTTTTGCCTTCGTCGGCAAATTTAATAGCGGCGGAAAATGCCGCAGAACCGCCGCCTATTACTATCAAATCGTAATCATAATTGTGGTTTTTTTCGAAACTATTACCTGTTTCAATTCCGCTTTTTTCCAATTCTGTTTCCGAAATATCAACTGCTTCATGCGATAACGGCTTATATCCGGCATTTTCTATGCTTTTTTTGATATCTTCGACCTTTATATCGTCCGCCGCTAAAATTAAACTTTCTTTTTTAGCTAAAGACGTATCTACTTTAATAACCCCTTTTACTTTATTTACCGCTTTATTTAAAGACGTAACGCAGTGTTCGCAGGTCATACCTTCGACGTTAATTTTAATCTTTTTCATGTTTTTCTCCTTTTACTTAAGTTAAGATGCAGCTTCATTATACTCATTACTAATTATTGTACACCTTATACTTAGGTATAATGTCAAGAGTTTTTTAGGAATTTTTGCCGGACTTTAGGATATCCATGAATTTTAAAAATGCCGATATTATAGCTTCTGGTTCCGGAGGGCATCCTTTGACGTGAACTGCGGCGTTTAAATATTTTGAAACAGGACCGCAAACGGAATATGAATCTTTAAAAGGTCCGCCGGTTTCGGCACAGTCGCCTGCGGTAATAACGAACTTAGGCGAAGGAATATTTTCGTATGTCTTTAAAAGCGGGTTAAGCATATTTCTGGTTACGCATCCCGTTACTATAAGAACGTCCGCATGCTTAGGGGAAGCGACGAATTTTATGCCGAATCTTTCCAAATCGTAATAAGGATTTGAAAGCGCGGACAATTCGGTTTCGCAGGCGTTGCAGGAGCCGCTGTCCACAAGCCTGACGAATAAACTTCTCCCTAATACCTCGTCAACCGAATGCTTTAATTCATCGCCTTTAATTAAAACCGAATCTTTTTCGCTTTCGGGCGCTATATTCTGCGTCTTATTTTTAAATAACAGTTTTTTAAAAAACATATATTATCACCACCTATACATTTATCACATATCGTTTCCGGCGTATGAAAGATTCAGGCTTTTGTTTATTAAAGGGAAGTCGGCAATTATATTTCCCAATACCCCATACTGAATGGACGGCCATATCCTGAACGACGGGTCTATATATTTAAGCCTGAAAATCTTTCCATTTTCGTCAGCCATTATATAGAAAAAAGCGTTGCCCCTTGAAGTTTCGGAATTGCCGATTGCATAACCGTATGCTTCCGGTTTACTTTCACAGTGAACGCAAATATTTCCTTCGGGCATATTAGACGCTAAATTCGAAATTATTTTTTTTGAAAGATAAATTTCTTTAATTCTTAAAGCCGTCCTTGCGAAAACATCCCCGCCGTCATACAAAACAGATTTCATGTTCAACTTGTCGTATATAAGATAAGGAAATTCCGCTCTGGTATCTCGCGACAATTCCGATGCTCTTGCGCTTATGCCGCAAAGAGAAAGCTCTTCAGCCGTTTTCTTGTTAATTTTTCCCGTAAACTCCAGCCTGTCTAAAACCGAAGAAGA
>JAKAQP010000015.1 GCA_021822485.1 bacterium
CAGGAGGCGGTTTTATTACCGTTAAAGGCAGGCATGCCGGAGGTTTAAACCCTTTTGAATTCAGGATACCCGGAGATTTCAGCAGCGCCGCATTTTTTATAGCTCTCGGCATATTAAATAAAAATTCGGAAATTACTATCAAAAACATCATAATAAACGAAAAAAGGACCGGACTTCTCAAGGCTTTAAAAATGATGGGCGCAGACGTAGATACGGTTATTAAAGATGTATCTCCGGAAACGGCGGGCGATATAAAGGTAAAATATTCAGATAATATAAAAGGAATAACGCTTCCTCAGGAATTAGTTTCGGATATGATAGACGAATTTCCGGTATTTGCGGTAATAGCTTCCTTTGCGGAAGGCAAGACGGCGGTTACAGGAGCTAAAGAATTAAGGGTTAAGGAAAGCGACAGGATTAAGGCTATAGTTTATAACTTAAACGCTATAGGTATAGATATTAAAGAACTGGAAGACGGATTTGAAATAAACGGCAATCCGGACTTAAAATGCGCCGGAAAAGGTTTATTAAAGAAGTTAAATTCTTTCGGCGACCACAGGATAGCAATGTCTATGGTAATTGCCGGACTTATTTTAAAAAACGCTAAATTGGAAATAAAGGATATAAACTGCATAAATACTTCGTTCCCAGAATTTTTCGATACCGTAAATTCGATAATAAAATAATAAAACTGCAGCGAAATTAAAATTATAATGGATTAATTATGAAAATTATAGTAGCGCCTTCGGCAGGATTCTGTTTCGGAGTTAAAAGGGCGGTAAATATGGCGTTAGAGGCTGCGGAACAGTGTGAACCGTCCGAAATATTAAATACTCTGGGGCCTATTATACACAATCCCCAAGTCGTTAAATCTTTAGAAGATAAAGGCGTATTTTCGATAGACGACATAGAAAATGGGCGTTTAGAAACGATATTGATACGCTCTCACGGAGTCAAAGCCGAAACTATGGAAACATTGAAATCTAAGGGGGTAAAAATAATAGACGCTACCTGTCCTTTTGTTAAAAAAGCGCAAAATTATATAAATACGGCTGCTTTAAAAGGTTATTTTGTAATAATGGTCGGGGATAAAAACCATCCTGAAGTGCAGAGCGTAATAAGTTTTGCCCAAAAAGACAGATTTCTCGTAATTAATAAAGTCGAAGATTTAAAAAACGTTCCGCTGTCGGAAAAAATAGCGGTAATTTCACAGACTACCCAGGACGTAAATTTTTATAAAAATATAGTCGAAGAAATCAAAAAAATAGCCGAAAAAGACGTGGTGGTTTTTGAAACAATCTGCGATGCGACCATAGACAAGCAGGAAGAATCAAAGGTTTTAGCTTCAAACGTGGACGTTATGATAGTTGTCGGCGGTTATAACAGCGCAAATACGAATAAACTTCAAAATATATGCAAAGAAATTCAGCCTAATACTCATCACGTAGAAACCGAAAACGAGCTTAAAACAGAATGGTTCGTCAACGCAAAAAGCGTAGGGATAACAGCCGGAGCTTCCACTCCGGACTGGATAATCGAAAAAGTTTTAAAAAAAATTCAGATAATCGATGAAAATTTGTCTAAGTCGTGACGTTAAGGAAATGTATAATTAGTGACGGCGACAGAATTAAATTCTGTCGCCGCAATAAAAAATTTGCTTAATTTGCTTAAATGTGTTAGATTATACTTATAAAATTTAGGAGGTAGTAATTAATATTATGTCAAAAAAAAATTTCAATCAGTTTGAAAGCAAAGAAAATCCCACGGAATTCGAGATATTGCTCGGGTCTTACGAAAACATGAACAGCAGAGGGCTTGTAAGGCAGGGCAAAATTTTGAATATCGACCAGGATTATATTTATGTCGATATAGGCGACAAATCTGACGGAATAATTACTATCGAGGAAATCTTGTCGGGCGGAAATATTGATATTACCGGTATTAGCGTTGGCGATTCTATAGAAGTTTTCGTCGGAAGCTACGACGATAAATTAGGCTATCTTATATGTTCGCGCGAAAAGGCTAAAAATGTATACGCGCTGGACGATATAGAAAAAGTCTGCAGCGACAACGAAACTATAAAAGGCGTCGTAACGGCAAAAACTAAAGGCGGACTTATATTAGATTTAAACGGGATAACCGCGTTTCTTCCGGGTTCACAGATAGACGTTAAGCTCACCAGAGATTTCGACGTATTTCTCGGCAAAATATTGGATTTAAAAGTTATAAGCGTCGATAAAAAGAACTGCAACGTCATAGTGTCCAGAAGAAAGGTCATTGAGGACGAAATAAAAAAATTAAAAGAAAACGTTTTAACGGATATAAAAGAGGGCGACGTTTTAGAGGGAATAGTTAAAAATATTACCGATTACGGCGTTTTTATCGACCTCGGCGGCATGGACGGACTCATTTATATTACCGATATTTCATGGAAAAGAATATCGCATCCGAGCGAAGTTTTAAGCCTTGGACAAAAAATCAACGTAAAGGTAATTAAGTACGACGAAGAGAAGCACAGGGTATCGCTTGGATATAAACAGCTTTTCGACGATCCGTGGCAGAATATTACGGAAAGGCATAAGCCCGGAGATATTATCGAAGGAGTTATAATAAATATAACGGAATACGGTGCATTCGTCGAGCTGGACGACGATGTAGAAGGGCTTATACATTTATCCGAAATGTCATGGGACAAAAAACAGACCGACCCGAAAACTTTTCTGACGAAAGGGCAGAGAGTTAAGACTTATATATTAAGCATAGAGCCTGATGCCAGAAAATTGTCTTTAAGCATAAAAAGGCTGACCGAAAGCCCATGGAATTTATTGAAAGAAAAATATACCGTGGGCACGGTAGTCGACGGCACGATTAAAAATATTTATGAATTCGGCGTTTCCGTAGAATTAGAGCCTAATTTAGAGGGATATATAAAACAGAACGATTTCTCATGGACTAAAAGAACGAAGCATCCCCACGAACTGTTTAAGCAGGGCGACCCGGTTAAAGCAGTCGTTTTAAGCATAGACGAAGACAAGCAGAGAATTTATCTCGGAATAAAACAGCTTACGGAAAGTCCCTGGTCGCAAATTAAAGAAAAATATTCCGTAGGTTCCGTAATAGCGGGAACCGTTTCAAACATAACGGAATTCGGTATATTCGTCCAGATAGAAGACGGCATAGAAGGGCTTATACACAATTCAAAAATTCCGGAAAATTTTATAACGGATAACAATATAACTAAAGGTTCTAAAATAAACGCAGAGATAATTATGCTGGACGTAAACGAACAAAAAATCGGATTGTCTCTTATCAACGTATCGCAGGATAATAAATAACTATGAGTGTAAATAAACATCCTTTTTTAAGCGGATTATTTTTCTTGGCTGTATTCGTGGGAATATTCGCTATATTTATTTATTTTATACTTTTTAAGTTTAACGCTAAGTCAAACTATAACGTTGTCAGGGGCTCCTCCAATAACGCAATAGGAATAATTAATTTAACCGGTACTATTACAAGCTCGTCAGGTTTTATCAGACTGCTGGAGCATTACAAGAATGACCCCGACGTTAAAGCCGTTATAATAAGAGTCAATTCTCCGGGCGGAGAGGTTGCGCCGTCGCAGGCTATTTACGAACAGCTTATGAAATTCAGAAAGCAAAAAAAGGTCGTCGTATCTATGAGTTCGGTGGCGGCTTCAGGAGCTTACTATATTTCTTCTGCCGCTAATGAAATAATTGCCGAACCCGGAACGCTCACAGGTTCGATAGGCGTTATAATGGAAATGCCAAATTTTTATAAACTGATGAAAAAAGTGGGAGTGTCTTATAACTACATAGTAAGCGGACCTTATAAAGATATAGGGACGCCGTTTAAAGAGATGACCCCTATGCAGAGAAAAAAATTGCAAGGCGTCGTTATGAACGTTTACGGACAGTTTGTATCGGCTGTTGCAAAAGGCAGAAATCTTAAAGTATCTTACGTTAAAAAATTAGCGAACGGTATGGTTTATTCGGGGCAGCAGGCCCTTAAATATCATCTTATAGATAAACTCGGGGATTTTCAGGATGCGGTTAAAACGGCGCAGAAACTAGCCGGAATAAAAGGCAGTGCGACGTTAATATATCCGGTTAAGAAACAGCCTAATTTGTTTCAGTCTTTTATAAAAAGAGCAGTAAAGTCATTTGTAGGCAGTATAGGAGGCTCTTCTTTTTTTAAGAATCCGGCTTTTGTATCGTACGGCGACATGAAGTTAGACTTTTAATATAAAATAATATTTTTATTTTTTTTATGGAAATTATTTATGCCCCCTGGCGGATGGATTATTTAGTTAAAGATAAATCAAAAGACGAATGCGTTTTCTGTATCGATAGCAAATGTTTCGATGATAGGTACGTTCTCTTTAAAGGAAACTATTCCTACGTAAAACTTAACACTTTCCCATATAACTGCGGACATCTGCTGGTTATTCCCTATGTTCACACAAAAGAGCTTAACGGACTTTCTTTTGAAGCGGGGGCGGAAATAATGAAGCTTTTGTCTTTAAGTTGCGATATACTTAAAAAAGTTTACAAATGCGATGCTCTAAACGTCGGTTTAAATATCGGCAAAGCCGCCGGCGCCGGCATAGAACAGCATCTTCATTTTCATATAATACCGAGATGGGAAGGAGACGTCAGCTTTTATACCGTTTGTTCGGAACTGAGAGTGGTTTCGGAAATACTAGACGATACTTATAATAAGCTTATCGGCGATTTCAAGAGCATTAAACTCTAAACGGAGGTATCGATTTCAAATGGCAAAAATTGTAAATATCGTTCTATTGCTAGTTTTTGTGACATTAGTTCTTGATTTTACCATACAGAACCATATACGCGTCAGCGTAAAACTTTTTGAATTTCAGTCTATTAAACTTCCTATTTCCGTTATAGTTTATATCGCAATATTAATAGGGATTTTAATTGCCCTTATATATCATTTTTATTCGGTATATAAAATAAAAAAAGATTTTAAAAAAGCGGATAAAAATGAACGGATATGACGATACCGGACTTTTTTGGAAAATATAGCTTAGAAAAGTCTATAAATAAAATTTTTCATGATTACGGATACGGAGTTTCGGCGCTTAATTTAATTGAAAGCATAGGTGCGTTATCCGAAAAATTCGGATTTAAATCATTTCTTATAGGCGGTTTTCCAAGAGACGTTTTGATATATATATTAAGGTCGAATGCGGAAACCGCCGAATATTATAAATTTTCCAAAGTTTTTAACGATTATTCCGGCTTTTTAGATTTAGACGTTGCCGTAGAAGGCGGTTCGGCAAAGCTTGTATCGTCGGTTAAAAACGACAAAAATTTAAAATCCCTCCTTCATTCTTTAAATATACACGAAAGGTTTGGAACGGCGCTTGCGGAATTTTACGTAAGCGGGAAACCTTTAAAAATAGATTTTGCTTCTTTAAGGACCGAAATTTACATAAAATCCGGAATGCTCCCTAAAGTCGATATTTCGTCCGCAACCCTCGAAAAAGACATCCTCAGGAGAGATTTTACCGTTAATACCGTTGCTTTTTCGATTAACGGGTCAAATTTTCTTGAAATAAAAAGTTATTCTTCGGGGATAGAAGATATTTTAAATAAAAAAATTAAAATCCTACACGATTTAAGTTTTATAGACGACCCTACGAGAATTTTCAGAGCCGTCAGATTTGAAAAAAGACTCGATTTTCGTATAGACCGCGGAACGTTAAAATTTTTAAAAAATGCCTTAGCGCAAAAAGTTATAGATAATGTTTCGGGTAAAAGGATAACCGCCGAATTATATATTTTGTTTAAAGAAAAAAATCCGGAAATATATTTTGAAAGATTGCATAAACTGTCAGTTTTAAGTTCGATTAATCCAAGTTTAAGATTTTTAAAAAAGAATAAAATTATTATTAAAAAAATAAACCGTTATTTTAGCGAAACAAAAAATTTTAAAATTTTAAACGAAATTTTTAAAAACGTAAAGGAAGGCAAAAGGTTATTTTATCTTGCGGGAATTTTTTACGGTTTGAACGGAATCGAATTGAAAGAAGTTTCGGAAAGATTAAAGTTAGGAAATACCGTTGAAGAATTTTTAAAAAAGTTATTATTCTCAGATAGGGATAAAATAGATAATTTAAAAAATAGTTATAAAGGGGATAACGCCGTCGGACTGTATAAAAATTTAAACAAGATAGACGGTAAAAGTCTTCTGTTTTATTTATTCGAAAACGAAGACGAAAAAAATGCCGATTTGATTTTCAGGAAAATTGTAGTAAGATATTTAGAAAAGTCCGTTTTAGAAAAACCGTTTTTGAACGGCGGCGACATTAAAGCTATGGGTATTTGCGAAGGACCTGTTTGCGGAAGAATTCTTAACGAAATAAAATCTTTGAAAACAGCCGGCAAACTTAAGAATAAAACCGATGAAATTAAATACGTCGAATCGCGATATTTAAAAAACATAAAAAAAAATTAATAAATGCAAAAATGGAGGGTAAAGATGATAGAGTTTAATTTTAAAAATGTTTTAAATTCGGTGATAGAGGAAAACGGTATCGAAGAATCCGCCGTCAGGTCGCTCGAGAATGAACTTGTCGAAGCGAGAAGAAGGCTTAACGAACTTAGGCGCAACGGTGAAATAGGATTTTACGACGAAATATCTAATATGGGCATGGTAAATAAAATTAAAGCCGCAACCGAAAGTTTTTTTTCTAAAAATTTTAAAACTTTATACGTATTCGGCATGGGCGGTTCATCCCTCGGAGCTATATTTTTAAAAGAAGCAATGTACGGCATGTTTAAAAACCGAAAAGACGGCGGCGCCGAAGTTATTTTTTCGGAAAATATAGACCCTTCTTATTTAAAAAAAAATTTAGATGCTATAGATTTTAAAAAAACTTTGTTCTGTTTCGTTTCTAAATCCGCGGATACGATAGAAGTAGTTTCCCAGTTTTTTATCGTAAAAGAAATATTGGAAAAAACCGTAGAAAATTATAAAGAAAATTTAATTTTTATTACCGATAAAAAGAGCGGTTTTTTAAGAAAATACGCCGACGAAAACGGGATTGCGGTTTTAGATATCGCTAAAAACGTTGGAGGAAGATATTCTATAGTCACCGCAGGCACTCTTTTTCCCGCATGCGTCATGGGGTTAGATATAGAAAAATTTCTGCACGGTTCTTTGACATACAGAGACAATATTCTCAATAAAGGAGTTTTTGAAAATAATCCGGTATATGCCATGGCGGCGGTTATATATCTTTTTTATGAAAAAAAGAAAAGAAACATATTCGTTCCTTTTGTTTACGGCGACTATTTGAGAGAGTTTTCAAGATGGTTCAGACAGCTTTTTGCGGAAAGTCTCGGAAAGGATTTAACTTCTCCTACTCCGGTACCGGCGGTCGGGGCTACGGACCAGCATTCGCAGCTTCAGCTTTATATGCAGGGTCCGCAGGATAAATTGATAGGATTTTTCTGCCTTAAAAATTTCGGCGCGGATTATAATGTCAATTCGTCGGGATTTAATGAATTCGATTATTTAAACGGCAAAAAACTTTCCGACGTTTTAATGAACGAATTAAAAGGCGTCGAGCTGGCTCTGGCTATAAATAAAAGACCTTCTTTCAGGGTTACTTTAGATAAAATAGACGAATTTAATGTCGGCGAACTTTCTTTTATGTGCATGGAAGCCGTCGCGGTTCTTGGAATGTTATTAAAAATAAATCCTTTCGATCAGCCGGGCGTCGAAAAAGGAAAGAAATTTGCCTATCTTCTTATGGGAAGAAAGGACGATTCTTTATTGAAAGAATCCGAAGAATTAAAAAGACTAAACGCAATTCCGGATATGCTTTATTAAATAATTAATATACTTTTTCGCCGGATTTATGCTTAAAAAAATAATAGTAATAGGAGGTCCGACATGTTCGGGAAAAACGGAATTTTCTATAGAACTGGCTGAACGTTTCGGCGCAGAGATAATAAATTTCGATTCAATGTGCTTTTATAAATATTTCGATATAGGAACTGCAAAACCGGACGCCGAGGCAAGAAGCAGGGTAAAGCATTATCTCGTAGATATAAAATATCCTGATGAAGAATATAACGCGAGGACGTTTTCCGATGACGCCGAAAAATTAATAGAAGATATGGCTTCACGCGGAAAAATTCCCGTTTTTACGGGCGGAACGGGCCTTTACATTAAAGCTTTAATTTACGGACTTTCGCCTATTCCGGAGACAGACAAATCGGTTTTTCGAGAAAAAGCTTCGGAATTAATAAAAGAAAAAGGACTTATATTTTTATACGAAACGGTGAAACGAATAGACCCCAGATATGCTTCTAAAATATCGTCTTCCGATACGCAGAGAATTACAAGGGCTTATGAAGTATATTGCGCTACCGGCAAACCTTTATCTTTTTATCTTGATAAGAATCCTTTCGGACGGCAGAGATACGATTTTTTATGTTTTAACTTATATCCTCAGAAAGATTATTTAAAATCGTGCATAATGAAAAGAACTTCGGCTATTATTAAAAAAGGTTTGGTCGAAGAAACAAAAAAAATATTGAGCATGGGATATAAAACCGATTTAAAGCCTTTTAAAGGAATAGGCTACAGGGAGTCGCTGATGTATTTAAACAAAGAATTGCCTGCGGAAAAAGATTTATACGATAAAATTGTTTCTTCTACTTTAAAATACGCAAAAAGGCAGTTTACTTTTTTTAAAAAATTTGAAAACGTTTTGCCGGTTTATTTTACCGATTTAAATGCAAAGATAGAATTTTCGTCAAAATATATCGAAAGGTTTTTAAAATGACTCAGAAAGCTTTGCTTGTCGGAATAAATACAGATTCGGATATAGAAAAAAGCAAGGATTCGTTGGAAGAACTTAAAATGCTTTCCGAAACCGCCGGCGCAAAAAATGTTTTCAGCGTTTTAAAAAACATAAAAAAAATAGACCCCGCTTATTATCTTTCAAAGGGCATGCTTGAAGATATAAAAGATAAAACGGTTTCGGAAAATGCAGATATAGTCATAATCGATGCCTCTTTAAGTCCTGCGCAGGAGCGCAATCTTTCCGAGTATTTCAATTTAAACGTAATAGACAGGACGAGACTTATTCTTGACATATTCGCCGTTAACGCAAGGACGGCGGAAAGCAGATATCAGGTCGAACTTGCTATGATGAATTATATACTGCCCAGACTTAAAGGCGCAGGAATAATGCTTTCCAGAACCGGCGCCGGCATAGGAACGAGGGGTCCCGGCGAAACTAAATTGGAAACCGACAGAAGAAAAATAAGGCTTAAAATTACTCATATAAAGGAAAGGCTGAAACTTTCCGAAAAAACAAGAACGCTTCACAGGTCTAAGAGAAACAGGCAGGGTTTTTTGACCGCGGCTATTGCAGGATACACTAATTCAGGCAAAACGACGCTTATGAAAAGTTTGACCGGCAAAGGAGAAAAAGGAGAAAATAAGCTTTTTGCGACGCTTGGGACGAAAACGGCATCAATTTACGACGATGCAAGAAAGAAAAAAGTTTTAATATCCGATACTGTAGGTTTTATTCAAAATCTTCCGCTTTTTTTAGTCGATTCTTTTAAAGCTACGCTTGAGGAAACGGTTCAGGCGGATTTATTAATACATGTAATAGACCCCGTACAAAATTCGATAATAGATAAGTCTGGCGAAGTTATTAAAATATTAAACGAGATAGGAGTTAAAGATAAAACAATTCTTACGGTTATAAATAAAACAGACCTTATAGGCGAAGAACAGGCGGATTTTTTGAAAAATAAGTTCGAAACGCTTACCGGCAGTCCCGTTATAGCCGTTTCAGCTAAGACCGGAAAAAATATAGATTTATTAAAAGAAAAAATATTCTATTTATTAAATATGGAGTAATATAATGGTAAATAAGTTTATACGCGTTATATTTTTTTTAGCGATTTTATGTATTTCATCCCTTATTTTTTCGGTTAACGTTTTCGGCATGAGCGTTAACGTCAAAACTTATGTCGTAATTCCTAAAAGCGAAGCGGCATCGGGACATGCCGCGGACCTTCAGCAAACCGCAATAAAACGCGCGATAACGCTGTCCGTGAAAACTGCCGTAAAACGTCTTATAGGTAAAAAAATTTTTTTGAAAAAACAAACCGGCATTATTCTTAAAAAAAATATCTACTCAAACGGACGGAAATATATATACTCGTTTAAGGTTTTAAAGGCGGGAGAATATCTTAATCTTTATTATATAAACATAAAGACGCATATAAGAGCCGGCGGTTTAATAAATGCCCTTAAAACACTCGGATTTCATATACTTAAAACAAAACATTCGGGCAAAAAAGCCGTTTACGGCGTTTATTATATAAAATTTACCGGCAACTTTAATAACGGCGATTCAAATCTTTTTCAGAAACTCATGATTAAATATTCGCATCACATTAAAAATCTTTATATATCATCATTTTCGGAAAATTACGACGAAATAAAAGTTCTTTACTACGGAAGTATCGTTCGGTTGTTAAAAAGAGTGGATTTTATAGTAAAGTCTTATCTTAACGCAAAAATAACTACGGCAAAAAATAATGCCGTAACGATAAACGTAATCGCTCATAAAGCAGAGAAAAAAACGCCTTAAAATTCAGAATAATCTGAATATGTTTTTCAGCGAAGTTATAGCCATAGAGTTTATATAAAAGTTGAAAATTGCATAAAGAAAGATACTGACGAACATAGGTATAAAGAAATAAGCATAAATATTTTTATTTTTTTCGTATAAAACGCCGAGCGCAAGCGATACAGGCGGAGCGCCGATGAACATCTGCCCTATAAACAGCCCTATTATCGGTCCGTATTTTTCAATGTAATTATGCGCCTTTTTTCCTTTTTTAGAAGAAATCATCCTGTCTATAAATTTAATGGATTTTAGCTTTAAACCAGCGTAAAACAGTGCCGAACATAAAATAGTTTCCGAAAGAGTTATTAAAAAGATGCTTGTGTACGGGTTTAATTTATAATAAACGGCGTATGCCGTCGACATGTACTTTCCGCCTATTAACGGGGTCATATTAATGGCGGTCATTATAATATATTTTAAATATAAAGGTTTCATACATATTTAGTCAATGTTTTAAACATACCCTATTTTTGTTTTTTATGCATTAATCTGATATAATTATAACTATAAATCATATAATTATAAAGTATAAAATTTATCGGAATAAAGAAATGTACTATTTTGCACCGGTATCCGACATGTTCGAAACTTCGGATTATATAGCTGTATATATAGAACTTGCCGGAGTCAGAAAAGAAGATATAAATATAGAAATCGGGGGAGGAATACTTGAAATCAGGGGTATTAAACGCCGTTTTGGAACTAATAAAGAATGTAATTTTCAAAGAATGGAGAGACCTTTCGGCTTATTCAAAAGAAGATTTAGTCTGCCTTCTTCCGCAAACTATGACGGCGTTAAGGCGTCTTTCGAGGAAGGTCTGCTTGAAATAATTATACCTAAAAAAAAGATAAGCGGGGGATTTAAAATTTCCTGCATTGAAATTAACGATTGAAAAACAAATAATGCAAAAATACTATTAAGGACGGTAAACAAACTTATGTTTAATTTAGACTATTACGAGGACAAACTTTCGGAAAGCGGATATAGGGTTTTAACAATTTCCATAGAGGAATCGAAAAGAAGAAAACATTTTTATCTTGGACCGGAGCATATTTTTTATGCTCTGACTTTAGTGGACGAGGATCTTTTAAATGAAATTTTTTTGGAGTTAAGAATCGACAAAAGAAAGATAATGAAACTTTTGAACGATTATATGATGTCGTCCGACCAGTATGTCGGTGAAGGAATGAAAATTCCGCTTCAAACAAGAAATTTATTTAAAAGCGCTTACGATTACGCCCAAAGCGCCGGCAGAAACCTTATAGAATCTACGGATTTTTTAATGGTAATGTTCCAGGAGCCGAGTTCCGCTCCAAACAAAGTCTTTAAAGCGCTTGGCGTGGATTCGGTAGTGCTTGCCGATAAGATTTTTCAGAAAATGAGGGAAAGAAGGAGCAGAAGCGACGAAAACAGAAGAAAATACGACCTGCCTTATACGCTCAGACAGCATGCCGTAAATTTAAGCAAACTTGCAATTATGGATAAACTGCCTTTAGTATTCGGAAGGGAAGAAGAAATTACCAGACTTATGGAAATACTCTGCCATATAGACAGACCTAATTCCGCTATAATAGTAGGAGAGCCCGGCGTAGGAAAGACGGCGGTAGTAGAAGGTCTTGCAAGAAAAATAGAACTTGAACCATACAGCGTTCCGGCAAGGCTCAGAAATAAAATTATAGTAAACCTGCAGATGAATTCTTTAGTTGCAGGAACGGTTTTCAGGGGCATGTTCGAAGACAGGATGGAAAAGATAATAAACGAACTGAAGTCCAGAAAAAATATAATTTTATTCGTCGATGAAGTGCATACCATTATCGGCGCCGGTTCCGCAATTGCAGTTCCCAGCGATGCGGCAAATATATTAAAATCCTCCCTTGCAAGAGGCGAAGTGCAGATGATTGGAGCTACGACGCTTTCGGAATATAAGGAGTTTATTTCCGAAGACGAAGCCCTTGCCCGCAGATTCAGATTAGTCAACATTAACGAGCCTAATACGGAAGATACCAAAAGAATACTCTACGGTCTTAAAAGAAGATTCGAAGATACATACGGCGTAGAGATAGAAGATTCCGCTCTTGACGAGTCGCTTAAACTGTCGTCCCGTTATTCCAAATCTTTAAGGCTTCCGGACAAAGCTATCGGATGGGTGGATTCCGGATGCGTAAAGGCCGAAATATACAACGACGATAAAATAGTTAAAAAGGAAAATATCTATCAGGTAATCGCCCAGGAAACAGGTATGCCTATAGATTTGATTAAAAGAGACGTCTTAGAAAGATTTCAGGATATGGAGGAATTTTTCTCAAAAAGGATAGTCGGACAGAAAGACGCCGTTAATTCTTTAGCAAAACATTTAAGGCTAAATAAAGGACCATTGAAAGGAAATTTTAACAGACCCGATGCGGTGCTTCTTTTTTTAGGCCCTACGGGAGTCGGAAAAACGGAAACCGCAAAGGCCATGGCGGAGTACCTGTTCGGTTCCGAAAGAAATATAATCAGGATAGATATGTCGGAATATAAAGACGGCTCGATAGCAGTGGATAAACTAATAGGTATGCCGAGAGGCATAGTAGGTTCTTCGAGAGGCGGAACTTTAACCAATCAGGTAAAAGATAACCCTTATTCCGTAATTCTTTTGGACGAAATAGAAAAAGCCAGCGATCTCGTATTTAATCTTTTCCTTCAGGTTTTCGACGAAGGTTTTTTAACCGACGGAAGAGGCAAAAGAGTTTATTTTTCTGATTCCGTAATTATTATGACGTCGAATCTTGGTTCGCATGAATTTTCAAAATTTACGAAACCGCTTGGTTTTATAGAATCAAACGATATAGTAAAGTCTATTAAAGGAACGATAAATAAAGAAATAGAAAACTTTTTTTCTCCGGAATTTATAAACAGAATAGACGATATCGTTATTTTTTCGCCGCTTACGAAAGAAGAAGTTAAAAAAATCGCATTGATGCATATTGAAACTATAAATAAAACGATGTCTGAACATGACAAAGAAATTATCGTTACCGGCGCCGCTTTAGAAAAATTAGTCGAGACCGGCTACAGTTCAAAATTCGGAGCGAGATTTTTAAAGCGTACCATCGACGACATTATTAAGGTTCCGCTGACGCTTAAATGGAAAGAGGGCGATATATTTACCGCCGAACTTAAAGACGGCGAAATATCCATTGTTTCGGATAAAAATCCCAAAGACGGCGACATCGCAAAAAAAGTTAAAAACGGAAAAGAAAAATATAAGGAGGAGCCTGATTATGTCTGATAAGGAAGGCGAAAAATCTTTCAAAGTAATAGATAAAAGGAAAACATCGGAAGCTGAAGAAATAGAAGAAGCAAAAAACGCCGAAGAAGCTAAACCGGCGGAAAAAGTCAATGAAAATACGGCAAGAACCGCCGATTCCGAAAAAAAAGCCGCGGACGAAACCGCCGCCGATATGCCGGATTTTGAAGCGGATTTTGCCGCGTTCGTCTATTCGCTTAATACGCAGGCGCTTCTTTTTATGGGAAAGATACCGAATCCCATATCCAAGAAATACGAGAAAGACTTGGGAACGGCTAAATACTTGATAGATACTATAGACATGCTTTCTAAAAAAACTAAAGGAAATCTTGACGAAAATGAAGCCAAACTTATAGAAAATATTTTATACGACCTTAGGATGGCTTATATTTCGGAAAAAAAATAAACCGTTAGTTTGGTTGCGGCAGTGCTGTAATTTAATTCCGGCACTTTATTAAAAGAAAAAGAGGTAATATATTTTATGAATCTTAACAATTTTACTATAAAATCCCAGGAATTAATAGAGCTTACGATAAATACGGCTAAAGAAGCTAAAAATCCGGAAATATCGGATTTGCATTTATTATATGCCCTGCTTAATTACGACGATAACAGTATAGCTTTATCGATTTTTAAAAAAATTGGCATAGACTTGAAATCTTTTAACGAACAATTAAAAACGGCGCTGTCTAAACTTGCCGTCGTAGAAGGAGGAATGGAACCTGCTTTTTCTTCGTCGATGAAGCGTATTTTAGACGCCGCGGAAAAGAATAAAAATTTTATGAAAGACGATTTCGTGTCGGTCGAGCATTTCGTTCTTGCAATGTTTGACGTCAAAGATACAAAATCGTACGAAATATTAACGAAATTCGGATTAACCAAAGACGGCATACTTAAAGTTCTTACTGATATAAGAGGGAATACTAAAGTTACCGACCAGAATCCGGAAGATAAATACCAGGCGTTAGAAAAATATACCGTAAATTTAACTCAGCTTGCAAAATCCGGAAAAATAGATCCTGTTATAGGCAGAGACGGCGAAATAAGAAGAATTATGGAGGTGCTGTCCAGACGGACTAAAAACAATCCTGTTTTGATAGGCGATCCTGGCGTAGGCAAGACTGCGATAGTAGAAGGGCTTGCCAAAAGAATCGCCGACGGAGACGTCCCCGAAATTCTTAAAGAAAAAACAGTTCTTTCGTTAGACCTGGGTTCTCTAATAGCGGGAGCTAAATACAGAGGCGAATTCGAGGATAGGCTTAAAGCAGTAGTAAAAGAGATAAAGTCGTCGGAAGGCAGGATAATAATATTTATAGACGAATTGCACAATCTTGTCGGCGCGGGAAAATCCGAAGGAGCAATGGATGCATCCAATCTTCTGAAGCCGGCTCTTGCAAGAGGGGAGTTAAGGGCTATAGGAGCGACGACGCTTGACGAATACAGAAAATATATAGAAAAAGACGCCGCGCTGGAAAGAAGATTTCAGCCGGTTTTCGTGGATGAGCCGTCCGTAGAAGATACTATTTCTATACTCAGGGGGCTGAAAGAAAGATACGAAGCATATCACGGCATAAGAATAAAAGATTCGGCTTTAATCGCGGCGGCTACGCTGTCGCACAGATATATTACAGACAGATTTTTGCCTGATAAGGCTATAGACCTCATGGATGAGGCTTCGGCAAAATTAAGAATAGAAATCGATTCTCTTCCCGCCGCTCTCGACGAAGTCCAGAGGAATATTATCAGAATTAAGATAGAGCAGGAGGCGCTAAAAAAAGAAAAAGACGAACAATCCAAAAAAAGATTGAAAGAACTTGACGAAGAACTTGCGAATCTGGAAGAAGATTTTAATCAGAAGAAGGCAAAATGGCATAACGAAAAAGAGTATATCCAAAAAATAGGCGAAATTAAAAAAGAAATAGATTCTCTGAGAATTGAGGAACAGAGATACGAAAGAGAAGGGAAATACGATAAAGTGGCGGAAATAAGATACGGCAAATTAAACGAACTGGAAAAGAAACTTGAAGATTTAAATAAATCTCTCATTGCAATGCAGGAAAACGGAAGCTTTTTAAAAGAAGAAGTGGATTCAGAAGACATTGCTAGAGTAGTGGCTAAATGGACGGGAATACCCGTTTCCAAACTTATGGAGGGAGAAAAAGAGAAACTTCTTCAAATAGAAGAACACCTTCACAATAGGGTAATATCTCAGAATGAAGCAATTAACAGCGTGGCCAATACTATCAGGCGTTCCCGCGCCGGTTTATCGGACGTAAATAAACCGATAGGTTCTTTTATGTTTCTCGGACCTACCGGCGTCGGGAAGACGGAACTGGCAAAAGCCCTCGCCGAATTTTTATTTGACGACGAAAACAATATAGTAAGAATAGATATGTCCGAGTATATGGAAAAGCATGCAGTATCGAGACTTATAGGTGCTCCTCCGGGTTATGTCGGGTACGAAGAGGGCGGACAGCTTACGGAAGCGGTAAGAAGGCGTCCTTACAGCGTAGTTTTGTTCGACGAAGTAGAGAAAGCCCATCAGGACGTGTTTAACGTAATGCTCCAACTTCTTGACGACGGAAGACTTACCGACGGACAGGGAAGAACGGTCGACTTTAAAAATACGATTGTCATTATGACATCCAACATAGGTTCCGATATTATTCAAAGTTACAGCGGCAAGCGGTATGAAGAAATGAAAAACAGCGTTAACGGAATTTTAAAAAATTATTTCAGGCCCGAGTTTTTAAACAGATTGGACGATATAATAATATTCCACGCTTTAAGCGAAAACGATATAATGAAAATCGTCGAAATACAGCTGAAAAAACTCATTAACGTACTTAAGGAAAGAGGCATAGACGCTGAATATACGGATTCTTTGCTGAAGTTTATAGCAATGGAAGGTTACGATCCGATTTACGGAGCAAGACCGTTAAAGAGAGCGGTTAAGTCATTCATACAGGATAAAATTGCCGTCGATTTATTGTCCGGCGCAATCGTTTCCGGCGATTCAATAGTTATAAACTATAAGGAGGAATCGGGGGTAATAGTCGAAAAGGTTACTGTAGTTACCGCCGAACCTGCCTAAGACTTTTTGCCGTTTTGACAATAATAAATTGTCAAAACGGCAAAAAAATTAAAAATTTAAAAGAATTTAAAGGTGTCAGATTTATTTATTTTTTTATTGCCGACAGGGTTTATAGGCAATTCATTACTTTAACTTTTAATATGGCACGATTTTTGCATTAATTAAATTAAACAATAAAAATTAAGCGAGGGTTTTTAGACTATGAAATTGAGATTTAAGTCAGATTCAAAAATTATAGGCGCAGGAGTAGCCGTTCTTATCGGTATAATAGCGGGGGTTATAATAACCGCCAATTTGCATCTTTTTAAAAAATCTATGGCGGAAGGAACCGCTCCGGTAATTTACACTGCTACAAATTCTACGATGCCGGCGCAGAATGGGCCAAGCAATTTCATTGCATTAATAAAAAAAGATAAACCTTTCGTCGTAAATATAAGGACGACTCAAAAAGTTAAGAGCGGTCCTTTTCAGATGTATGAAAGTCCATTCGGCACGCAGCCTAACCCGTTCGGTAATTTTTTTAAAAATTTTTTTAATAATGCACCGCAGTCGACATATACCGAAGAAAGTTTAGGTTCGGGAGTAATTATAAGTAAAAACGGATACATAATTACTAATAACCATGTCATAAAAGGAGCGACTAAAATATACGTAAAACTTTCTACAGGCAAAACATTCAGGGCGAGGGTTATAGGCAAAGACCCGCAGGTAGATCTTGCCCTGCTTAAAATAAATGACGGCAACAATCTTCCGGCGGCGGTATTAGGCGATTCCGCGAAATCTCAAATAGGCGAATGGGTTCTTGCAATAGGAAATCCATTCGGTTTAGGCTGGACGGTAACGAATGGAATTATAAGCGCAAAAGGCAGAGCTATAGGAGGACCTTACGAAGACTTTATTCAAACAAATGCCGCAATTAATCCGGGAAACAGCGGCGGTCCGCTGATAAACATGAAAGGTCAGGTAATAGGCATTAATACGGCAATTATAAAAGGAGCTCAAGGAATAGGCTTTTCTATACCGGTAAACGTCGTAAAGGAAGTTCTTCCGGAGCTTGAAACAGGCAAAATAACAAGAGGCTGGCTTGGAATAGAAATTCAGGAAATCACTCCGTCTCTTAAAAAAGCATTTAATCTTCAAACTACCCGCGGAGCGCTTGTTTCCTCTGTAGTTCCGGGAGGGCCGGCAGCAAAAGCAGGCTTAAGAAGCGGAGAAGTCATAATAAAATACAACGGTATAAAAGTAAAAGAAATGTCTCAGCTTCCGTGGTTAGTCGGCAATACTAAACCTGGAGCAACAGTTCCTGTAGAAGTAATAAGGAACGGAAAAAAGATAGTTTTATCTATAACGGTCGGCAACTGGAACAGCAAAAGCAATGTTTTTAACAAAAAAGCGCAGAAAATTTCGGCAAAAAAATTAGGAATAACCGTTATTCCCCTTACTCCTCAAAATATGCAGAGTTACGGGATACAAAACGTTCATCACGGAGTTATAGTTTCAAAAGTTATACCAGGCGGCGCAGGCCAAAGAATGGGTATAATGCCAGGGGACGTTATTGAGTCGATTAACCATCATATCGTCAATAATATTTCTGAGTATGTCAGCGATATAGACAGGGCGGAAAAATCAAAACAGTTCCTGTTTTATATAAGACGCGGCAATATGAAGCTTTATCTGGCATATTCTATAAAATAAATTATATATATCAGTAATATAATAAAAAGTTTTCTCGAAACCAAGACAAACTGTAAGCTTTCCATCACTCCTCCTAAAGGTGGCCCGGTTCCGTAAAAAGAGCCGGGCTATTTTTTTTAAAACTCCCGTATGATAAAATATTACTTCTATGAATAATAATTTTATACTCGGAACCGCCGGTCATATAGACCACGGAAAATCTTCCCTTATTAAAGCTTTAACCGGCATAGAGACCGACAGATTAGAAGAAGAAAGAAAGCGGGGTATAAGCATCGTTTTGGGTTATGCCGATATGCGCTTTGCTTCCGGTATTTCCGCAGGTATAGTCGATGTTCCCGGTCACGCTAAATTTATTAAAACTATGGTTTCCGGTTCAACCGGTATGGACGGAGTTTTGCTAGTAATTGCGGCAGACGACGGAATAATGGCGCAGACCAAAGAGCATCTGCTCATTTTAAAACTTCTGGGAATAAGGCTTGTAATTCCGGTAATAACGAAAATCGATTCGGTTTCTTCCGAAATACTCGTAAAAAGAGAATTTGAAGTAAAGCAATTTTTAAAAGCATACGGTTATGAAAAATATTCGTCGAATATCTTTGAAGTATCGACAAAATCAGGCAAGGGTATCGAAGAATTAAAAAAAAATATAGAAAAAATTTTTCAGGAATATAATTCTCAGAGGCAATATAATAAAATTTATAATCCCACCAAAGTTTTTTTGCCTATAGACAGAATTATTTCTTCAAAAGGTTTCGGGACGATTTTAGCAGGCACCTTAAAGTACGGAACTTTTAAGGTAAACGACGAAATCCAGATAATGCCGCAGGGTATAACGGCAAGGGTAAAAAGCATAGAATCCCATAATAAACCGGTAGATACGGCTTTTAAATCCATGAGAATATCGGTTAACGTCCCTTCGTTGAAAAAAGAAAACGTAAAGTTTGGAGACGTTATCTCCGAAAAAGATTCTTTAACGGCGTCAAATGCCGTTTTAGCCAAAACTTTTTACGACTTTGAAAATAAAAAAGACCTTAAAAGCCATATTAACTTGATGTTTATGACAGGAACGTCATCCGTTACGGCTAAAATAATAGTTTTTAATAATGATAAGAAAATTAAACCCGGAGAATTTTCGTATGCTTTGTTTAAATTAAACGGCGAAATAGCTTCTATGACCGGCGAAAAATTTATTATAAGGGATATAGGAGCCGGAAAAACTATCGGCGGCGGTACTATTATAGATTCTTCGGCGGATTTCGAATACTCGGAAATATTTAACGAATTATACGAAAATATTATTTCCGATAACGCAAACGATGCAGTTTGCGATTTTATTAAAATATTCCAAGCCGTTAATTTAGAAAGTATTTATAAAAAATTTAATTTAAATTTATCCGATTTTTTTGAAATTATAGAGCGGTTAAAAAAAGACGGAAAAATAATAACCGGCAATAAAAACAAGTATGCGTTTACTGCGGATTTTTACAATAAAGGGAAAAAAGTATTAAAGGATATTGTAGAAAATGATAAAAAAATTTACGGCAAAACTGAGCTTTTTAACGTTTTTGCCGAAAGGCTAAACGCCGAAAATGCTTATAAAGCGCCTTATAAAGCGGCTGATATTGTTTTCGATATTTTGATAAACGACTTGTTAAGCGAAAAGTATTTATTTTACGACAGCATAGGAAATATAATTCCTAAAGGATTTAAAGCTGTTAAAGAAGCTAGTACGGATATTCCTCCGGAATACGCAGGCGCGGCAAAAAAAATTGAAGATTTATTGATTTCTAACGGAAACAGCGTTCCGGATTACGGTGAGATAGAAAGAAAAATAGCCATGCCCAGAAAAACATTAAATTATATATTGAGTTTAATGCTTAAATCGTCCAAAATCGTAAAAGTCAAACATGATATGTATTATTTAAAAGAACAGATAGACGCCGTAAAATTAAAATTAGACGTTTTTTTCGAAAAAAATGAAAAATTGGAGCCTAAGGATATAAAAGAAATTGCCGGAGTTTCCAGAAAATATGCGATACCGTTGTTGGAATATTTCGACGTTATCGGATACACGGTAAAAAAAGGAGAATACAGAATTAAAAAATAAAATATCCCATTTTTTCCGATTTTTTGCTATAATAGAAGACGTAATAAACTTTAACCTGATTTCCTAAAATTTAATTTATAATATTTATAATAAACGATATGCCTTATAAAGACCTGCACGAATTTATCGGAGTTTTAGAAAAAGACGGTAATTTAAAAAGGGTTAGCGCTCCGGTCGACAGGATTTTGGAAATAGCCGAGATTGCGGACAGGACGGTAAAGAAAGAGGGTCCGGCTCTTTTATTCGAAAACGTTAAAGGATATAATTTTCCCGTTTTAATAAATATTTTCGGTTCCAACAAGAGAATATTGAAAGCTTTTGAAGTCGAAAACTTAGACGACGTCGCCAAAAGAATAGAGGAAATTATCGACCCAGACATTCCGACAAATTTTTTTGAAAAGATAAAATCGCTTTCAAAGCTTAAAAAACTTGCCGACTATATGCCCAAGATAGTAAAAAACGCAAAATGCAAAGAGGTTATAATAGATAAACCGCCACTTTTAGACATTCTGCCCGTTTTAAAAACATGGCCGGAAGACGGCGGTCCCTTTATTACTCTTCCGCTTGTTTTTACTAAAGATCCGGAAAAAGGCTCTACGAACGTAGGTATGTACAGGATGCAGGTTTACGACGATACGACCTGCGGGATGCATTGGCATATACATAAAGACGGCGCAAGGCATTTCAGAAAATATAAAGAGCTTGGTCAAAGAATACCGGTTTCCGTAGTTATAGGTTCAGATCCGTCCGTTATTTATTCGGCAACCGCTCCGCTGCCTCCCGATATCGAAGAGATGATGTTCGCCGGTTTTTTAAGAGGCGAAGCCGTAGAACTAATTAAATGCGAGACCAACGATATATATGTTCCGGCTAATGCCGAATTCGTGCTTGAAGGATACATAGACCCAGGCGAGGATTTAAGGGTGGAAGGTCCTTTCGGCGATCATACCGGATATTATTCGTTGGAAGATTTTTATCCTGTTTTTCACGTAACTTTGATAACGCACAGGAAAGATGCCGTATATCCGGCTACAATAGTAGGCAAGCCTCCTATGGAAGACTGCTATATAGGAAAAGCTACGGAAAGATTTTTCCTTCCTGCCATAAAAAAGATTTTTCCGGAAATAATAGATATAAACCTTCCTTTTGAGGGAATATTTCATGACCTTGCTTTCGTAAGCATTAAAAAAAGTTATCCGGGGCATGCAAAGAAGATTATGCACGGCATATGGGGATTAGGTTTAATGATGTTTACCAAAATTATAGTAATACTTGACGAAGACGTAAATGTTCAGGACAGAAGCGAGGTTATCTGGAGGATTTGCAACAATATAGACCCTAAAAGAGACATAACTTTTGTCGAAGGACCGATAGACGTTTTGGAACATGCTTCCGATATTCCTAATTACGGTTCAAAAATGGGCATCGACGCTACTAAAAAATGGGCATCTGAAGGCTATAAGAGAAAATGGCCCGACGATATCGTTATGTCCGAAGAAATAAAAAAACTTGTCGATGCAAAATGGAAAGAATACGGTATCGATGCTTAAAAAAATTAAAAACACTTTAGAGTTAGTAAAATTTTCACATACTATTTTCGTTCTGCCTTTTGCGCTGAGCGCTTTTTTTCTTGCTTTTTACGATAAATATCCCGGTTCTTTCGGCACGCCTTTTTTTTACTATAAAATAATATGGATTATTATCGCTATGGCATCCGGACGAAGCGGAGCTATGGCGTTCAACAGAGTAATAGACAGAAAAATAGACGCTAAAAACAAAAGGACTATGTCGAGAACGCTTCCAAAGGGCGAGCTGTCGGTTTTATACAGCGTTATTTTTGGAATACTGTCATACGCGGTTCTTATCATAGCGGCGTACGAACTTAATTTTACCTGTTTCGTACTTGCTCCTTTAGTGATAGCTTTTGTAACTTTTTATTCTTTTACTAAAAGATTCACTTTTTTTTCCCATCTCGTGCTTGGAATAAGCATGGCGTTAGGACCTATAGGAACATGGCTTGCCGTAACAGGCAGTTTGGATTATAAAATTTTCATTCTCGGTCTTGCGGTAGTTTTCTGGGGAGCAGGATTCGATATACTTTATGCCGTAATGGATTACGATTTCGATATTGCAAACGGACTTTTTTCGGTGCCGGCTAAATTCGGAGTAAAAAATGCCGTAATAACTGCAAGATTACTGCATTTATTTGCCCTGCTCTGCCTGGTTTATTTATATTTTTTATTTAACCTTAATTTTTTATATATTATCGGTATAGTTCTTGTAGTCGGATTTTTTGCGTATGAGCATATTTTGGTTTTTAAAAGTTTGGATAATATCGATATGGCGTTTTTTACCATGAACGGTTATATATCTATCACTTTTTTCGTTTTTATATCGTTAAACATAGCATATTATTATAAATTATTATAAATGACTAAAAAATATTCATATATTCTTGCCATAACCGGCGCGTCCGGCGCAATATACGGGCTGAGCCTTCTTAAAGCTTTAATCGAACATTCTTATTTCGTTCATCTTATCGTTTCGGAGCCAGGTTTTACGGTAATGAAAGAAGAACTGGACATTTTTAAAGGCGGTTATAATTATAAAGATAAAGCAAAAATTAGTAATAACGTTAATCCCGAAATTTCTAATTTCGATGCAAAACAAGAAATACTAAACGCGATAAAACTTAATTTAACGTTCAATTCTAATATTGCCTCGGACGCAGCTTTTAATTCTTATTTCGAAATGTTTGAACTTTTAGACGAAAAATTTTTGGAGTCTAAAATTGCGAGCGGTTCGGCAAAAGAGGTGAAAGGTATGGCGGTAGTTCCGTGTTCTATGGGTTCGCTTGCAAGGATAGCTTGCGGAATTTCCGGAAATCTAATTGAACGTGCGGCGGACGTAGTTTTAAAAGAAAAAAAAAGACTTGTAGTATGCCCTAGAGAAACTCCGCTCAACGATATACATCTTAAAAACATGCTGTCGCTATATTCATCCGGCGCGGTAATACTTCCGCTGATTCCGGGTTTTTATAATAAGCCTAAAACGATAAGCGATATAGTCGATTTTATCACCGGCAGAATTTTAGACAGCCTTTCTATAGAGAACGATATATATGAAAGATGGGAAGGTTATAACGGAAAATATAATGAAAAATAAAAGTTTTGATTTAATTAAGGAAAAAGTTTATAATAATATAAGGCTTACGGTTGAAGACGCCCTGTTTTTATTCGAATCTAAAGACCTGCTTTCTATAGGAGAGCTTGCGAACTATAAAAACAATAAAATTAACGGAAACAGTGTTTATTATATAGTCAATATTCATGTTAACTATACCAATATATGTATAAACAGGTGTGCATTTTGCGCCTTTTACAGGACGGGGAAAGAAAGCGACGCATATTCAATGAGTATAGACGAAATAATAGAATATATAGGAAAACATCATAAATTGAATAATTTTAAAGAGGTCCATATAGTCGGAGGTCTTCATCCATCCTTGCCTTACAAATTTTATTTAGACATGATTCGCAGAATAAAGAAAGAATTTCCTTCCCTTATGATTCAGGCGTTTACCGCCGTAGAAATAGACTATTTGTCTAAGATTTCCGGTTTATCCGTGGAAGCTGTACTATACGATTTAAAAGAAAGGGGTTTAAATAGTCTTCCCGGAGGCGGCGCCGAAATTTTTAATCCCGCCGTAAGAAATAAACTTTGTCCAAATAAAATCAGCGGCGAGAGATGGATTTATATTCATAAAGCGGCGCATAGAACAGGAATCGGTTCAAACGCATCAATGCTTTATGGAGTAAAAGAAAGCTTCGCCGACAGGGTAAACCACTTAAACGATATAAGAAACGCACAGGACGAAGCAGGGGGATTTAAATCTTTCATCCCGTTTGCATTCCAGCCGAAAAACACAGCGGTAAAAAATTCATCGCTTACTTCAGGGTACGACGACCTTAAAGTTATTGCTACTGCCCGCCTTTTTTTAGATAATTTTAAACATATAAAAACTTTTTTCGTAAATCTCGGCATTAATCTTGCGCAGGTATCTCTTTCATTCGGCGCCGACGACTTCGACGGAACATTGATAGAGGAAAAAATATCTCATAACGCCGGTTCTTCTCAGCCCTCCGGCCTCAGCGTCAAAAACTTAAAAAAAATAATTAACGAAACGGGCAAGATACCCGTGGAAAGAGATACGGCTTATAATATAGCTTATAATTAACGGAATAACTAATATACTTAAATTAATTTTTTAAAAAGTTTAAGGAGGCTAAAAATGTTTAACTTAAACGAATTTGTATTTTATCCTGGGTATGGAGTCTGTATCGTAGAATCTATTTCTAAAAAAACGATAGGTTCCGTGGAAATTTCTTTTTACAATATCAGGGTTTTAGAAAACAACGCTAAAATTTTGGTACCGGTAAAAAACGAGACTGAAGTCGGATTGCGTCTTTTAATTAAAGAAAACGAGATACAGAAGGTTTTCGACGTGCTCGAAGAGAAATGCGAAAAAAGATCTTTTGCAAAAAAAGAATCATGGAACAAAAGATTTAACGGATATAATGTAAAATTATGCTCCTCCTGCCCTTTTGAAGTTGCCGAAGTTCTGAGAGATTTATATACGTTAAAATGCGAAAAGGAATTGTCTTTCGCAGAAAAGAAAATGTTTGAAAAAGCAAAACATTTAATAATAAAAGAAATTTCTACAGTTATGAACAGGTCCGAAACGTTTGTAGAAGAGAAAATAAAAAAAATATTTATAAAAAAGACCGAAGCAACTCAAAGTTTAAAATTAGATGCATAAATTTTAATTTAAACGTATATTTATAATATATATCATTTTATCATATAAATGAAAATTTTTAATAAAAAACCTATTCTTTTTATAAGGATATCGCTTGTTCTTATTTCGGCCGTTCTTGGTTTTTTAATCGGTAAAGAATACTGGCATAACGATTTTTTATCTTATGTAGGATTGCTGTTCGGTTTTACTATAGGCTTTATAGTTATATCAGTCGAAAAAAGCATGGAATCTATTTCGACCAAAAAAATACTAACCGGAGGAATCGGGCTTTTTATCGGGCTCTTTATAATCAATTATATTACGTACCAGCTTTTTAAATCCTTCTTTACCGGTTCGGATCTTGGTTATATTACATATGCTTTTGTAAATTTCGTCGCGGGTTATCTGGGATTAATTATAGGACTTAGGGTTAGCGACGATTTTTCCGTCGGTATAAGAATGCAGGACGGAACAACCTCAAACGAGGGACAGAATCAGTTTAGGCAAGAAACAAACTCAACTAATTTTTCCGGAGTAAAAGCCGAGGATTCCGAACAGTGCGGCAATTATAAAGTCATAGATACAAGTTCTTTAATAGACGGAAGAATATTAGACGTATCGAAGACCGGTTTTATAGACGGAACTTTCCTTATTCCCTCTTTTGTTTTACACGAACTTCAACATATAGCCGATTCCCAGGATCCGCTGAAAAGAGTTAAGGGCAGGAGAGGATTGGACATACTTAAAGAACTCAGAGAAGATAAAAATATAAACATAAAGTTTACCGACGTAGATTACCAGAATATCAAAGAAGTAGACGCAAAATTAATCGCTTTTGCAAAAGAAAATAACGGCAAAATTATTACGACGGATTTTAACCTTAATAAAGTTGCGCAGGTCAGGAATATAAAGGTCTTAAATATAAACGATTTAGTTAAGGCTTTGAGACCTATTCTTTTGCCGGGCGAAACTATGACTGTTTTGATTACAAAAGAGGGCAGGGAAAAAAATCAAGGCATAGCATATATGGACGACGGAACTATGGTAGTGGTAGAAGATGCCATGAAATTAGTCGGCTCGGAGTTAGAGGTTATCGTGACGAGCGTGTTTCAGACTTCCAGCGGCAGAATGATATTTGCAAAAATAAACAGCGAAAAAGAGCAAGCAGTTATATAACAACGGAGGACGGAATTGCCTTTTCGATTAAATTTCGCCTGCGTTTGCGGTTTAGCCTCGTAAAAATTTAAGACGATTTATGGAATTTTTTTAAAAACAGTTCGGCTATTTCAAAGTCCAAGGCAGATGTTATTTTTATATTTAAATCTGTAGATTTTACGGGAAACACGGTCAAACCTAAGTTTTCGACTAAAGATACGTCGTCGGTGGATATAAAATTTTCTTCGGCAGCTTTATAAACTGCTTTTTTGATAACTTCAAATTTGAATGTCTGCGGAGTTTTAGCGGATATAAGGCTGTCCCTCAAAAGAGTTTTAAGTTTAACCGCGTCTGCTTTGTTTTTCGATTTTTCCGCGCTTGCGCCGTTATTTCCGCCGTGAATTTCTTTTATGGTTTCAGTAACGCCTGAACATAAGAACGCCGCGCCGTATTCTGCCGTTTTATCCAATAACAAACTTAATTCGTTCTCGGTTACGAAAGGTCTTGCGGAATCGTGGATAAATACGAAGGTATTTTCCGAGTTTACACGGTATGCTTTTGTTTTTATATAGGTATTTTCTATAAATTTTATAGCATTATATACGGATTCCTGCCGCGACTTTCCGCCGGTTACTATTTTTAATTTTTCTATTTTTTCTTTCGAAATATTGCTGCCGAAAAAAGCGTCCCAGTTAAAATTAAAAATTTGCGGCGGAGGAATAGTTATTATAATTGCATCGAAATTAATTTTGGAATTTAAAAAAATATCGAGACTGTGCAGAATAATTTCTTTATTTTTTATTTTTACAAGCTGTTTAGGAATGGAGAAACCGGAGCGCGAACCTATTCCTGCGGCAAGCAATACCGCGTATATTTTCATTTTAATACCTTAGATAAAAGACAGACGCTGAAACATTCTATGGCTTTCTGTTTGCCGACGGAATCAAGCCCTTCTTTAGTCTTGCCTTTAATATTTATACGGGATTTGTCTACGTTTAAGGCGGAAGATACGGAACTTATCATCTGTTCTTTATAAGATGAAATTTTAGGGGTTTGCGTGACTATAGTAATATCCGCGTTAACTAAATTGTAGCCTTTTTCTTTAACCAATCCGTATGCGTAATTTATTATTTCTACGCTGCTTATTCCTTTTGTTGATTTTAGATTATCCGGATATAAAACGCCGATATCCGGAAGAGATAAAGCTCCAAGCAGGGCATCGGTAAGCGAATGAAGCACGACGTCGCCGTCGGAATGAGCTTCGACCCCGACATGTTCTTCTATAGGCACCCCGCCGAGATATAATTTTTTTGCGGCATTTTCAAAAAGCGTAAATTCTAAAAACTTATGTATATCGTAACCGCTTCCTATTCTAAAACTATCATCTACCATAAAAACCATTATAGCACGACATCTTATTTAACGGAATATTTTTTTGGCTATGAGGGCGTTTGATGTGGTATAATATGAGTAAGAAGAGAAGAATAATAACAATTCACCATTCCACGCACAGCATAGTTATTCCTGCGAAAGCGGATATATAAATGCATGACGTTAGTTTATGCTGATAAAAAATTTCTAAAAACGGATTAAGTTTAAGTTTAAGTTAAATTAAATTAAAGATAACTATAAAATAAATAACGATAACAGATAATAATTTAAACAAATAAGATAAGGGAGGGGGAATTATTATGAGAATGCTTTTTGAACCGATAGAGATAGGCGGAATAAAAATTAAAAACAGAATAATGATGGCGCCAATGTGTATGTACTCGGCGGTTGACGGCGTAATAGGTTCTTTTCATACCGCCCATTTAGGGGCAAGAGCGGTAGGCGGCGTCGGACTTATCATGGTTGAAGCTACCGGCGTCAGCCCTGAAGGAAGAATCAGTCCCTACGATGCCGGAATATGGAACGAAAAGCAAGTAGAGGCTTTTAAGCCCGTTATAGAATTTTGTAAATCCTGCGGGTCGGTAATGGGAATACAGCTGGCGCATGCCGGAAGAAAAGCGTCGACGAATGCTCCGTGGCTTGGAGAAAACCCTTTAAAACAGAGCGAAGGCGGCTGGCAGGTTCTTGGTCCCAGCCCCGTTCCTTTCGATGAAGGTTATCCAGTTCCTAAAGAGATGGATGTAAACGATATTAAAAAGGTTATAAATGATTTCGCAAACGGAGCAAAAAATGCCGATAAGGCGGGATTCGACGTATTGGAAATACATGCCGCCCACGGTTATTTGATAAACGAATTTTTATCGCCTATATCCAATAAAAGAACCGATAAATACGGCGGCAGTCTCGAAAACAGGGCAAGGCTCCTGCTGGAAATTATAAGCGCAATAAAATCAGAAAGCCGGCTGAAAAATAAACCTGTATTAGTAAGAATTTCCGCAGTAGATTGGGTAGAGGGCGGTTTTGATATAGAATCGTCCATAGCTTTAGCGAAAATGTTAAAAAAAGCGGGGGTATCTTTAATAGACTGTTCTTCAGGCGGAACGTCTCCGAAAGCAAAAATGAATATATATTTTGGCTATCAGCTCGGCTTCGCAAAAGAGATAAGGGAAAAAGCCGGTATAGCCGTTTCGGGCGTGGGACTTATTACGAAACCGGAATTTGCCGATTTCATATTAAGTTCCGGAACTGCCGATATGGTAGCTCTCGGCAGGGAACTGCTCCGCAATCCTTATTGGCCTCTTACGGCGGCACGCAAACTTGGCGTAGATATCGAATGGCCTAAACAATATCTAAGGGCTAAACTTTGATTTAAATTAAAAATATCGTCGCCTCTTCTTTTTTTATCGGTCTTTTTAGGATAAAGTCTTAGGGTTTCTTTTACCGCGAATAATACGCTTCAAGTTGTGTTAATTTATCGGGACGTTATAATTTGGTGCCGAAGGGGGGGAATCGAACCCCCATGGGATTGCTCCCGCCGGATTTTGAGTCCGGTTATGATTTTTTATAAGTTATTAATTTTAAAGAGTATTTATGCTTATGAAAAATATGCCTATGTGAAAATCCGGCCATCATTCAGCATACTCGCTATTTTTAATTTTGTATAAAATGTCACGTCTGCCATTTTTTTATAGGCAATTCATCTTCGTATGATTTCAACTATGCTTTCTATAATTTGATTGACCTTATTTTTCGTAAGATTACCGATTTTATAAAGGATAATATTGCCGTCGGCTGTAAATATTCTATTAGGTCTTATGTTGCTCGATTGTTTTAAATCTCCCGATTCAAAATCGCTTTTATTGATTGGAATGGCATAATTGTCTTTAACGGTTTGACTTGTTATTTGACAAAGGATTAAATCGTCACCGTCTAATTTTGAAATAACTAAGGCAGGTCGTCTTTTAGCCTGGCTTAAATCGGAAAAAGGAAAAGGAACTACAACGACATCTCCCTTTACAAATTCTGCCATGCTTTATCTTCCTCAGGCTTAAGCCAGTCTTTTTTAAGAGAGGATTCGCTTATAACGGTAATCGCAAGTCTTTCCTGAATAGATTTTGTTTTTAAAAAATTCATAAAATCTAAAACCTCGTTAAGAAAAGGCTCCGGGCAATGTTCTATTTCATTTAAAAGTAATTCTTTAGTACTCATAATTCGCCTTTTATCAAGTCGTCGAATATTGAATATATTTAATATATTTTATAATACGTAAATATAAAAATCAAAACATAAATTAAATAACATAAATTACATATTTCGGTTTAAACGGACATTAATTCAAGTTAGTCGGCGACTTCTAACGTCCAAGATTATTTTTCGAGTTTTCTAATATGTTTTTTGTAGAAACGTTTCCTTTGAAGAATTCTATCATTACATCGGTATCGCATAATACCACTTTAATAACCCCACGCCTTTTCCCTGATTTCTTCTTTTGTAAAAGTTCTTTTTTTCCATAATCCGAACATTTGGTTCATATCGAATGTTTTTTTCTTTTTCTCTATATTTTCGATATCTTTAATTTTTATATAGGGATTCTGGTTTAAAAAGTTTATGACGGTTTTTGCTTTTTCGATATCTTTTATTTCCAATACTATCTTCATTATTTAAATCTCCTGTTTGTATTTATAATTCTCTAATTCTTTTTATATCTTATATTAAAAATTATGTGTATTATATTATTATTTTATCAGCTTTTTAAATAAATTCCAAACTATAGAAAATTTTATAGAAAATTTTTTAAAGGATATGCTAAATACCTTATGCCTTGCTTGGTTTCTTAATCCCGAACTTTTTTGCCAGGAAGCTGATAAACTGTTTCGTATTTCCGATAGTCTTAGCCGCCCTCGTCATATTATAATCGTTCTCCTTAAGAATTTCTTCTACGCGCTCTTTATCAATTCTGTCTTTTTGCCGGGTTTTGAAGCCTTATAGATGTCGTTCAAGTTTTTAACGAATAGGTAGGGTTCTTTTGGATTGTCGTTTCTTCAAAAATGATAAAAATATATTAAAAACTTACTTTGAATCAAATAAATTTGATTTAATTTACGCGTTTGTTTTTTTTATTCCTTATTTTATATATTTTAGAACAAGCATTAGGCGATAGATATCCTAATGACGATGGCAGTATTGCTGATTATAGCGAGGACTCCATTCTTGCTAAAAAATATTGTGAAATTACCGGAGGCGTTAAAAAAACTATTAATAATATTGGAGAGTTTATTATATTATAAGTTATAAATCTTTAGATATTTAATTTTTTGCAATTAAATCACAAAAAGTGGTATAATTAAATATATTTTTAATTATATTAAATTAAATTGAAGTTAATTAAATATTCAGTAAGAGATTAAATTTATGTTAGTAGAATTTAAAGTTTCTAATTATCTTTCTATAAGCGAAGAACAGACTCTAAGCATGGTTGCGAACAATGCCGACAAAACATTGCTGAATCATATTAAAGAGTTTGATAAATACAAGATTAAAGTTCTAAGAACGGCTGGAATATTTGGACCGAATGCTTCCGGTAAAACCAATATGCTTAAAGCTATAGATTTTATGAAAAAATTAGTATTGTATTCTTCGCAAAATCTTCCCATTGCTCCGACAGGTGTTGTTCCGTTTAAATTTTTAAAGGGAAAAGATAATCGTTTATCAAAATTCGAAACGACTTTCATTCTTGACGATGGCGTTTTGTATTCATACGGTTTCGAGTTGAGCGAAAAAGAAATATACAATGAATGGTTGCATTATTATCCAAAAAATCAGAAAAGAAATCTTTTCCAAAGAAGCAAAACTGACGGATACAAATTTGGAAGCGATATGAAGGGGCGGAATAAATCTATAGCCGATATGACAAAAGAGAATTCATTATTTTTATCGGTTGCGGCGACGATGAACGAGGAGAAAGCGAAAAATATTTATGCTTTTTTTAATAACATTTCTCCTGTGCTTAATCAAATAGATTTATTAAGCAGTATAATTTTTATGAACAATATCGTTGAGTATTATAAGAATAAAGGCAAGGATAAGTTAATAAGTTTTTTACAAAAAGCGGATTTAGGGATTACCGATTTAGAAATTAAAACTAAAAATATAAGTAAAGGAGTTGAGGTTTTGACAAAAATCCTGCAAGATAAAGGTATTGAAATTAAAAGTTCAAATAAAGAATTAGATATGGATAATCTTATAGGCGATGAAATCAATTTTACGCATGAATATGACGGTATTTCTGGTAAATTAACAATAAACGAGGAGTCAAGCGGAACGCAGAAACTATTCTATTTTTTGCCGTTTTTTATCGAAAATAAAGGTATTATTTTAATCGATGAGTTAGAATCGTCAATGCATCCTCATTTAATAAATCTTTTATTAGATTTTTATTATGATATTTATCCCGACTCGCAGCTTATTTTTAGCTCTCATAATTCCGATCTGTTAGATACGGAAAAGTTCCGCAGGGATGAAATCTGGTTTACGGAAAAAGAAAAAAACGGAAGTACGGCCCTTTTTTCGTTAGATGATATAAAACCTAAGCCGAGATTAGAGGATGATATTAAAATACGCTACCTTTATGGTCAATATGGCGCAGTTCCTAATATATAAATATATGGCTAATTAATGGCATGAGAGCTAAAAATGGTTAAATTTAAAAGATCAAGAAAAATACGGGAAAGCCATAGAATATTTTTAATAGTAACGGAGGGTAATATTGATGAAATATATTTTAAGCAATATAGAAAGCACAGAAATAATAGCGAATCAAAGGTTTATATAAACGTTAAAACTGCAGGACATGCTACAGATCCTTATAATATAGTAAGATACGCCGTAAAAGAAAAAAACAAAATTAAAGACAATAATAACGTATTGGGCGGCATATTCTGTGTCTTTGATATTGATATAGTCGTAAAAACAAAAGAAAAAACAGTAAAGGAAAATCTTTCTAAAGCTGAAAATTTAGGTAAGCGAAATAACATTAGTTTAATAACCTCGTTTCCCTGTTTCGAATTATGGCTTCTTTTGTATTTTGAAGACTATAACAAGCCCGGATTTGAATGTGAAACAGTTATAAAAGAATTACAAAAATTTTTATCATCTTATTCTAAAAATAAAAAAGAATTTGACAAAATTAATTTTTTTGATAAATATTCGGATAAATTTGGTGATGATTAAATCGTGCTAAAAAACTTAAATTCAAAAATAATTCAGATAATTTATTGAATTACCCCTATACCAAAATTTATGAAATATTTGAAGCAATTAAATAAATTATAGCAATTTATAATGTATCATTAGGTTTTAAAAGAACGCCAATATTTTTAAAGACTAAATTAGATACGAATTTATCCGTCAAAATAATCAAAACCGTTAAAGCGCTTCCGGAAGACAAGCAGTTCGAGGTTCTCGACTTTATTATAAAAAAGGTATGCGATTTATTTTTTAATACTTTATGAAAATCAAACAATTTCAAATAGATGCATTTACAGGCCGTGTTTTCGGCGGCAATCCCGCCGCAGTCTGTCCTCTTAAGGGTTGGCCGAAAGACAACCTTCTTCAATATTAATCGAGCGAAAATTTATCTCCGATTCTTTTTTTCCGCCGTTTTTAGGGTCGTTTAATATCTCCAACTTTCTTTCCGTCTGGTAATTTTTTATATCGAGGGTGGATATATCGTATAATTTTTTATTTTCTAAAAATGGAAGGAAATGCAAACTTGCTACGATTTTTCTCTCGATAGTTTTTTTAGTGTTGCTTCCGGCAATACTTTTCATGTAATTTTCCCATGCGGTTTTAAATAAAAGATTTTTATTTCTGGCGGTAGGCAGGCTGTAATTGTTTTTTATTACGTCGTTTTTGACCGATATTTCTATCTGTTCGGCAAGTTTTTTATCGGCAGTTCTGCAACTTTTCCGGTATCTTTTTCCCTCATGGACGAAGTCGTAGAAGTAATATTTGCCGTTTTTCACGATTGACATGTCTTAAATCCTCATTTTCACCAGCGTTTTATTGACTTATATGTATTATATCACCTATGTGAAAATCTCGCCATAAAAAAGACAAAAATGGGTAAAAAATGGTCTTATTTGATTAAATATGAAAAAGGTTTGGAACCGGAGAACCTTATAAAATATGTGGTGCCGAAGGGGGGAATCGAACCCCCATGGGATTGCTCCCGCCGGATTTTGAGTCCGGTGCGTCTACCAATTCCACCACTTCGGCTTATATATGCTAAAAAAATATTTTATTGCGGTTGGTCTATAATGCAACTTGGCTGAATTTATTTTTTCATTATACAAAATTATTAATACAATGACAATTAAAAAAAGTTAAAAAAAAGTTAATTTAAAAAGACTATTTTTAAACGCCTGTTGATAAATCGAAAACCCGTATAAAATGCTATAATTTTTTGCTATTTTCAGCTGAAATAATTATGTTCACCATGCTTCTATTGACAAAATGCCAACTAAGTTGGCATTTTGTCAACTAAGTTATAAATTGTTTTTAATAATAAGTTGCAATTTAATATATTACTGCAATTATTAAAGATAATATCTATATAAAAAGGCTAATTAAAGTATATATTTCTTTTAATTTATATTGATGTTATCAATGGCATAATAATTGCATTATATTAATCTAAATACTAAATATTTATTTATAAAAATATATAAAAATATTTAAAATGGAGATGCAATCATGGCATTCAAGAAAATTTCTTACGATATAGCGGCTAAGTTCGCCGCCGTATATTTATTTACGCTAATTATATTTGCCGTGCCGTTTTTTTTCTTTCCGCGTCATTTTTCTCCAGAATCAGCATCCGTTATAATTATAGCCGGTATTATAATCTCCGCCGTTTATATATATTATTTTTTGATTAAACCTATTGAAAGGCTTCAAATTATTATAGAAAGCATAGATAAAGGCAATTTTTCCGGCGGAAACTTAAAAACTGGCGTTTTTACAAAAAACGGTATTAATGAAATTATCGGCAAATTATATAAGATATCCGGCGAAATAAATATGTTCGTCGGTTCGTTAAATTCATGCGCGAAATTGATGACAAGCAGGAATTTAAGCTTTGAAGACATAAACAAAGCGGGCCGCTTGGCCGGCGGCGATAAAGCCTTAATAACCGCAGGCCTTTATTCGGAATCTAATTCCGCACTAACGGAAGCTATGGGAATTGTGGCTCAGGATATAGCCGAAACAAAGAAAGAACTGATAAATGTATCGGT